>CAYVCD010000075.1:0-6667 GCA_964450115.1 uncultured Planctomycetia bacterium
GGGGAACTTTGAGGATACCGACTATTCCCGTAGGGTGATAAAGGAAGGCTATATATGCGCCAGGGCTCACCGCGCGTATGTCTATCATGATGAGGGAAGCTCATTTCTTAGGGGAGCTTCTTTTGATGAGAACTTCGAGCGGAACAGGCAGATATATGAATTCAGGTGGGGAAGACGCAAGTGGATAGCGTATATAATCTCTTCGTTTGATGACAATATGATAAAAACCCTGGAAAAAGATATTATGCCGCAAGCCAGGCTTGGCCTGTGGGTTTGGTTATTTTCAAATAAACGGCTTGCGTTACCGGAACATTCCAATATAATAGCGAATGTGTTTGATAGATACTTTTACCTAAAGACCTTATGGAAAGTATTGACCAAGAAGAAGAGGTTCAGTGAAATATTTGTTACAGATGATAGGCTTGCCAATGTTTTGAAAAGGTTATCCTTTATTCACAAGGCAAAAGTACAATCTTACTAAAAGGGGTTAAAAATGGAGAAAGTTCCCGTATCGGTTGTGGTCATAACAAGGAACGAAGAACATAACATAGAAGATTGCTTGAAGAGCGCATCTTGGGCGGACGAGATAATCGTCGTAGATGATGGCAGCACGGACAGGACCGTGGAGCTTGCGAAAAAGTTTACAGACAGGATATTCTCTAGACGTATGGATATTGAAGGCAAACATAGAAATTATGCCTATAGCCTGGCAAGAAATAATTGGGTATTGAGTCTAGACGCGGATGAGCGGGTCAGTCCGCAGCTTCAGGAGGAACTAAAGCAGTTATTTAAGAATCCTATAGAGCACGTGGTCTTTTGCATACCAATAAGGACATATCTAGGAAAGAAATGGTTGCATTACGGGGGATGGTATCCTGCCAGTAAAGACAGGCTGCTTGATAAAAGGATCGTAAGTTATGAAGAGAAGGGTGTACATCCAAAGATCATTTATCATGGCACCTGCGGACGTTTCTTAAAAGGCGATATTATCCATTATTCATACAGAGATTTCCATGAATTCTTTCAGACGTTAAATAAGCAGACTACGGGAGAGGCCAAGAAGTGGTTTGAAGAGAGGCGCAAGGTAGGCGCTTTAAAGGCTTTCAGGAAATTTTTGTCAAGGTTCCTCAGGTATTACGTTGTTGAACAGGGCTTCAGAGACGGACTGATAGGATTCATGGCCGCCTTTGGTGGCGGATATTATCAATGGATGACATATGTTAAATATTGGGAGATGAAACAAAACGAAAAAATAAAGTAGGACAGGTTTAAACCTGCCCTACTTTAAGATTGGAGAAAAATGTCCGCGACACTCTCAGTTGTAATGCCAGTATATAACGAAAAGAATACGGTCTTAAAGATAATAGATAAGGTCTTGAAGCTCGATATAGTGAAAGAGCTTATAGTGGTAGATGATAGTTCATCCGATGGAACTCGGGAGCTACTGAAGAGTACGAAGTTCGATGGACGAGTTATATTGTTCTTCCATGATAAAAATATGGGTAAAGGTGCCGCTATAAGAACAGGGTTTAAGAATGTATCACAGGATGTGGCGGTAATACAGGACGCAGATCTTGAATATGATCCCAACGAATTCAACGATATGATTAAACCCATAGCAGATGGCATGGCTGATGTCGTGTATGGGTCAAGATTATCGGGTGGAAAGCCTCAGAGGGTGCATCTGTTCTGGCACAGGGTCGGCAATGATTTTCTTACCTTTTTGACAAATGTTCTATACAATACAACGCTTAGCGATATGGAAACATGCTATAAGATGCTCAAGAAGGAAGTGGTAGCTAAAATAAATATACGCTCTAATGATTTTTCGGTTGAGCCGGAGCTTACGGCGAAGATTTTGAAGAATAAGAATCTGAGAATATATGAGATGCCGATATCGTATTATGGACGTAATTATGCTGAGGGAAAGAAGATAAACTGGACGCACGGTTTCGGAGCGCTATGGGCTCTATTAAAATACAGATTTGTGGATTAAAATGGCTAGATTTGCAGTAAGAATAATATTGGTTATCTGGGTCATTATTTGGGCTATATTCCTGATCAGGCCATTATTTAAGAAAGATCTGATAAGGGATTATTCGAACCTTTCGAAGCTTTCTGCTGAGGGGAAGAGGGCATATGTTACGGGCCCAAGGTTGTACGAATTTATCAGGGTCTGTAACCAAACTATGCCAAAGTCGTCATCTTATGAAGTCGTAGGCATAGAGAAGGATTCACTGGAACACAGGCGCGTTCGATATTATTTATATCCCAACACTGAAAAGAAAGAACCGGAATTTTTGCTGATTTATGGAACTAAGGATTATAAAAGAGAAGGCTACAAAATATTTAAGATACTGGACCTGGATAGATATATTTTAAGAAGGGTGCAATAATTGGAGACGCTTTTTCTGATACTATTTTGGATCATTTTTACTCTGGGGGTAGGCTATAGTGTTCTGAAGCTCCTGTTTTTTAGGGCTTGGCCTTTCTTTGTTGGGGAGGCCCTCGCATTATCATACGGTATTGGAATAGCGACTATCTCTATTCAGATGGCACTCATGTCTATATGTGGGATTAAGTTTAGCGCGCTATCTACTGTTCTATTGTTCCTGCCTTTAATTCTAGCAGCGTTATTTTTGGGATTGCCTGCCCGACTGCGCGAGAATCGACATCAGGCAGGCGGGCTTCATCGGAAATCGGTTTTACAACATCCTCCTCGCGATGCCGCCAAAATGACGTTTCTTGAAAAGTTTTTTGTAGGCATTATATCCTTCGAGGTTATTTACGCCTTCTTCAGAACGCTTATAAAGCCGATGGAGTCATATGACTCGATAGCGATGTATGCTTTCAAGTCAAAGATATTTTATCTGGGCAGGATGGTACCGAAGGATTTCTTCAAAAGCTTTGCTGATTTTGTGCCGCATATAGAGTACCCCTTATTGATACCGCTTGCCGAAGCGCAATTTTATACGTTCTTTGGTTCTTTGAACGATCACTTGGTAAAGATCATCTTCCCGTTATACTATGTAGCGCTTTTAGCGATAGCTTATTCTATTTGTAGAAGATCTTTGAATAGAAGAGCGGCTCTATTTTTTACATTTTTGCTGGCGACGATCCCTCAAGTGACGGACTTTGCCACTAACGGATACGCCGATATACCATTTGCCTTTTACTGTTCGGCGAGCTTCTTTTATCTATATCTATGGCTGAAGGATAAAAGAAGAGCCGTTCTAGCGCTCTCGTTTATTTTTTCCGTATTCGCGATATGGACTAAAGCAGAGGGATTGTTATTTACACTCATAAATGCGGCTGTGGTTAGCATATGCATGGTAAAGGAAAAGCGCGTTAGTTTGATAGGAGCTGTCTATGCTTTAGTGTCCTTCTTAGCGGTTATCGCATATGTGTTAGGATGGCGGGCGATAGGGTTTGCTGTTAATAGCGATTTCGCGGGAGCACATGTCCCTTTGACTTCAAAGATCATTACAGGTTTCAAACGGATACCCGCGATATTTTATGAATATCAGATACAGTTCTTTGGCCCGAAAAAGTGGAATATCATATGGATACTTTTTATCGCCGGTTTTATTGTAGGATTTAAAAGAATATTCTCAAAAGAGCTCTTTCCTGTAACCATGGCCATGCTTTTGGTATTGTCCGGATATTCTATGGTGTACATGTTGTCGTCAGCGCCTCAGGGGTTTGGCTGGCATCTAAGCACTTCAGGATCCCGGCTGTTTCTTCATTTTGTGCCTATAGCCGTATTATGGTTGGCCCTGATGTTTAAGGAGCTAAAACTAGAGATATGATCATCTGCCCGGTTTGCGGATCCAAAATATGGATAGATCGCTACAAGATAGATAGGTGGACTATCAAGGAATGCGATACTTGCGGTTTTGCCCATATCGATCCGATGCCTATAAGAGAGGATAGGGCAGAGTGCTATTCTGAAGAAAAAGTTATTGAGCGTAACGTTAAAGAGAAGAATTCCTTACAGAAGCTTTCCAGGTGTTTGAAGAGACTGTTCGGTAAAGCGACAAAACGCGATAAGAGCGCTATATTTTATAATAAGTTAAGCCAATATCTTGCGCCTAAATCCAAAATACTGGATATAGGCTGCGGTGACGGCAGTTTCATGTGCAAGGCAAAAGAAAAATTTGACTGTACGGGCATTGAGATATCAGACTATTTGGCATCTCTAGCAGAGAAGAAGCCCGGGATAAAAGTTATCACCGGTAATTTTCTTAATACGGAGTTTAAAAGTGAAGAATATGACGGCGTGACCTTGATATCGCTTCTCGAGCATCTGGACGATCCGCTGCAGGCGATAAAAAAGTGTTACGGGTTTTTAAGGCAAGGCGGTATTCTATTATTAAAGACGGTCAACTACGATTGTTTGAATAGAAAGATAAAAAAATATGGCTGGACAGGATTCCGTCCGCCTGATCACGCGATATATTTCGACCCGTCGAATTTGGAATTGTTGTTAAAAAAGGTGGGGTTTAAAAAAATAAAGATCTCCAGTATGCCGTTTAATGATAATATGTATTGCGAGGCTTGGAAATAAGAAAATGATCTCATATTTATTTATAGACAGAGACGGAGTGATCAACAAAGATCCCGGCGGTTGGACCAAGACCAACTATGTCACGGATTGGAAGGATTTTCATTTTGTACCCGGCACACTTGAAGCGCTGAAGATATTGAAGGATAAGGGCATAAAGGTAATAGTGGCGTCGAATCAGGGAGGGGTTAACAAGGGCTTATATACAAAAGATGAATTGAGCCGCGTGAGCTCAAGGATGGTAAGAGAAATTGAAAAAGCCGGAGGCGCCGTAGAGGAAGTATTATACTGTATACACAAGGATGAAGATAACTGCGAATGCAGAAAGCCGAAGCCTGGAATGCTTGAAATGGCCGCTAAAAAATACGGTGTAGATCCGAAGACGACGTACTTTGTGGGTGATGATAAGAAAGATATTCTGGCTGGTAAAAAAATAGGCTGTAAAACCGTGCTTGTCCTGTCAGGTAAAAGTTCCAGAGAGATGGCCGGTACCTGGGCAGAGAAGCCGGATCATATATTCGAGAATCTTTTAGAGGTCGTTAAATATATAGTCAGGGGAGACAAATAGATGAGAGTCCTTATTACGGGTGGAGCAGGAATGGTTGGAAGCCATGCCGCTGAGAGATATGCCAAAAAAGGCGACGATGTCGTAGTCCTTGATAACCTGATGAGATCCAAGCTATTCGGCTATGATAAGAGAAGCGTAGAATACAATTGGAATTACCTTAAAACTTACAAGAACATAAAGCGGGTCAAAGGTGACATCAGAAATAAGCGTGACGTCGTAACTGCTATAGGTAAGGGCGTCGATCTATGTATTCATACGGCAGGTCAGCCGGGGGTTGGGTTATCTGTCCAGGAGCCGATGGAAGATTTCAGCATAAACGCTTTTGGAACACTCAACGTTCTGGAGGCCTTAAGACAGAAAAGCAAAGACGCCACATTCGTATACTGCTCTACAAATAAAGTCTTTGGTGAGAATGTTGACAAGATAAAACTTATAGAAAAAGAGAAGAGATATATTTACGATGGTGTAAAAGGTGTTACCGAAGATATGTCGATAGATCTTACGGGCCATACGCCCTATGGTGCGAGTAAATATACGGGTGATATCTATGCACAGGAATATGCGCACATATATGGCATGAGGACAGCGATATTCAGGATGAGTTGCATCTACGGAACGCGGCAGTTCGGATTTGAAGACCAGGGTTGGGTAGCGCATTTTGTTATTTCCAATATAATGAAGCGGCCCATCACCATATATGGAGATGGCAAGCAGGTGCGGGACGCATTGTATGTTGACGATCTCGTGGAAGCCTACGATATATTTTATAAGAGCGATATAAAGAGTGGTGTCTACAATATCGGGGGTGGGCCCGATAACACCATGTCGTTGTTGGAATTTATAGATATATTGGAAAAATTGACCGGCTTCAAGATGAAGTATAGATTTTCAGATTGGAGGCCGTCTGATCAGAAGGTCTACATCTCCGATATATCAAAGGTGTCGAAAGCGCTAGGTTGGAAACCCAGGCTGAACCCTAATGAGGGTGTCAAGCTTCTCACCGAATGGGTCAAAGAGAATAAGGAGCTATTCAAATAATGAATAAGAAGATATTGATTGTATATGCGACGGCGGGGATAGGGCATAAGAAGGCGTCCATGGCTGTGAAGAAAGCATATGAAGAAATGAAACTGCCCGGCGTAGAGGTGACGATGATAGATGCCCTCGACTACACCAACGACTTCTTCAAGTGGTCATATCTTCAGGCATATCTACTAATGGTTAATAAACTTCCGACATTCTGGGGGTTATCGTATTATCTGACCGACATTCCGTTCGTGGATCTATTCGTATCCTATATAAGAAGGATAAACAACTGGGCTAATTCAAAAAAATTGGTGAAGTATATAGCGGATATGAAGCCGGACGTGATAATCTCCACCCATTTCTTTGCCAGCGAAGTGATCGCCGACCTGAAAGAGAAGAATTTGACATCATCAAAGTTGATCACGATAGTTACAGATTACGGACTCCACGCGTGGTGGGTATGTGAAGGCACCGATGCGTATATTGTGGCGAGTGAAGATACGCGCCGC
>CAYVCD010000076.1:0-6655 GCA_964450115.1 uncultured Planctomycetia bacterium
TTCGTGCCGAGCGCATTAATCAGGTTCCATCTATCCGTAAAAGTGATCTTGCCGTCTTTGTGCAGCACCGAGTTCTTGTCCAGGGCTTTCAGGTCGTCCGAGTATATCTTCTCCTTCAGGCCATCCAGGGCGGAGATCAGGTTGGCGATATCCTTGGCGGTGGACCCCTGGATCTCGAATACTCTTTTGAACTCTTCGACGTTCTCTGTATATAGCCCCTTGTCTTCTATGCCGTATAGGGCGATATTCTTGTCCGATGTTACCGAGAGGAATTCGCCCGCAGACATCTTGCCCTTCTTCATCAGGTATTTGGCGGTGTTTTTGCGGATGGACTCATCGGGGAATGTCTTTAATAACGACGTGTCTACGTAGCCGGTGGAGCCTTCTATGGCTACCAGCTGCATGTCATAATTTGTTACTAATGAATCAAGGATGGATACTATCGATTCCTGCGCGGCTAACGATGAG
Source organism: uncultured Planctomycetia bacterium (assembly GCA_964450115.1). Taxonomy (GTDB): domain Bacteria; phylum Omnitrophota; class Gorgyraeia; order 2-01-FULL-45-10; family 2-01-FULL-45-10; genus 2-01-FULL-45-10. The sequence goes on from CAYVCD010000076.1 coordinate 469, forward strand.
TGGGCGTCCTGGATATTGATGATCGTGCGGTCGTCGCCGTTGGTGGACTTGTAGACCTCTTTTGTTACGGCAACATCCTTTGGGATGGATACGCCGCTCTGAGGCGTGGCCGCCGGAGGCTTAACAGCAAAATTCCCGCTCTGTCCTTTAGACCAAACCGGAGTTCCTTCCTGCGCCCAAACCAGATCCTGGTTTATAAAACAAACTATTAGGACGGCAGCCATGCAGCGCAGCCAAATATTGATCGATCCTCTCCGTCCCTGTCGGATAAACATTTCGATATCACCCTCTTAAGCGTTATGTTAAGAACTTACTTTTTGTTTGCATTACATTTGTAGTATAACATATTCGTACTATAGTGTCAATAAGGTATGATTAGCTTTTTTATGTCCTAACATTACTTAAACATCAGTCTTTACAAGCGGTTACAATTATTATAGCGGTATTTGATTAGGCGTGGAAAAAAGCAGGTATTGACATATGTTAAAAGGCTTAGTTATCGATTATTCCTGGTAAGCTTAATATCGTCTATGAAGATAGCGCCAATTTTATCAGAAGCGATCTTATCCTCTATGACGATCGCAAACTTCGTAAGGCCTGATAAGTCAGTTATCCCCTTAAATCGCGCCAAAGGTATAATGGCCTCCTGCCATTGTTCGGCTACATTGGTCACATAATAGTGCCCTGTCTGACCGGATGCGTTCTCAATCATGACTTTGAATACGGTTGTGTGGCCCTCCTTCGGGTTACCCTTCACCCATAAAGAGATATTATCATAGCCGGACGCGTCTATATTAGGAAGCGCGATATTGTATTCGTTATACACCGGAGTCTTGGAATCTACGTTATACTTAAGCTTCATCGCAAACCCGGTGTCGCCGCGCCTGTTCTTGCTGTCAAAGGATCTTTTACAGCCCCTGATATGGCTTGCGAAGCCTTTGTTCCACGATCCCGTATTGAAATCCGCTATCACAAGATCGCCAGGATCCGGCCTCATTGCCGGCTGCCATTCATCATTTAAATGTTTTTCAACATTTTCCCTCGTCTCATCAACAAGCTCATCTTCGCTTTTGAATCCGGCCGCATAAGCATGATCGCCACAGACAACGGTGAACAACAGAGCTACTACGCCGACGAAAGCAAGAAGGGTTTTATGCATACTCATTACATTATCACAATATAGTTTTTTGTCAATTATCTTATGGAGTTATTGCTTTTTCAAAAGAATGCGCCAGCTTTTTTCTATTGTCCTCGCTATCGGTCATGCGCATGAATATACCTTTGGCGCCAATGACCTCGACGCCGGCTTCATCCAGTCTCGGGTTCATCAAGGCTCCGTAAGAGGCCTCCGCGAACAGGTCGCGGACCATGTTGGGGCTGACATTATCCAGATAGCCTTTAGCGAATCCTACCGCCGGACGCCCGGGCAAGAATTTTTCGGGGACGACTGAGATTATAAACGGCAGATATTTTTGGGGCTGGGCAAGGACCTGCTGATAGCTTATATGCTGGTCGCCCGTGCCCTGCATTACCCATACGACACCAAGTTTGGTCAGATACTCTCTTAAATTATAGAACTTTTCGCCTTCGAGATAGATGAACGGCACGAACTTGCGCGCTTCCTTCTTTGCGAGATCCGCCGCTTTTTTTATCATATCTTTAAGCGCTTCCGGAGAGCCGAGCGCCTCTTTTGCCGCTTCCTGTATCCTCTTCGATTCCGCCTCTATCCCCGCCGGGCCACGGTCCTGCAGAGCCTTCAGCTTCTTCTCCAATAAACCTTTGCCAAGCTCAACATACGGCTGGCGAAGATATAGATTCTGCTGGAATATCTTTGTGGCCGGATGGTCCAGGTCTTTCAGGTCGACATCGGCAGGCGTAAATCCTTTAGCGGCCAGAGCCCTTGCCATGAGCCTGTTACCTACGGTATGCGTCATGCCGTAGAATGTCGTAAATAATACGCCTAATGAATCCGCGTAATATTGCCGGAGAGGATTTGACATCTCTATAGGCTCGATATCTATTACCATAGCATTTTGGTCGGACGCGTAATTTGTTTTTTGAGCGGGCCAGTCACTTTGCCTTACAGCGATAAGATTGGCAAAACCTTCCTGCCAAATGCTCTCATTGAAATTCTGCTCCATCGCCTTTCCGAACCAGAATAGCTTATCTGGCACAATGAGCGCTATATCGGTAATGCCTTCGTCGAGGATCTTATTGCCAAGCGTATTCGCCTGGTGAGATCCTTCGCGGACCTTCTTTATTCCTTCATAGCGCGTATTCCAGTAATCTTCCGCGCTAAGATCGTAATATGCGAGGAACGTCATCATGTGAAGATCCGCTGTCCAGCGTCCGCCTACGTTATCGAACATCGCGCCGAAGCCGGGCGCGTTCTCTCCCAATTCTTTATCGAGGCCCGAATTGCGTATGAATGCCGACAGCCTGCTCTGATCAGGCCTGTCAGTGGTCTCAAAGAACATATTTCCGAGGACCGCCCCAAATATGTCTTTCACCTGATCGTAACTGATCCGTATTCCGGCCATATTAAGATCGGCCTGGACCAATTTTAGATCAAAGTCTTTGAATAGATCCATAGGAGCGCGCTCTTTGCCATTAATAAAATTCACATCATGCATGGTCTTAAGCACCACGCCGGCGAAGAGTCTTCCGTCAAATCCATGCTTAGCGGCTATATTCTTTAAGAGCACATAGAATATCTCCGTAAATATCATCATCGTCTCGTCGGTAGAGCCGGATTTCGAGCTGGGGATGACAGCTATCCGGTCCCAGTCTGCGCCGAGCTTCTTTAATACCGCGGCCAACGCTGCTTCATAATCTTTGCCCAGCTCATATTCTCCGACGACTATTCCGCTTTCAGGGTCGACAGCCCGGAAGAGGTCCGCGATCCCCTGGAACGGCGTATGCTGTCCGCCTATGCCGGGCTTTATCACATATCTGATCGGCCCGCCCAGTATCTCGGCGCGCTTTTTGAAGAAGCTCTTCATGCTCTCTACGGTGGAAATAAATATCTCTTTTCCGCCGTTAACGTAATAACCCTGATTACCTTCATCACCTATAGCGAAGGAGCCGTCTATCGCCGCGCCCGCGGCGACACCGAAGCCTGCCTGGTTATATCCGCCCTGCAGCAACCGTTTCTCGTCTTCGGGTATTTTTGCGCTAAGAACAGTATGAAGCTTCTGCGAGACTACTGCGGCAGCCCGCTTCTCCTGTGCGTCCGTTATGCCGACAAGCTTGAACGCCAAGGCCTTTAACTCTTCTCTCTCTTCTTCGCTTCTCGCTTCTACATACATCCTTATTATAGGCTCCGTCCCGGAAGAGCGGAATGCGACCCAGCTGCCATCGGCAAGCACGAATTTCATGCCGCCGTCATATTCCTTGGGATCGTACCGCTTGACTATCTTCTGTCCGCCGAAACTTACATCGTTCTTAACCGCGGCGAATCTCTTTATCGCTTCTACTTTTACGCTCTCTTCGAGAGCCTGGTCGTATCTTTTGAAGGATATATTGCTTACGAGGCCGGACTTTTCCAGCTCTTTCAGCATATCGTTGTAATATTCATCCAGGCTCTTACCTGTTACAGCGACGAGCTCCAGCGCAAGAAGTGACGGCAATATGCCGTCTTTATCAAGCGTCCAGCCGTTAAAGGAGATGCCGTAGCTCTCTTCCGCGAAAAGCACTCCGCCATTCTGCACCAATACCTTGGGCGAAAATTTGAAGCCTGTGGCGGTCTCTATGGTAGTCTGTCCGAACAATTTTGCCACCTCGTCCTGCAGCGTTCCGCTGACAAAACTTCTGCCGAAAGGTCCCTTAAACTTTTTGTATCTGCTAAGATAATGCCCAAATACCGCGGATAGTTTTTCAGGCGTGAACTCTTCGACGCTTGCTGTAGTCCTGTTATATTGGTTCACCTGGAACCTGTCCGCATCGTTATCCGCCGCGCCGCCGATCACCACGGTCTTTACGCCCTTCGCTTTAAGCGAATCTCCCCTATACTTGACCGCGGCGACTAACTTCACCAATTTTTTCATGGCCGGTTCATAGCTTGCCACATAGCCCTGGTCGGCCGACTTATGGGTCTCTATGATATTATCCGTAGGCAATCCAAGTTTTTTGAATAACTTTATCATTGCCGGGCCGGAACTGCCGAAGAACGCGCTGTAGATGAATTCTACGCGGCCTTCTTTGATGGCCTTCTTTATCGCGGACATATCCAGATATTTGGCGATCTCGTCCGCGTAGAATTCCAGCGTATCTACGGTATCTGCCATGCCTTCTTTGATCAGCGTTTCAACCGGCTCGTCGACGATATCGTAGGCTACCGGTTTAGCCGGATCTTTGAGCGCCAGCTCTTCGGCAAGTATATTCTGTATAGCATCGGTGATCTTCGGGTCAGCGGCGGCGCCGTCCTCGGCCTCGAACTTTATCCCGTTCCACTCATCGCCGTTATGGCTTGCGGTAAATGTTATTGAGCCTGCATATCCGCTCTTCTGCACAAGACGGCTGACGGCCGGAAGCGGAGTGGGGGTATATTTGCCGTCGGACCTTGCGAGGACCGCTTTTATGCCATAGGCGGCCAATATCTTCGCGGATTCCTGCGCATTATCAAAATTGCCCGGCCTGTTATCATACATAACAAGAAGGCCTTTACTGAAAAGCCGGTCCTTGAAATCTTTTCTATCGCCGGATATCGCAGGATATGCGCCTTCGGCTTTTTGGAGATTATACAGGGCTATCGACTTTATGACTATGCCTATATTCGGCATGCTAAAATCTTCGGCGAGCGTTTCTTTCGAGCCGGAGGTCCTCTTATAATTTACAGAGATATAGTACTTTATCTTGTCCTGCATTCCTGCCAGGATTACTGCGGCGCCTTCGACAAGCCACCTGATACCGCTTGTGCCGAATTTTGCGAACTTTTCCAGGGGTTTATAGTAGGTCTTACCGGGCGAGTACTCTTTACCATGCACAAACTTCTTTTGCTTAATATCCATCAGACGATCGTGTTGTCGGTATCCTTGTCAAAAAAGTGCACTTTGGCCATGTCGAAGACCAGGTCCATATCCTGGTTGATCGCGGGTTTATCATGACCCTCGACCCTTGCTACGATGGAACTTTTTCCCGTATTTAGATGTAGATACACTTCGGAGCCTTGGGGCTCTATAAGCTCGCAGTTTGCTCTTATTGTGTTGTCGGTCGATGCGTAGGAGACGAATAATTTATCGTATATATCTTCGGGCCTTATGCCGAATATTATCTCTTTGTTTATGTATGAGGTCAGCTTAGGCGCCATGGCGTCTATTACTTTGACTAAGAAGCTGCCTTCGTTAAAGCACAGCTTGTTATCCTTCTTTACTATGGTGCCTTTGATGAAGTTCATCTGCGGGCTGCCGATAAAACCTGCGACGAATTTATTAACAGGCTTATCATAGAGATTTATTGGATCTGCTATCTGCTGGATTACGCCGTCTTTCATGACGACGATCCTGTCACCCATGGTCATGGCCTCGGTCTGGTCGTGTGTGACGTATATCATGGTGGTCTGCAGACGCATGTGGAGTTTCTTTATCTCCGCCCTCATCTGTACACGCATCTTGGCATCTAGATTAGAGAGGGGTTCGTCGAATAGGAAGACCAGGGGTTTCCTGACGATGGCGCGGCCTACGGCGACTCTCTGCCTCTGGCCACCTGAGAGTTCTTTAGGGCGCCTATGCAGAAGCTTCTCTATTCCTAGTATGCTGGCGGCCTCTTTGACTCTTGTGTCGATCTCTGCCTTGGGGTATTTACGGAGTTTTAGGCCAAAGGCCAGATTCTCATATACTGTCATGTGGGGATATAGGGCGTAGTTCTGGAATACCATGGCGATATTCCTATCCTTTGGGGGGACGTCATTGACCCTCTGATCACCTATATAGACGCTGCCGTCCGTGGCATCTTCTAATCCTGCAATTATCCTTAATGTGGTGGATTTACCGCAGCCTGAGGGTCCGACTAAGACTACGAACTCTTTACTCTCGATAACTAGGTCGATCTCTTTGATCGCCCAGACATTTCCCGGGAAGGCCTTTGAGACATTTTGTAAGCTTACTTGTGCCATGGGATATTCGATTATAGTGATACTAACGTCGGAAATCAAGACAAATTTAAAAAACATGCCCGGCGTCGCAGGTGA
>CAYVCD010000077.1:0-6505 GCA_964450115.1 uncultured Planctomycetia bacterium
AGAAACGGCGCATATAGCTATGATATGATCTCCGAGGTCCTGTCTCAGAAGAGTTCTGTTATAAAGTACTTTGTCATAATCGAAAAGGGCAGAAAAGTAACCGGCAATTCAAACATAAATATAGTTGAGGTCTCCGAAACAGATAATATAGTTGAAAAGTCCAGAACCGCGATAGATCAGGTCTCGGTGAAAGAAAACATTATGGTAGATAATTGCAATATCGCATATGCCATCTCAGAGTCTGATGTCGGAGCGGTAGGGAGCCATTATGATGCGGAGAAAAATGCCGGTCCGAAACAGATGTCGAACTTCCTGGTATCTAATAAAGAATCTATAAAACGAGATGCGAGAGAGGCTCCCGCTGCCACAGTAATGGTAGAATTTATAAGATTGGCCGAGAGGCTGGCAACCCAGGATAAACCGACAGCGGTGGCGATCAACTGCTCAGTTGTAACTATGAAGAAATTGGATTCGATCCGAAACATGCTTAACGGCCTGTTGCGGATAATAAAGAGACTCAATATTAGCGAAGTGGTGAGGGAATTCCTCACGGCTTTCAGAGCGACATCAAGGTCGCTGTAAAAATAGATTGTTTAGCTTTGCTCGCAATGACGATAACGTGCCCGCTTCGCGGATCATGGGCCCCATATCACCCATATGGTCTCAACCGCGACGCCGGGCATGTTTATTATCTACCCCGGATGGACAAAGCGCATAATAATGTGATATAATTCGTTCATATGGCTTTCAACTCCATACATTTTGCCTTATTTTTTCTTATCACATACACCCTCTATATTGTTCTTGATCACAAGCGGCAAAATTATCTTCTCCTTATCGCCAGCTTCATATTTTACTGCTTATGGGATTGGCGCTTTCTGTCCATCATATTGGCCAGTACCATTGTAAACTATTATTTTGGGGGCGTACTAGCAGGCTCCTCGGATGAAAAGAAGCGCAAGCTCTTTTTGGTCATAAGCATATGTTTTAATCTGAGCCTGTTAGGCTTTTTCAAGTATTTTAACTTCTTTATCGGCGGACTAAGTAACCTGTTGGCGGCGATCGGCCTTCATAGCGCACCACCCACACTGAATATAATCCTGCCGCTGGGCATATCTTTTTACACCTTCCAGATAATGAGTTACACTATAGACATTTATCGGAAGCAGCTTGAGCCTGCAGAAAAGCTTTCGGACTTCGCGTTATTCGTAGCGTTCTTCCCGCAGATCATATCAGGGCCAATAGAGCGCGCCCGCAATATGCTTCCGCAAATAACAAATAAAAGGGATATAACTAGCGAAAAACTACATGAGGGGTCATGGCTCTTCTTCTGGGGGCTGTTCAAAAAGATAGTCATAGCCGATAACCTTGCAGCGATGATAGCGGGCGTCTTTGAGCCACCCGTGATAGTTCCCGGCAAACTCTCTCTTGTAGCCATGTACCTGTTTACCTTTCAGGTGTACGCCGATTTTTCCGGATATTCCGATATGGCCAGGGGGCTCGGTAAGCTTATGGGCTTCAATATAATGATTAATTTTAGGACGCCGTTTTTCTCGGTTAACCCTTATGACCTTTGGCAGAGATGGCATATAAGTTTGACTACATGGATAAAGGAATATGTCTTCTATCCGCTTGCTCTCGCAAAATTCTCCGGAAAGCAGCTTTCAGCATCGCTGGTAGTGCTGATAACATGGGCGCTGTTCGGTTTCTGGCATGGTCCTCAGCCGAAATTCATCGCATGGGGAGTTTACCACGCCTTAATAATAATAGCCTACAGTAGATCGCGACCTTACATTAATCTGGTAAAGCCAAAGAATAAGATAGCGAGCATAGCGTGGGCCTGCCTTCAGACGCTCATTGTGTTTAACCTTTTTGCCATCGGACTTTTGTTTTTTGCCTGTCCTTCAATAACGGGCGCGGCAGCTGTTCTAAGAAATGTTATCTTTAATTCTTTTATAAAAGTGCCGGGGCTCTCAGGCATGTTGATCACGGCCGCCATTTTTATTCTGCCGCTTTTAGCTATAGAATATTTTCAGTTTAAGGAAAATAACGAATTTGTCGTATTCAAGATGAATCCGGCATTAAGGGCGATAATATACGTTGCCCTATTCTATCTATTCATATTTTATGGAGATTTCGGTGTCAAAAATTACTACTATTTTCAGTTCTAAAAAGATACCTGCGGCCCTTCTGGCGGCTTTTTTGCTGTTCGTTGCCGCAGAAGCCATCCTTTATTTGAACAGGGCAGAGTTTATCGATGATTTTTGGAATAAATTTATCATAAACGAGCATGTGCTTATAGAGCTGCCCAAAGATTATGATTATCTGATAGTGGGTGACAGCATCCAGAAGACCGGAATAAAGGTTACAGACGTAAGTGGCGACATCCTGAATCTAGGGTTGCCCGGCGGCAAGCCGATGAGCCTGTATCTGTTATTGAAAAGGTACCTGGAAAATCATAAGCCGCCGAAGGCGATATTCTTATATGTGGACCCTGAGCCAGCGCTTGACTCCACATACGTTATATTGCGTTATTTCGTTAATATTCCGGAATTGGTCTTCATATGGAAAGATCTTACAGCGGAAGAGAGGCGCGTATTTTTTATGCGATACTGGCCGAGCTTAGACTTAAGAAAGGTTGGCCTTACAAAAAGAGATGTTTACAGGGGGAGCAACGCTTTGTTTGTAGACACGCTGAAGAAGAATAACGGATACATGCCTTCTCCGCGATCGGGTAATTCCTTGAGTGAAGATTTTTTCATCAAGAATAAGCAGCGTTTGCAATACAAGGTATCTATATCTAAGATCGATGTGAAATATCTGAATAAGCTGATGGCTCTTGCCAATTCAAGAAGAATTAAAGTAGTGCTCTTGGGGTTCGTGGTGCCCAAAGAGCTCTATGTGGCTCTTGAAAATACGGGTTTCAATAAAGATTATGACACATTCTACGGAAAGATGAGGAGGGATTATCCGAGTGCCTATTCCATAAAGAAGCCGATGATGTATATCGACAACAAATATTTCGGAGATTATTCGCATGTTAATAAAAAAGGATCCGATATCTATACCAGATATTTTAAGAACCAGATATTCGAGCCCACCGCTTCCAGGATAGAGGGCAAACAATAATGAATAAAAAAGCGTTGGCAGCTCTTGCATTGTTTGTGATGCTATTTTCTGTATTGGGCAAGGCAATGGCCGCAGAAGAGATACCGGGCAGGACAAAGAACCTGGTCAATGACTACGCCGGTATAATCGACGATGATATAAAGAGAAGGCTCGAAATGGAGCTCGGAGAATTTAAGCGCAATAAAGGCGTAGAGCTTATTGTCTCCACATTCGTGTCTTTGAACGGGCGGGACTTCGAAAGCTTCGTATCAAAATATATTGTAAAATGGAGGCTGTCGCCTTTTATCGAGAATGATAAGCGCATGCATATTATTATCGTCCTCAGGGAAGGCAAGGTAAGGATAGGGGTTGGTAGGGGAGTAGAAAAGATAATGAAAGCGGATCTGACTAGCTCAATATTATCTAAGGAAATGCTGCCGGAGTTCGCTATGGACCTTTATGGCCCGGGGGTGGAAAAGGGCGTCGGCGGCATAATAAAGATATTTAATGAGTCAAAAGTGCGCTTATATGGCCTGCCATTCAATTTACAGAATATGTTGATAGCGATATTTACTGTTGCCTCGGTTATTTTCATACTGATATATAAACAGAAGGCCTGATAACATTTTATGAATATCTGCAAGAAATGCGTAGTGCCTGAAAATTTCCCGCACGTGACATTCGATAAAGACGGCGTCTGCAGTTATTGTCAGAACTACCTGTCAAAAAGAAAGGCAGCCGGAGAGCGAAAACTATTTAGGCGCAGATTCGAGTCTCTCGCAAAAAAGGTCCGCGGCGGCGGAGAGTATGACATACTTATGTGCTACTCGGGCGGCAAAGACTCTACATACGCTCTTCATTTGTTAAAAGACATTTATGGGCTGAAGATTTTAGCCTTCACATTTGACAACGGCTTTGTGCCGGATAGGACATATATTAATATAAGAAATGTAGTAGAGAAGCTCGATGTTGACCACATATTCTTTAAGCCGCGTTTCAACGGGATTTTGAAGAAAGTATTCAGGACTTCCGCGAATCGATCTCTCTATCCAGCCAAAACTCTTGAGCGCGCAAGCACCATATGTACATCCTGCATCGGATTAGTTAAATACCTTTCTTTAAAGACAGCTATAGAAAAAGAGATACCGATGGTGGGATTTGGATGGTCTCCTGGTCAGGCTCCTGCGACATCATCTATATTAAAGATAAGTCCCATTATGATGATGGAGATGGAGAAGATATTAAAAAGGCCTATGGAAAATATCGCGGGGAAGGATATAGGAGCGTACTTTCTGGAGAAGCGTCATTATTCGAAACCGGATAAATTCCCATATCTTATCCATCCTCTGGGGTTCTCCGACTATAATGAAAAGAATATCTTAAAGAAGATAAAAGAGTTTGGCTGGGAGAAACCGCATGAGGTAGATCTGAATGCCACAAACTGTTTATTGAACTCCTTTGCCGACGAAGTCCATATAGCAAAATATGGCCTTCATCCTTATATACTGGAGATAGCGGCATTTGTCCGGGCAGGTATAATGACTCGAGAGGAAGGGTTAAAGCATCTTCCTGTAAAGAAGAACACGAGGGTCGTTAACATGGTCCGGAGGAAGCTCGGTTTATGAAAGAGATATTGAAGAAATTCATAATAGACAATTACCTGCTCGGCTCCGGTGACATAAAAGACGACGACTCTTTTCTCGATAATGGGATCATAGACTCAATAGGTGTTATAGAACTCACCAATTTTATACAGGACAAGTTCAAGATAAAGATCACTGTCCCGGAGATAATACCGGAGAACCTTGATACTTTAAATAACCTCGAAAGATATATCACGCGCAAACTAAAATCCTCAAAATGAAGTTATTTCTGCACGATATAGTTTCAGACAACGCCAAGCGCCGGCCCACCGACATAGCCATAATAGAAGGTTCAAAGCAGATCCCGTATAAAGAACTGAACAGGAAGATGGAAAATCTCGCCTCATACATGGTGGCGATGGGGCTTAAGAGGGGTGAAAGAGTAGGGCTTCTGGCTAAAAATTCCGTCGGGTCTATCGCGGCATATTTTGCTATATCGAAAGCAGGGTGTGTCAGCGTTCCGCTAAACCATGCTTTGAATGTCGAAGAGATCTCGCGGCAGGCGAACGATTGCGCCATATCTTCTTTATATGTCGGCGCAGGGTTTGAGACTAAGGCAAAAGGGCTTGTTGATAAAACAAAGTTCATAAGATTTGTAATGAATGAGGCGCAAGAGACTCTGGGGTATCGCGTTAGTATGTTTCCCAGATCATATCTAAAAAGTCCGGCTTCGATAATATATACTTCCGGAACTACGCGCCGACCTTTGGGAGCGTTATTGACCCAAGAGAATCTCATGTCTAATAATCGCGCAATAGTAAAATACGCGCATTTAAAATCGTCGGACAAAATAATTTGCGTACTGCCGATATATTATATTTACGGCCTGTCGCTTGTAATATCCCATTTTATCGTTGGCGGCACAGTTATAATTGAGACCCGGTTCGCGTATCCGAACGTTCTTTTAGATGCAATAGAAAAATACTGCGCCACGGGTTTTGCCGGTGTATCAAGCCACTATATAATGTTGCTCAACATGTCGAATTTGGCAAATAGAAAGCTTCCTTCTTTAAGATATTTCATGCAGGCAGGCGATAAGATGCCGCCAGATGTCGCAAAAAGGCTGGCTCTCTTATTCCCCAAGAAAAAGCTCTATTTAATGTATGGGCAGACCGAGGCTTCTCCAAGGATCTCATATCTGGACCCATCGTTAGTCCCCAGGAAGGCCGGTTCTGTGGGCAAGCCCATAGAGGGCGTCAGGGTAAAGATCGTGAACGTCCGCGGCAAGGAGTGTAAGGAAGGCGAAGAAGGCGAGATCACGGTAAAAGGAGCCAATATAATGGCCGGTTATTGGAATAACCCTGTCCAGACAAATACAGCCCTGAAAAAAGGCTGGCTTTATACGGGAGATATAGGTTTTAAGGATCCAGACGGCGACATATTTATTGTCGGCAGAAAAAAAGATTTTATAAAGATAGGCGGAAATAGGATAAGTCCTGCGCAGATAGAAGATATGGTGTCCAGATTAAAAGGGATAATGGAGAATGTGGCGCTCAGCTTCAAAGATCCGGTGTTGGGCGAGAGGCTGAAGCTTTTTGTAACGCTTGTGCCCGGAAGCAAGCTAGAACGTGAACAGATTATAAGGTTCTGCAAGGCTAACCTCCCCGCCTATGGCGTTCCCCGGGATGTCGTGGTCCTTAAAAATATGCCAAAGAATAGCCTTGGCAAGATCGATAGAGAGTCTTTAAGAGGCAAATAGTCACCTGCGACGCCGGGCATGTTTTTTAAATTTGTCTTGATTTCCGACGTTAGTA
>CAYVCD010000078.1:0-6466 GCA_964450115.1 uncultured Planctomycetia bacterium
TTCCTCTTCTTTGGGGATAGGCGTGACAGAAACCAGGGTTCGAGCACCATGCTGGTAGGACTGGTAGCCTTCCTCTTTTATTTTGTGACGAATCTTCTCGTACTCTACGCTTCCAGGATAAGGGAATACTTTGCGGACAAGGGTTCTGTCGATCTTGGGAATAATCCGGCTCTTCTGGCCTCAGCATTATATAAGCTCGTATACGGCTCGGCGAGGATGCCTAAAGAGGAGCTTAAAACTGCGGAGGGGATGAAGGCCTTCTTCGTCAACGATCCGTCAAGGGCCCTTACTGAATTGAAGGACTTAAGAGAGCTCGACCTCGACAGGTCCGGCACCATATCGCCTCAGGAGCTGGATACCCTTAGAAATAAGAATATCAAGCTCGGTTTCGGCGATAAATTGCTCGAACTATTTTCCACGCACCCCAACATGCTGAAGCGCATAAAGCGTTTAAGCGATTGGCGATATGCCTAGATTTCATTTTGAAGCTACCGGCATAGGGAGCCTTCCATTTAAAGACCCGAAAGCCGCCTGCCGTACGATATTCGACCATTTTAAAGTCATTCCATTCTGGCCTCAACTTAATAACCGCTCATTCAAAGAGCATATGTACTGCCAGTTTTCGGAGGGACTCCCCGGGGTTATTATAGACGAGAATAAGCGGTCCATATATGTAGATTCCCTGGCCGCGGCTTCAGGCATGGAGAAGGCTTATCAGAAGTATCTCGATGGGGATGTGGAATATTTTAAGATATCCAGCCCTTACGCTGAAGGCCTTTATGAATTCATGAGCCTCTTTAAAAAAGAGGCGCCGGCGGCAAAGTTCGCGAAAGGGCATATCACCGGGCCGGTGAGCTTTGCGCTATCCGTGACGGACGAGAATAAGAAGTCCCTGATATACGATAAGGACATCTTCGATATCGTCACGAAAGTTCTTGCCATGAAGGCCAGGTGGCAGATACGCGAGCTGAAGAAGCTATCCAGGGATGTCATCATATTTGTAGATGAGCCGTATCTGGTATCGATAGGTTCAAGTTATGTCAATATTCGGGCGGACGATGTGATAAGATCTCTCGATGAGATATTCCTAGCGATAAAAGAGGAGGGCGCATTGTCGGGCATCCACTGCTGCGGGAATACGGATTGGCCGTTGCTTCTCAAGAGAGGCGTTGACATATTGAACTTCGACGCTTATAATTTTATAAAAGAGTTCTTCCTTTATCATCGGGAGATAAAGGATTACATCGAGAGAGGTTCCGCGATAGCGTGGGGAATAGTCCCAAGTTCTGAAGCCGCGGATTCGGTAAGAGCCGAGGATATCGCGGCTAAACTCAAAGCGGCTCTTGATGTGTTGAAAAATAAAGGAGTCGATCTATCTTCGGTATCATCTCTCGTGACCCCAAGCTGCGGGCTCGGGACTCTCGACGAGAATAGGGCGAAAAAAATAGTAGAGATGGTGAATAGGGTATCGGATATACTTAAAGGCTGATTGTAAGCTTATATGGATGACAAAAATACTTCTAAAAATTATATAGCGCTGGAAGAAGAGTATTCCAGTTTAAAGAAGTCCAAAGTTGTGGTGATGCAGGTGCCTTACGATAAGACCGCCACCTACATCAAGGGGACCGTTAACGGGCCTCAGGCTATAATAGATGCCTCGAAGAAGATGGAGCTCTTCGATGAAGAGCTGAATCAGGAGACGTATAAGATAGGCATCCACACCATGGAGCCTTTGCCGGTACAGGATATGGCGCCGGAGGCGATGGTGGAGAAGGTTTACGGCTCCACTGTAGAATTGTTGAAAGCGAACAAATTTCCCGTTATCTTGGGCGGCGAGCACTCGGTGAGCATAGGGGCCGTAAGAGCCTTTAAAGAGACTTACCCTAACCTATCGGTCCTGCACCTGGACGCGCATTATGATATGAGGGACGAATATTTCGGTTCTAAGTTCAACCACGGCTGCGTCGCGCGCAGGATCAGCGAGATCTGCCCTATAGTCCAGACCGGGACGCGCAGTTTATCGAAGGAAGAGAAGGACTTTCTTACCACTGTAGTCAATGGCAGGGTCAAGACGGTGAATGTCTATGATATACTAGATATGCCTCTATGGAAAGATGTGATTTCGCGCGGCTTAACCGAGCACGTCTATGTGAGCATAGACCTCGACGTATTCGATCCGTCGCTCATGCCTGCCGTGGGAACGCCCGAGCCGGGCGGGATAGGGTGGTACGAGACGCTAGATCTTTTACGCGAGGTGTCCAAGGATAAAAAAATCGTAGGGTTTGATGTCGTGGAGCTCTGCCCCATAAAAGGGCAGGTGTCGTCGGATTTCCTGGCGGCTAAGCTCGTCTACAGGCTTTTGGGATATGTATTCCCGATGAAGAAATAGGAGCTCAAAAATGCTGCTAGGCCCCAGAAAGAATCTGCTGGTACCCAAGAAGATGTTCCTGACTAAAGGCGTAGGCGTACACAAGGCGGAGCTCAGGAGCTTCGAGTTGGCGCTGCGCGACGCGGGAATAGAAAAGTGCAACTTAGTCCACGTATCGAGCATACTTCCGCCCGAATGCAAGGTCGTATCAAAGAACGAAGGCCTGAAGGAGCTCGTCCCCGGCATGATAACGTATGCCGTCGTCTCAAGATGCTCCGCAAGCGAGCCGCACCGCCTTATAGCCGCCAGTGTAGGCTGCGCAGTGCCGGCCGATCCGAACGCGCACGGATACTTAAGCGAACACCACTCTTTCGGACAGAATGAAAAGGTCGCCGGCGATATCGCGGAAGACCTCGCCGTGGAAATGTTAGCGTCAACGCTCGGGTTGGAATTTGACGAAGACAAGTCATGGGATGAGAATAAAGAGATATACCAGCTCAAAGACAAGATAGTCCGCACCTCCAACATCACGCAGACCGCGATAATCGGGCCGGAAGGCAACTTCGCCACCGTCGTCGCTTCAGCAGTATTCCTCTTCTAAAAAGGGGTCAGGCGCTTTTTGGGTGGGTACCTGGCACTTAGTGCTTAAATCTGCTATAATATTGGCCTACCCATGAAGATAATCAAACTGCCGTTTAAGGTAAAAAAACCCATCCTCGCATGCGGCGCGGATATGAAGGGGGCTTTCGCGCTTGCTAAAGGTAGGGACGCCTATCTATTCGACGGCTTCGGCGACCTCTCGGATCTCGATAATCTCACCAGATACGAAAAGGCGGTAAAAGCCGCAGAAAGAAAGCTTAATATCAGGCCCGAGATAGTCGCGTGCGATCTGCATCCGGGCTATTTCTCTACTCAATTCGCCGAAAATAGGGACAGCGCCTATTTTTCCGGGATAACAGCGACCAGAAAAATAGGCGCTGTCCCTTTCAGAGTGCAGCATCACGAGGCGCATATTGCCAGCGCTATAGTGGATAATAATATAAAAGGCCCTCTTCTGGGCGTAGCATTTGATGGGACAGGCTACGGCACTGATGGTAACATCTGGGGCGGAGAGTTCTTTGTCGGTGATCTAAAAAGTATGAAAAGAGTCGCGCATCTTGAGTATATCCCGATGCCCGGCGGCGAGGTCTGCATAAAAGAGCCGTGGCGGATGGCGGCGAGTTATTTATATTCGGCATTCGGCAGCGTAAAAGGTTATGATAAAAGAAGGTGGACTGTATTAAAGAGTATGATAGATAAAAAGATAAATTCACCGCTTACTTCAAGTATGGGCAGGCTATTCGATGCGGTAGGCAGCATGGTACTGAATAAGAGAAGGGCAGGATATGAAGCGGAGTTGCCGATAGAGCTGGAGAGTATTGCCGAAAAAAATATCGACGATAGCTATGGCCCGGGCGGCATTAGAAAGATCGTTAAAGGAGTTGTGCGCGATATAGAAGGCAGGGAAGCAGCCGGCGTAATGTCCGCGAAATTCCATAATTCTATTGCCGAGATGATACTGGCAACGGCTAAAGAAACGAAGATGAAGAGAGTCGTATTGTCCGGAGGTGTCTTCCAGAATAGATATTTGACTGATAGGGTGGTAGAGCTATTGAATAAAAGTAATTTTAAAGCTTATACGCATTGCAATGTTCAAACGAACGATTCCGGTATACCAATAGGCCAGATAGTCATAGCGAATGAGAGATCATTATGTGTTTAGCAGTACCGATGAAGATAGTTGAGATCAATGGCGATGAGGGTTTCGTCGAGTCATCCGGCCTGAAGCGGAAAGCGAACTTCTCGCTTATAAAAAGCCCGAAGATCGGCGAGTATGTGCTCCTGCACGCGGGATTTGCCATAGAGAAGGTCAAAGAGAGCGAAGCAAAGAAGACACTAAAGATATTGAGAAGCATATGAGATATGTGGACGAATTCAGGAACAGGCGGTTGATAGATAAGGTGGCGCAAGAGATCCGTGGTGCCGCCGATCCGGACCTCGTCTACAATATCATGGAAGTGTGCGGTACGCATACGATGAGCATATTCCGCTTCGGGCTTCGCGACATACTGCCGAAGGGTATAAAGCTTATATCCGGACCTGGATGCCCGGTCTGCGTGACGCCCAATGAGTTCATTGATAAGGCGATAGCCATCGCTAATGCGAAGGGCGTGATCGTCGCGACGTTCGGTGACATGCTAAAAGTCCCGGGCTCACGCTCAAGCCTCGAGAAGGAGAAGGCCAAAGGCCGTGACATAAGGATCGTATATTCGAGCCTTGACGCGCTAGACCTTGCTAGAAAATATACAACTAAGAGAATAGTATTTTTAGGGATAGGCTTTGAAACGACGGCTCCTACGGTAGCGCAGTCTATCCTGATCGCCAAAAAAGAGAGATTAAGTAATTACTTCGTACTCTGCGGCCACAAGACGATGCCGGAAGTAATGGAGGTACTTGTGCATGATAAACTTATAAAAGTCGACGCATTCTTGCTCCCCGGGCACGTCAGCGCTATAATAGGTTTGCATCCATACGAGTTCCTGAGCGTAAAGTATAAGAAGCGCTGTGTGATCTCAGGTTTTGAGCCTATAGATATCCTGCAATCGATCCTTATGATAATCAGGCAGAGAAAGCCGAAAGTTGAGATCCAGTATGATAGAATAATAGAGAAGAGCGGCAATCCATTGGCAAGAAGAAGCATAAGCAAAGTTTTTGAAAAATGTCCGTCCACATGGCGCGGAATAGGTTCTGTAAGAAATAGCGGTCTTAAGATAAGAAGGTCTTACAAAGAATTTGATGCCGAAGTGAAATTTAAACCAAAGATCGAAGAGCCCAAGGATAATATAAGATGTTTTTGCGGATATATTTTGAAAGGGTTAAAGACGCCTTACGATTGCCCCTCATTCGCTCGCGCATGCACTCCGGAAGATCCGGTAGGAGCATGCATGGTCTCTAGCGAGGGGACATGCGCGGCGTACTATAAATATGGAAAAGATACTACTCACTCACGGTAGCGGCGGGACTTTGATGCATAAGCTGATAGATTCTCTATTTATGAGAGAATTGGGTAATCCTATTTTAAGAGAGAAGAAGGATTCGGCTGTCGTCAAGATCGGGAAGAAGAAGCTTGCGTTCACGACCGATTCATATGTGGTGAACCCCATCTTTTTTCCGGGAGGGGATATAGGAAGTCTCGCTGTTTATGGTACCGTGAACGATCTGGCGGTATGCGGAGCGAAACCATTATTTATATCTCTGGGCCTGATAATTGAAGAAGGGCTCGATAGGGACCTATTGGAGAGAATAGTAAGGTCCATCTCTTTGGCTGCGAAGAGATCCGGTGTAAGGGTCGTCACCGGTGACACCAAGGTAGTCGAGAGAGGCTCGTGCGATAAGATATTCATAAATACGAGCGGCATCGGCGAGATATATTATCCGGGTCTTTCGATAGATAAGATAAGGGCAGGCGATAGCGTTATAGTGAGCGGCCCGATAGGTGATCATGCCATAAGCGTTCTTTCGAAGAGGGAAGGCATATCCTTTTCGTCTAAAGTGAAGAGCGACTCCGCGCCGCTTAACGGTTTGATCGCCAGGGTATTGAAGGCCTCGGATAAAGTTAAATTCATGAGAGACCCGACCAGGGGGGGCGTTGCTACCACACTCAACGAGATGGTAATCGGAGGGAAATTTGGAATAGCGATAGATGAAGAGAGTCTGCCGGTTACCGGAGGCGTCAAAGCAGGCTGCGAACTTCTCGGCTTCGACCCACTATACCTCGCGTGCGAAGGCAGGGTGCTCATAGTCGTCCAAAAAGACCATGCGGATAAAGTATTAAGAGTGATGAGACCGGATCCATTGGGTAGATCGGCGTGCGTTATCGGTAGAGTGGTTAAAGAATTCCCCGGCAAAGTCTATCTGGAAACTCTTTCCGGAGGCAGAAGGATCGTGGGTATGTTATCAGGTGAACAATTACCGAGGATATGTTAATATTTTTCGCTTCACGAGACAGGCGGAACTTTTGGGGTGTTGCTTCCGCTTGCCGCAAATTGGATTAAGCAT
>CAYVCD010000079.1:0-6351 GCA_964450115.1 uncultured Planctomycetia bacterium
TATCTATCTCTTCGCTTAAATGGATCTTTATAGCGTCGAACATTCACTACATCTTCTTTGGCAGGGATACTCCGAGCAGTCCAAGGCCGTTGGCCAGCACGATCCTGACGCAATTCACGAGAACGAGCCTCGCTTTCGAAAGGTCGGGATCATCGCACACTACCCTATGCTTATTATAGAACGAATGGAATGCCGCGGCGAGATCCTGCAGGTATTGAAGGACCACATACGGCTCGAGCGAATTAGCGCTTATTATGATCACCAGAGGGAATTGACGCAGGATCCTTAAGATCCAAAGCTCCTCCTCTTCCTTTAAAAGGCCGGACTTGAATTTGGATGAAAGGTTGGCATCCTTACTGAATTCCAGTATGGACCATATGCGCGCGTGGGCATACTGTATGTAATATACGGGGTTCTCCATCGACTGCTCTTTGACTTTATCGAGATCGAAATCTAGATGGCTCGATACTTTCCTCATTAGAAAAGCGAAACGAGCGACATCTTTGCCGACTTCATCCATCACTTCGCGCAATGTCACGAACTCACCAGCCCTCGTAGACATCTTCACAACAAGGCCGCCTTTGTAGAGCGTGGCAAGCTGCGCTATGATGACCGAGAGAGAGTCTTTCTCAAAGCCGAGGGCCTGGATGGCGGCCTTCATGCGGGGTATATAACCATGGTGATCCGGCCCCCATATATCTATCAGGGTCCTGAAGCCACGTCTGTATTTGTCAAGGTGGTAGGCTATGTCCGGAGCCAGGTACGTGTAAGAGCCATCCGACTTTATAAGGACCCTGTCCTTGTCATCACCAAATTCGGTGGAACGGAACCACGTCGCTCCCTCGGACTGGAAGATATAGCCCTTATCTTTTATAAGCTCAAGCGCCTTATCTATCGAGCCCGACTTCCTGAGGCTGGCCTGGCTATACCACACATCGAACCTTACCCCGAAGTCCTTCAGGTCCTTTTTGATGTCATCGAGTATCCACTTAAGGCCGAACTCCCTGAAAGCTTTCACATCCTCTTCTTCAATATAAGTTTGGCCGTATTTATCTTTAAACTCCACGGCTATATCGTTTACATAAGTGCCCTTGTATCCGTCCGCAGGAAAATCTTCTTTGATGCCGCAGAGCTCCCGGTATCTGGCGCGAATGGAAGACCCGAGAGTGTTCATCTGATTGCCTTCGTCATTCACATAATATTCCCTGCTTACTTCACAACCTATGTACGCAAGGATATTTGCAAGCGAGTCGCCGATCGCGGCCTGCCTGCCGTGAGCTATTGTGAGGGGCCCCGTGGGATTGGCGCTGACGAATTCCAGTTGTATATTCTTATCCCGGCAGATGCTCGTCCGGCCGTAATTACCCTGCTCTCGCTCTATATCCAGAAGAACTTTATAAAGATATTCGCTACTGAGGAAGAAATTAATGAATCCGGGGGGCTTGACCTCAATCTTTTCTATATCGCCTTTGAGGTTCGATGATGCTAGCGCGAGCCTCGCCTTCTCTACTATAAGCTCCGCGAATTCGACAGGGCTCTTGCCGCCGGAAAGACGGACAATCCTCATCGCTATATTTGTGGATATGTCGCCGTGTGATCTCTCTTTAGGTATCTCTAGTGCGGGGATAGCTTCGTGGGGTTTAGCGGCAGGCCGTCCGAGAGAGCTGAGAACCTCTTTTAAAGAGTTCTCAACTAATAGGACGACCTCTTTTTCGATTCCGCCGTAATACATTTTGCCTCTTTTTTTTGCTGACAGCCCTCTTCGCGGCTTTTTTGGGCTTGTGGTGGACTTTGACCCTAGGCTTCGCGCGGGCTTCGATGAACTTCTTCCTCGGAACTTTGCCCCAGAGCTTCTCCAGCTCGTAGAAACGGCGCGTTTCGTCAAGGAATATATGAGCTACCACATCACCGCAATCAAGGAGGATCCAAAGGGCTTCGCGCGAGCCTTCGATATGCCAGACTCGCTCGCCCTTCTCCTTGAGAACATCTGCTATATTATCGGATATGGCCCTGACCTGTGTAGTGGATGAGCCGCTCGCGATCACGAAATAGTCCGAGACGCTTGGGATCCTGCGCATATCCAGCGTGACTATATCGAGCGCCTTCTTATCGGAAGCGGCACGAGCTATGGCCAAGGCCTTAGACTTAGACTCTATAAAACTTCACCTCATTTTTAAAAAACAGATACTATTTCATTATCTTATAC
This sequence comes from uncultured Planctomycetia bacterium, assembly GCA_964450115.1. Taxonomy (GTDB): domain Bacteria; phylum Omnitrophota; class Gorgyraeia; order 2-01-FULL-45-10; family 2-01-FULL-45-10; genus 2-01-FULL-45-10. Next base: position 2,207 of record CAYVCD010000079.1, read on the forward strand.
ATGCCTGTGTCGCAGCTTGTGCACTTACCCTTCATCGCCTTACGCCCATTCTTCATGGTGACGTTCTGCGTATCCTTCATCTCTTTCTTAGCTTTGCACTTTACGCAATATCCTGTCTCTGCCATTTCAAATCACCTCCCCTTCTTGGTTTAAAAAATTATACACTACAAATCGCTCTTGGTCAAGTATAGCTTGCGATCAAGTATATATTTACGGACCTTTTCAGGCACCAGATAACGTATGGACCTGTTCTCGGCAAGCCTTTTCCTTATGTCCTCGGATGATACCTCTATGGGGGTGATGACGACGGTATCTACCTCCTTGGGCACATCTTTTATCGGATACCCCGGCCTATTGGCCACTATGAACTTCGATATCTTGAATATATCGTTTATGTTCTTCCATGAGAATAGGTCTTTCAGCGAATCCGAGCCGGTTATGAAGCATAGCTGGGCATCCTCGCCGTATACGCCGCGGAACTCCTTTAACGTATCTATGGAATACGACTTCTTCTTTGAATCTACCTCAAACGTCGATACCTCGAAAGCCGGATTGTCTTCTATAGCAAGCCTGATCATCTCAAGCCTGTCTTTAGCGCCTATGACTTCTAATGAGCTTTTATGAGGCGGTACAAAAGCGGGAACGAAGACGAGCTTGTCCAGCTTGAGCTTAAAATGCGCCTCTTCGGCCAATATAAGGTGGCCTATATGTATCGGATTAAAAGTACCTCCAAGTATCCCTATTCTCATCATAAAATCCTACAATTTCAGCTATAAGCTTTAAGTTATATGCTTTAAGCTTAAAACTTACAGCTTAAAGCTTAAGGCTATTTCCTGATCTGCCCTTTGCCGTATATCATATACTTATACGACGTCAACTCTTCCACTCCCACTGGACCACGCGCATGTATCTTATCTGTTGAGATACCTATCTCAGCGCCTTTCCCGAATTCACCTCCGTCGGTAAATCTCGTCGAGGCATTTACATAGAGACATGCTGAATCGACGTTATTCAGGAACTTTTCTGCCGCCTTCTTATCTTTTGTAATGATCGCGTCGGAATGGTATGAGCCGTATTTCATGATATGCTCTATCGCCTCATCGATATCATCCACCACCCTGACGGACAATATGAGGTCCAGATATTCCGTATACCAATCTTCCTCACTTGCCTTCTTTATGCCGGGAGCTATCCTTATAGTCTCAGCGCAACCACGTATCTCTACGCCCGCATCCAGGAACCTCTTTATCATCGAGGGCAGGAACTTTTCTGCTATCTTTTTATTTACAAGCATCGTCTCCATGGCATTGCATACACCGGGCCTCTGGACCTTGGCATTGTAACATATGCGCATAGCCATATTAAGATCGGCTGATCCATCCACATAGGTATGGCAGACCCCTTTGTAGTGTTTTATCACAGGGATCTTAGAATTGTCGATGACCTCTCTTATAAGAGATTCTCCGCCGCGGGGCATGACCAGGTCTATAAGGCCTTCCTGGGCCAGGAGATCATTTACAACGCTCCTGTCGGTCTCTTTGATCATCGTTATGGCGCCTTCGGGGATCTTATTCTTCAAGGCCTCCCTATTCAGCACCTCGAATATCGCCGTATTGGAATTTATAGCATCGCTACCGCCCCTGAGTATCACGCAATTGCCGGACTTTAAAGATAGCCCCACACAGTCGCTCGTGACATTAGGGCGTGACTCGTATATGCACAAGATCACTCCTATAGGAACTCGCACCTTCTTGATCACGAGGGAGTTAGGCCTACGCCTTGTCTCCAGGACCTGGCCTATAGGATCTTTTAACTTTGAGATCTCTATAAGAGAGAGCGCCATAGCTTTTACGCGTTTATCGTCGAGCGTTAACCTGTCGATAAGTACCTTGGATATATTATTCTTACGGGCTCGATCGACATCTTTAGCGTTCTCTCCTATTATCTTGGACGAGTTGTCGATCAAGGCCTTCGCCATCGACTTAAGCGCTCTTGCCTTTACTTTTGGATCCAAAATAGCCATTTTGCGCGATGCGGCTTTAGCTATTTGGCATGACTGTTTTATGTCGGTCACAATATCATCCCTGACTTTCCGACAGGCGTTTAGTTGCGGAGCTCTTGAATCGGGTGCCCACGCTCTTACCGTCAATTATGTCCGTTATTATATTCTTTCTCTTGCCGTTCGCTATTACGCACGCTATCCCTGATTCCATCGCCCTTCCTACCGACTCCAGCTTAGACGCCATACCTCCGGTGCCAAGCTCGCACTTGCTCGAACGCGCCAGCTTCGTTACCCTGGCGCTCATATCGTCCACAAAATTTACCACATTGCATTCCTCGTCGAGTAAACCATCAACATCGGTCAGAAGTATCAGCATATCGGCTCCACACAGGTCGCTGACAAGGCACGACAGCCTATCATTATCCCCGAACTTTATCTCTTCCGTAGATACGGTATCATTCTCATTTATCACAGGCACTGCCTTGTGAGAAAAGAGAGTCTCGACCGTCCTCCTGATATTCAGGTATCTGGCCCTGTCGTTAAAGTCCTCCCGGGTGAGCAGTATCTGTCCCGTGAGAAACCCCCGCTCTTTAAAATAACCGCTGTAAAGATGCATCAGCTGGCTCTGACCTATAGAAGCTGCCGCCTGCAGCTCTTCCAGTTTCGTGGGCCTTTTTTTCATACCCAGAAGGCTCATGCCGCTCCCTATGGCCCCGGAAGTAACTACTATGACCTTGAAGCCCTTATCGAGGATGTCGGATATCTGGTCCACAAGGCTCTTAAGCAAAGCCTTATCCAAAGACTTATCATGTGAGGCTATGACCTTCGTCCCGATCTTTATCACTACTATCTTATTTTTTGACATTTTTTTTCAAGCTCTTTACGTTTTTGTATACCGCGGCCAATAATTCTTTTATACCTTCTCCCGTAGCCGCCGACAGGACATACACCTTCTTGCCCTTAGCGCGCTTCTTAAACCTCTTTACGTTATCTTTAGCGAGATCTATATCGCATTTATTCAGGGCTATGACTTGGGGTTTCTTGATCAGTTCTTTGCTGTACAGCTTCAACTCCTTATTCAGATTTACATAATCCTTGTACGGATCCCTGCCCTCAAAACCGGATACGTCTATCATATGTATCAGCGCCTTGGTCCTTTCGACATGCCTTAAGAACCTGTCGCCAAGCCCCCTGCCCAGATGCGCGCCTTCTATCAGGCCCGGCACTTCAGCAAAGACGAGGCGTTCATCACCATGGATCTTTACAACGCCAAGGACCGGCACCTTCGTCGTAAAAGGATAGTTCGCTATCTTGGGCCTCGCGCTGGATACCTTCGATATTAGAGTGGATTTTCCGGCATTGGGATAGCCCACTATTCCCACATCCGCGATAAGCTTTAATTCTAATATGACCCTCTTCTCTTCGCCCGGAGCGCCTGAAGTGGCCGGATGGTTCTTCGAATTTCCCCTGCCGCCATGACCGCCTCTGGCTATAACGACCGAATCGCCGCTATTTATCAACTCCCTCATTACAAGACCGCTTAGAGCATCCTTAATGAGCGTGCCGGGCGGTACCTTTATTACCAGGTCCTTGCCTTGTCTGCCTTTTTTATGATTGGAGCTTCCGTGAGTGCCGGAGTCGGCTTCGAAGTGCTGTCTATATTGAAAATCGAGGAGAGTCTGTATATTGTCGTCGGCCGTAAAGATCGCATCGGCGCCCTTGCCGCCCGCACCGCCGTCAGGCTGGCCGTTATTGTGATATCTGTCATAAAATATGCTATGACAGCCCTTGCCGCCGCCGCCGGCCTTAAGATAGATTTTGGCCTGGTCTACGAACACTTTCTAACTTCCGATTGTGGTCTCAAATAGGGGACAGCGCCCTATTTTTTAGTAAAATAGGGCGCTGTCCCCTATTTATTAACTTTTAGATATGACGCTCACGATCCGTCTCGGATCGAACTTGACCTTACCGTCGGCCAGAGCGAATAATGTGTGGTCTTTGCCTATGCCTACGTTCACGCCCGCCTTGAAGCTCATGCCGCGCTGTCTCAAGATTATACCGCCGATCCTGATAGTCTGGCCTTCGTACTTCTTCACTCCGAGCATCTTTGGCTGGCCGTCGCGGCCATTAACTACGTGTGCCA
>CAYVCD010000080.1:0-6256 GCA_964450115.1 uncultured Planctomycetia bacterium
ACTCCGGACGCCTTATCCGCAAGAGCCTTAAATCTCTCTACGGAATAGACATCCCCTGCTATCTCTGCCAGGATCGACGCCTGATAACCACTGCCGGTGCCGATCTCCAAGACCTTCTCTCCACCCTTTAGCTTAAGACACTCGGTCATCAACGCTACCATGTACGGCTGGGATATAGTTTGGTCTTCACCTATCGGCAGAGGGTAATCATTGTAAGCGCTCTGCCTGAGATCTTCCGGCACAAACTCGTGCCTCGGCACTTTCCGGAAAGCTTCAAGGATAATCTTATCTGATATATTTCGCGGGATGAGCTGCTCGGTGACCATTGCGGCTTTCAGCTTATCGAGATCTATGGATATCGGGGTCTTCATCTACCCGCCATCCTGAAGAGGAAAGAGAGGAACCTTATCGTATCGAATATCGGCTTTATCTTGCTAGTCTCACCCTGATAGACGGTCTTGACCGGGACCGACTCTATCTTAAACCCATTCTTTGCCGCTTTTATAAGTATCTCCGACTCTATCTCAAAGTTCGAGAACTCAAATTTTATGCTCTCGAGGACATTCCTCTTTATCAGCTTGAATCCACACTGGGTGTCGGGAATGGTCTGCTTACACATCTTCGATATGATGCGCGACATCATCTTATTGGTGATCTTCCTTACTAGCGGCATAGAAGCGGTGTCGAGCATCCTGTTCCCTATCACTATATCGGCGCCGGTCTGGGCCATCTTATTAAAAAAGCTGTCCACATCATCGATCGCGTGCTGGCCGTCGCCGTCCATGACGAGGACCGCATCAAAGTTTTCTTTCAGGATACGATCGAAGCCCTCTATTAAAGACGCGCCCTTCCCTTTGTTCTTGTCGTGCGCGATGATCACGGCGCCCTGTAGGGCGGCTATATCTGCGGTCCTATCGGTCGAGCCGTCATCCACGACATAGACCGTAAGTCCGCGCGCCTTCAACTCTTTCGTGATGGCGCCGATGGTCCTGGATTCGTTATATGACGGTATTAGTATGCAGTTCTTCATGGCTCGGATTCCAGAAATTCCTGAAGACGTACCATTGTCCGGGATATCTCTTCACATAAGATTCTATTATCGGTAAGTATCTTTCCATAATGCCTTTAATTGCGCTCTCCTCATCAACCGCCGCGTCGGGAAATATGGGCTTTTCAAAAGCAAAGGTGAAGGTATCGTCGTCATTTCTTGTAATAAAGCTTGGCACTATCGCAGCACCCGTCCTGTAACTTAACGCGGCGGGCCCTTTAGGCATCGATACGACAGGCTTACCGCAAAATATCATCGGCAGGCCGCTATTGGAGAAGTCTCTGTCCCCCAGAAGCGCCAGAAGTTCGTTATTTTTAAGCGCCTTGTAACAGCCTCTCAAGGACGCGCCGAACTCTATCGACCTCACCTTCCCCATCGAGCGCTGGGCTTTGAAAAAATCATTTATCTTAACATGCCGGTGCGTCAATACGACCGCATTTATCGGATAGCCAAGCGTCCCCAGAACGAACGCTCCAAGCTCCCAGTTACCCAGATGAGCTGAAAGCGTAATAACTCCCTTGCCATGCTTCAGAGCATCTTCTATATTGGACAGTCCCTCCAGCTTTATGAACTCCTTTACGTATAAAGGGGTCATCCTGGAGAACCTGAAAAAATCTACAAGATATTTGGCAAAATTCCTGAATACATCTTTCGCCGTGCGTTTCAGCTCATCACCTTCCGAACTCTTGCCAAGTATCGTTTTTAGATTCTCCGTTACGGCCTTTCTCTCTTTGCGACCTAAACGATAATGGATCTGGGCCATGATAACGGCCACGCGGTAAGAGAACTTTAACGGAAAAGTGACGGCAAGAGCCTGTCCTATCATGTAAAGGATGTAGAATATCACTTTGCTATCTCCAGCATCAATCTTGCTATCGAAACGGCGCTATCGGGTTTTGAGAGAGACTTCGCCTTGTCGCTCATTATCTTGAGCTTATTCTTGTTGTATAAGAGCTCTTCCAGCACTATAACAACATCTGCAGAATTCTGCCCCCTTACGGCCACACCTTCGTTCAATAAAAATTTGGTATTCATAGCCTCCTGACCGGGCAGAGGGTTCACTATGAGCATAGGCAGCCCTCTGGCAAGCGCCTCGGCTGTCGTAATGCCTCCCGGCTTAGTGACTATGACCGTCGATATATGCATAAGCTCGTCTATATTATCCGCGAACGCCAGTACCACGGCCTTCTTTTTAAAATTACGCTTGCGCGCCTGTAACCATCTGAATAATCTTTTATTGGTGCCGCAGGCTATTATCATCTGCAGAGGAAGCGAAGACTTGTCGAGGAGGCTGACAAGTTCTTTTATAGGGCCCAGGCCTTGCGTGCCGCCCATGACCAGGACCGTAGAGACTCCCGGATCTAAAGACATCTTCCTGAATATCTCTTCCTTGCCGGGGCTGATCTGGAACTTCGCGTCTATGGGGATCCCGTACGGCATGACCCTGTCCGGGTCCACACCGTTATCGATAAGCTTCCTGCCGGTCTCCATCGACGGGACTATGTATCTATCCACCTTATCGAATATCCAGTATGAATGCGGAGCGTAATCCGTCAAAACTCCGATGAGCGGAATATCCGCACCGAAGGTATTTTTATAATCGGCGATCATACCGCAGGGGAACGCCTGCGTGCAGATGACGCCGTCCGGCTTGAATTCATCGAGCAGGCTTTTAAGCTTTCCGGTGTTGGAGCGGTGTATTATATCTCTTAGCTTATGAACGCTCTTCATGACCTTCGGGTTATCGTAGAGATAGTCCCATATCTCCGGAGTCCTCTTGACAACGCTCATATATGTGGTATTTATTATTCTCTCGAGGATCGGGTTGGTGTAGTTGAAGGAGTTGATGTTCATTGTCTTGACATCGGGATCTAGCGCGTGGAGAGCGCGCTCTATAGAGAGGCTGGCGCAATGGTGGCCCGAATCTTCCGATATGTATAAAAGCAGTATATTCTTCTTTGCCATCTTTATTCTATAATAGCTATAGCCTGTCCAACTTTAGCCGAATCGCCTTCGCTGACAAGGAGCTTTTTTATCTTCCCCGTAGCCGGGCTCGGCATGCTGAATGTCGCCTTATCCGTGACCAGCTCCACCAGCTCTTCGCCCTCTTTAACGATATCTCCCGGCTGTTTGAACCAATACGAAATGCTTGCCTTCTCTACCCCTTCGGCCAGCGGCGGAAGTTTAATCTCTGCCATTAGTGTGATCCTCTATAAGCTGTGTATTGCGGTACCGGTAAATATATGGGCCGCTTCCTGGAATATTTCGGATAATGTCGGATGGCCATGCACTACACGCGCCCAGTCTTTTATATTCACCCCAGCGGACTTCGCAAGGCAGGCCTCGCCAATAAGATCGCATGCCTCCAGGCCGAATATCTCTACGCCCAATATGTTGCCATCCGCGTCACCTATCATCTTAATAAAGCCTTCGCTCTTACCCATGATATAAGCCTTGCCGGAGGCAAGATACGGGAACTTCGCTATCTTCAGATCGGGGCACTTCAGGCGCGCCTCTTCTTCGTTAAGTCCGACACTCGCTATCTCCGGATCCGTCCATATGCAGTTAGGCACGTTGGAATAATCTACGCGTCTTGGGTTTCCCATGATATTATCGCACGCTAAAATACCGTCATAAGATGCCTTGTGCGCCAATAACGGCCCTGCTACGCAATCTCCGATAGCATAGATATTCTTCACCTGTGTGCGCAGATTGTCATCGACAGTAATACGGCCGTCTTTGGTCTTAATGCCGAGCGCCTCGAGCCCGATATCCTCAGTATTGGGCTTGCGCCCCACCGCCACAAGTATCTTTTGGGATACCGCTCCCGGTTCAAATTTCGTGGATGTGCGGATCTCTATACCTCTTTTTTTGAATATGGTCTCGAGCTTTCTGGAAATTTCTTTAGACTGCGTGGGCAATAACCTGTCCAATATCTCGACTATGGTAACCTGTGAGCCCAACGCATTGAAGAGGCTTGCAAACTCGCATCCTATGACTCCCCCGCCCACTATGGTAATGGAACCGGGAATATCTTTTAGGCTAAATATACCATCGCTTGAATATATCCCCTTCTCGTCGAACGGTATACCGGAGAGAGCCGCGGGCCTGGAGCCTGTAGCCACTATTATATCTTTGGCGCTGTATTCTACGCCATTAACGGTTACGGTATTTGCGCCGGAGAGCTTTGCATCCCCGCGCACCAGATCGATCTTATTTGCTTTAAAGAGAGTCTCCACTCCGGCTCTTAAACGAGCAACTACAGCGTCTTTACGCGCGGATATAACGGGAAAATTTACCACGATACCGGAAACTTCTATGCCGTATTCAGAAGATCCTTTTATTGTGGAAAGCAACGACGCTGAATGTAGCATCGCTTTTGTAGGTATGCAGCCTCTATTCAGGCAGGTTCCGCCAAGCTCGGCCTTCTCCATGACACATACGCTTTTTTTGAAGCGGGAAGCGTAGAGAGCCGCTATATAACCGCCGGGCCCTGAACCTATGATGATGAGGTCGTAGGTTCTCATTATAAGAGTTTATTTAAAGCCTTGATAGCCTCAGCCGATCTTGTCAATGCCGCCTTCTCCTGGCTTGAGATATCGAATTGTACTACCTCTTCTATTCCACCGTTGCCGATCTTACAGGGAACGCCTATGTAAAGATCGCTAAGGCCGTATTCCCCTTCAAGATACGCGGAAGCGGTAATGGTCTCTTTCTTATCTTTAAGGATAGATTCTATCATCTTGAATACAGCCGCGCTTGGTGAATAGAAGGCGCTTCCGGAGCCAAATAGCGAGACTATCTCAGCGCCGCGGTCACAGGTCCTCTTGACTATCGCCTGGAGTTTTGCATTATCCATGACCTCGGTCACCGGCTTGCCGCCGACTTTAGTCTTTGAGATCAACGGGACCATCGTATCGCCATGGCTTCCCAGAACGTAGGTTTCTACCGAGGACCTCGGTACTCCCAGCGCGCTTGCTATTAAATATATGAATCTTGAGCCGTCCAAAAGACCTGCCATCCCGATCACTCTATTCTTAGGAAAGCCGGTAACTTTGTATGTAAGATACGTCATTACGTCTAATGGGTTTGTCACCACTATTATGATCGACTTGGGCGCATGGGCTTTTACCTTGAGCGCTACATCCTTAATTATTACGGCATTCTTCGAGATAAGCTCATCCCTGGTCATCCCCGGTTTTCTCGGCAATCCAGCGGTGATAACGACTATGTCGGAAGATCCTATATCTTTGTAATCATCTGTGCCGATAATGGTGCTTTCGTGGGCTACTACAGGAGAGGCATCTGAAAGATCCATAGCCTTGCCTAGCGCTATGTTCTTGAATATATCTAAGAGGACCACATCCGCTATGCCGCTTTCCAGCACCCGATGCGCCAGAGTAGCTCCTACCGCGCCTGCGCCTATAATGGATACTTTCTTTGTCATTTGAGCTTCTTTATTATCGCGTCGGCCATCTCTTTAGTCCCGACCGCGGTGGGATCATTTCTATCACTCTTAAGATCGTACGTGACATCTTTACCCTCCGCGATCACCGATGCGACCGCTGTATCGAGCCGGTTGGCCGCCTTCTCTTCGCCTATATATTTTAACATCAGTACAGCCGACAATATGATCGCCGTAGGATTCGTCTTATTCATGCCTTTATACTTCGGAGCGCTGCCGTGAGTAGGCTCAAATACTGCGATGCCTTCGCCGATATTCGCTCCGGGCGCTACGCCCAGCCCGCCTATGAGCCCCGCCGCAAGATCCGAGATTATATCGCCGTAAAGATTCGGCAGGACCAGCACATCATAATCTTCAGGTTTCTGTACAAGCTGCATGCACATGTTGTCCACTATCCTGTCCTCAAAGACTATTCTGCCTTCATAACCTTTAGCCACATCCCGGGCGACCTCAAGGAATAATCCGTCAGTGAACTTCATGATATTCGCTTTATGGACGGCCGTGACCTTCTTTCTATTATTCTTCAGCGCATACTCGAAAGCGTACTTCACTATCCTCTTTGTGCCTTCTACGGATATGGGCTTTATGCTTATGGCAGAGTTCGGCTTTATCTTCTTTTGACTCATCTTCTCAAGCGTCACTATCAGGTCCTTGGTATCCTGTAAGCCCCTTTCGAATTCTATGCCGGCATAAAGGTCTTCGGTATTCTCCCTGACGATAACCAGGTCTATGTTGTCGTATTT
>CAYVCD010000081.1:0-5803 GCA_964450115.1 uncultured Planctomycetia bacterium
ATAAAAGAATAATGCGAATACTCGGCATCGATCCCGGCCTGGGGACGACTGGTTATGGCATCATAGAAGAGAGAACCTTTAAGCTTGTCGAGGCCGGTGTGATAAAGACGCAAGCCAACACGCCGATACAATCAAGGCTCAAGAAGATATTTGACGCCATTACCGAAATTATAAAAGAGCACGAGCCGGGCGTACTGGTTCTGGAAAAGATATATTCACATTACAGGCATCCTACCACGGCTATACTTATGGGGCATGCGCGCGCGGCCGCATGTTTAGCAAGCGGGATACATGAGATCCGTCTGGTGAATTATCCCCCCACAAAGATAAAGAAGACGATAACCGGCAATGGCCACGCGTCAAAAGAGCAGGTCCAGAGGATGGTCCAGAACATCTTAAAATTAAAAGATCCTCCTGAGCCGGTAGACGTGAGCGACGCCCTCGCAATGGCGATAAGTTACTGCTACATGGAGAAGATAAAGTGATCTCTGAGATCAACGGCAAATTGAAACAGAAGAAAGATACGAGCGTCATTCTCGATGTCAACGGCATCTGTTACGAGGTGATGATACCGCCGGCTGTGATGAAGAACCTTGATACGGCTGGCGGAGAAGGTCAAACCGTAAGCCTCAAAGTCTATCATTATTACCAGATGGATCAGTCAAAGGCTATACCTGTCCTGGTAGGATTCCTGAACGACATAGAGAGAGATTTCTTCGAACAGTTCATAACCGTTTCGGGCGTGGGTCCGAAAGCCGCGTGCAGAGCGCTGAGTGAGTCATTCCCGGTCATAGCCGAGGCCATAGACAACGGCAATATGGCGCTTTTGAAGACATTGCCAGGAATCGGTGAGCAGAAGGCCCGGGAGATAGTGGCCAAGCTGCAGGGGAAAGTAGGAAAGTTCTGTCTTATGAAAGACAGGGCATTACACGATTCAACCAAGATCAAGGAAGACATTAAAGAAGAAGCTCTTAACGTGCTCGTTCAGTTGCAGTATAAGAAGAGCGAGGCCGGCGATATGATAGAGAAAGCGATACGGCGCAATCCGAAAGTCTCATCGTGCGAAGAGATATTGAACGAAGTTTACAAGGGGAGTAAAAAGCTTTAAGCTATAAGCTTTAAGCTGTAAGCAAAAAATATGGAAAAAGAAAAAGTTAATAAAAAAATATTGCCTGAAGGAAGAGAGAAATTGATCTCAACTCAGGCGGATTCGGATGAAGATCAAATATTGATCCTCTCCCTGAGGCCCGGGAAACTCAGTGAATTTATCGGACAGACCGATGTCGTAGAGAACCTCAAGGTTTCGATGGAGGCGGCCAGGAAGAGGAAAGAGCCCTTGGAACATGTGCTGCTATCGGGCCCTCCGGGACTGGGCAAAACTTCTCTGGCGCACATCATAGCGCATGAGATGGGGACCAAGATAACATCGACGAGCGGCCCGGCTATCCAAAGAGCAGGGGACCTCGTAGGTGTTCTCACTAACCTGGAAGATGGTGACATACTATTCATAGATGAGATACACCGGCTGCCCAAGACGGTGGAGGAGTATATATATCCTGCGATGGAGAATTTTGAAGTCGATGTGGTGATGGACAAAGGTGCCTACGCGAGGACATATAAGTTCAAACTTAAACGCTTCACTATGATAGGCGCTACCACGCGTTCCGGGCTCCTCACATCTCCGCTGAGATCGCGGTTTGGGATATTTCATCATCTGGATTTTTACGATACGGAAGATCTTGTCAAAGTGATCAAGCGTTCAAGCTCGATCCTTGATATACATATAGACACAAACGCTGCCCTGGAGATAGCGCGGCGCTCAAGAGGATCGCCGCGTGTGGCGAACAGGCTGCTTCGTCGTGTAAGGGACTGGGTTCAGGTAAAGCGCGACGGTAAGATCACGGCAGAGTCGGCCCATGAGGCATTGAAGAGCCACAATATAGACAGGATGGGGCTGGATAATGTCGACAGAAAAGTGATAAATATCATGCACGAATCTTTTGGCGGCGGACCTGCTGGCATAGAGTCCATAGCGGCTTCGCTGAACGAAGAGGTCGACACGATAGTCGATATAGTGGAACCGTTCCTGCTTAAGATAGGTTTCCTGAAACGGACCCCCCGGGGCAGAGAGCTCACCAAGCTGGCGTATGATCATATGGGCTTCGGCGTCAAAGAGGGTCAAAAAGAACTTTTTTAAGATAAATGAATATCCTACTTCATATCTGCTGCGCGCCATGCTCGATCTATCCTATAGAGAAATTACGTCAGGATAAACACGTGATAGCGGGGTTCTTCTATAACCCGAACATACACCCTTATCCGGAATATCTTAAGAGGAAAGACGCCGTAGAGAAGTACTCCAAAACGGTAAAGCTCAACGTCACATATTCCGATTATGACCTGGAAGACTATTTTCAGCACGTTGTGTACAACGAAGATACTGTCAACAGGTGTCCGGTATGCTGGTGGATACGCATGAAGAAGAGTGCAAAGTTCGCTAAAGAGAATGGGTTCGACGCTTTCACAACGACGCTGCTCGGAAGCCCATACCAGGACCATGAGGTGCTAAAGAGCATATGTGACGACATAGCTAAAAGCGCTGATATAAAATTTTATTATGATGACTTTAGGATAGGTTTTAAAAAGGCTCAAGGTTCCGCAAAGGCTGAAGGTATATATAGGCAGAATTATTGCGGATGCCTCTTCTCTGAAAAAGAGAAGATAGAAAAGAAAGGAAAAAGCTTAAAGCTTTAAGCTGTAAGAATAGATAAAATGGGTAAGATGATGATGCTCTTCGGGGTAGCGATCTTCCTAGTCGGAGGTCTTTTTGTTGTCGTGGATAAAGTCCCGTGGATAGGCAAACTCCCCGGCGATATCTATGTACAGAAGAATAATTTTACATTCTTTCTTCCGATAACTACATGCATCATTATATCGTTGACGCTTTCGCTACTATTGATACTATTAAGAAGAAGATGAAGAGACTATACATAATACTGCTTTCGCTCGTATTAGCGCTATCTCTTGATGCGCCGCAGCAGACGTCGGCCGCCCTGGAAAAAGGAAATAATCCGGTCGTTCGCGTACTGGTCATAGACAGCAGGGACTCCATATCATTGGCCGCAAAGGGTACTTATAGGGTCTATTCGCTGCCTTCAGAGAAGCTTCTAACGGGAGGATATATACTTCACACTAAAGTCATGGCGAGCGAAGACGGTATAATGTTCGGGGCAAGGGGGCTAAAATTTTCAAAGATACGCTTCACCGTTCCGGACGGAGCTTTAATATATATTGACGGAAGATCGTTCAGGGGTACCGTGGACATCATAAAAAAAGATAACATGAAAATATCGGTGATCAATAGTATCACTATGGAAGAGTACCTTTACGGTGTATTGAATAACGAGGTGTCGCACCGCTGGCCGATGGAAGCCATAAAGGCTCAAGCTATAACCGCGCGGACTTTCGCTTTATATCAGGCAAGGCAGAATAAATTACAGGACTACGATCTGACCAACGATATATATTCACAGGTATATACCGGAGAGGCGTCAGAGAGATGGTCCACTACGAGAGCGGTGAAGTTGACTCTTTCTAAAGTCCTGATTTATAAGGGTGATATATTTCCGGCTTACTATCATGCCACGTGTGGCGGTAAAACAGAAGATGCGGCTAATCTTTGGAATATAGATATCGAACCTCTGAAAGGGGCGGAATGCGGATTTTGCAGGGATTCTCCACATTATAAGTGGACGAAGAATATTCCGCTTTCGGATATCGAAAAGAAGCTTGGCGATAACGGTTATAAGGTCGGAAAGATCAAGTCAGTTACCGTGATCGCGAGAAATAAGTCCGGTAGAGTGGATAAGATAGAGATCAAGGACGACTCCGATGTATCCTGCGTGCTTACCGGAAAAGATTTTCGCAGGATGATGGGCCCCAATGATCTTCGCAGCACTAATTTTGAACCATCAATAAGCAAGGATAAGCTTGCTTTAAACGGTATAGGCTGGGGGCATGGTGCTGGGATGTGCCAGTGGGGCGCGAATGGCATGGCCGGGCACGGCAAGAAGGCCGAAGAGATACTGAAGGTCTATTATCCCGGAGCCGAGATCACGACGATCGATAAGATCGCCGATAAGCTGTAGACCCCAATGAAGTTGTCAGAATTTGATTACGACCTGCCGAAAGAGTTGATCGCGAAATACCCTCTCAAGGAACGGGATAAGTGCAGGCTGATGGTGCTCGATCGGGAGAAGCGATCGATAGAACATAAAACTTTTCAGGACGTAACAGGCTATTTCAACAAGGGCGATATTTTAGTCCTCAATGACACTAAAGTAATACCCGCGCGCCTATTCGGCAGGCGAAAGACTGGAGGCAAGGTCGAGCTGTTCCTGCTGGAAAAAAGAGAACCTGTTTGCGAGGCGCTGGTGAGGCCTTCAGGGAGGCTTAAGGAAGGCGAAAAGATAACTCTGGAATGCGGCGCCGAGGCAGAAGTGCTGGGTAGGGGTGGAGTCGGAAGGATCATCAAGTTCAACAGGCCCATTGACGAGATACTTAAGTCGGGCCATGTGCCATTGCCTCCCTATATCGACAGGCCTGATGAGCCAGGCGATAGCGGATCTTATCAGACCATATATGCCTCCAGGGAGGGCGCTACGGCAAGCCCGACAGCGGGGCTTCATTTCACGAAAGAGATATTGGAGAGATTGGTGGCTGCCGGCGTACGGTTGGCGTATGTGACCTTGCATACAAATTACGGTACCTTCGCTCCTGTTAAGACAGATGATGTAGAGAACCACAGGATGCATAAAGAATATTTTAATATCCCCGCAGAGACTATAGAGGCGGTCAGAAGCGTTAAGGGTGGCGGCGGAAAAGTTTTCGCGGTCGGCACGACATCCGCAAGGAGCCTAGAATACTGGGCGCTGAAAGGCGAGGTCAGCGGCGATAACGATCTGTTTGTCTATCCCGGGTTTAAGTTCAAGATCGTAGATCACCTCATCACAAACTTCCACCTTCCGAAATCTACGCTCATGTTGCTGGTAAGCGCGTTCGCAGGGAAGGATCATATATTTGAGGCGTATCGCCAGGCTATGGAGCAGAGGTACAGGTTCTTCAGCTACGGCGATTCGATGCTGATACTATAAAAATATGTTCAAGCTAATACATAAAGACAAAGGTTCAAAGGCGAGACTAGGGGTGCTTGAGACGGCGCACGGGAAGGTGAATACGCCGATATTCATGCCTGTCGGCACTCAAGGTACCGTAAAGGCTATGTCGAATAATGAACTCCTAGAGTGCGGCGCCGAGATTATACTCGGCAACGCCTACCATCTAAATTTGAGGCCCGGGCTTGATATAATAAAAAAAGCGGGCGGCTTGCATAAATTCATGGGTTGGGAGCGACCGATACTTACGGACTCGGGCGGTTATCAGGTATTCAGTCTTGCGAAACTGAGAAAACTCAGCGAGGAAGGGGCGGAGTTCTCCTCTCATATAGACGGCTCGAGGCACTTTATCACTCCGGAGAAAGCGATCGAGATACAGGAGGTCCTGGGCAGCGATATAATGATGACGTTCGATGAATGCGTCCATTATCCGGCCGCCCGCGACTATGTAGAGCAGTCACTCAACCTTACTACAAGATGGGCGAAGAGATCGAAAGATTGCATACGAATGGCCCGTGGGCAGCTTCTCTTCGGGATAGTCCAGGGGAGCACCTATCCGGACCTGCGCAAGAAGGCGGTGGAGGAGCTATTGGCGATAGGATTCGATGGCTATGCCATAGGAGGGGTCA
>CAYVCD010000082.1:0-5802 GCA_964450115.1 uncultured Planctomycetia bacterium
TGAGCTGATAAAAGAGCTTGTCAGGATGGGTGAGAAACCCTATAGAGCTACCCAGGTCTTCAGGTGGCTATATAAGACGGGTGTAAAGTCCTTCGACGAGATGACGGATCTCAATAAGGAGCTGCGCGAAAAACTGAAAGAGTCTTTTCATATTACTAAGGTTGTTGCCCTCGACTCAAAACGCTCTCTGATAGACGGTACCACGAAGTATCTCTTAAAATTGGAGGATTCACATACGATAGAATCGGTTTTTCTGCCGGAGGAGGAGAGGACGACGCTTTGTTTGTCATCGCAGGTCGGCTGCAAGTTCGGATGCTCCTTCTGCGCCAGCGCCCCGTTCGGATTTATAAGGAACCTGAAGGCCTCGGAGATATTGGACGAGGTCCTCTTCATAAGGGCTCACAACCCTGTACCAGTCGACCCTTCGGGTCTCCGGTACGGGGCAGGCGCTATCACAAATATAGTCTTTATGGGGATAGGTGAGCCATTAGATAATTATAACAATGTGATAAGGGCGATAAGGATATTGAACGACGAAGACGCTTTCAAGATAGGCGCGCGCAAGATAACTATATCTACCTGCGGAATAATACCGGGTATGGAGAAGCTGATCGGCGAGAAGATGCAGATAGAGCTCTCTGTATCTTTGCATTCGCCTGATGACAAAATACGTTCCAAGCTCGTGCCTATAAATAAGAGGTATCCGCTGGGCGATCTCATAGCCGCCTGCAAAGACTATACCGAACGCACCAAGAGGATAATAACGTTCGAATATATACTGATAAAGGGAGTGAACGCTTCGGAAGGCGACGCATTCAAGCTGGCCAAGCTCCTGACCGGGCTTAATTGTAAAGTAAATCTAATATCATATAATCAGATCAGGAATAAAGGTTACGAGGCTCCCGGAACGGAAGGCGTGAAAGATTTTTTCAGGACGCTTAAGAGCCGCGGGATAAATGTCATGCTGCGTAAGTCGAAGGGTGAGGATATAGACGCCGGTTGCGGGCAATTAAGGATATCAAAGCTATGAGCAAGAGCGATACCGTGGTAAGATATATCGCGTTCTTCTTCTCCCTGACGCTCTACCTGACGCTCTTGCCGATCATACTTTCCTATTCGCTCGGATATCATATAGATTTTCACAAGCTCATCATCTACAAAACTGGCATATTATCCATAAGGAGCACGCCGTCGGGCGCGTCGATATATATAAATGGTAAGCTCTACCAGGATATCACGCCGGCCAGGATAGAAGAGCTGAGGCCCGGCACTTACTCTATAGAAGTAAAGAGGGAAGAGTTCTTCCCATGGCAGAAGGACCTCTCTGTCCGTTCCAATATGGTCACCCGGGCGGAGAATATACTCCTCTTTCCTACGCTGCAGGTCACCGAGAAGGTGAGCGACAGGGAAACTGACAATTTTTTCATACCGGACGACAGAAGCCAGATATATTATATGGCCAAGTCCGGACTCTACAAATCAAATATCGACGGATCCAACCTCAAAAAACTTTCGTCTTATTCAAAGTGGCCCTCCGATATCATAGGTAAGAAGCTCTCCCCGGACGGAAAGAAGATACTCTATTTTAATGAATACTGTATATGGGTGATCTACCTTGACGGCCCAAAACTTGTCAAGGACGGCGATATCGCGGAAGCGGAAGAGGTGTTAAGGGGGCCGGATATCATAAAGGATGTATTTTGGCATTCGGGCTCCAACCATATAATCCTTGTGGCCGGTAGAGACATAGATGTGCTGGAGATAGGGAAGGGGGGTGGCAAGAATATAGTCACGCTCAATAAATGCAGCGGGCAGCCTCAAGGTGTTTACTACGACGTCTACAATGACTCGCTCTATTATAACGATTCTCCTGCGGGCAAGAGCAAGCTCTACAGGCTTGACCTGAGAGAGAAGTTCTTCGGAAAACTTATGGAACGCATAAAGAAGGAATTCGATATCATATATGACCAGAAATGAGAAGCTTCGCAGGTTCTTCGAAATAGTGCCGGGATTCATGACATGGTCCACGATCCTGGGTCTTGTGGTATTTTCCGTATTTAAACCTCTGTGGGTCGCGGTATTCATAATATGCTTCGATCTTTATTGGGTGATACGCGTGGGCTATTTTACTACGCTCCTGATCTTCGCTTACAGAAGACTAAATACGGAGAAGAAGACGGACTGGCTCAAAAAGTGCAGGTCGCTCGAGGCCCTGGAGACATTAAATTACAACAATATATACCACGCCATACTCTTCCCGGCCTATAAAGAGGGCCCCGAGGTCCTTGCCGCATCAATAAACGCGCTCATAGATTCCAATTATGACAAGAAGAAGATGATAGTGGCGCTTACCATCGAGGCAAGGGCCGGCGACGTCTATTGGGATAACGCAAAAGAACTCCAAAAGAGATTTAAGGATAAATTTTTTGAATTTATAATAACCAGACATCCGGATGGCCTGGATGGCGAAGCGAAGACGAAGGGCGCCAACGCCACCTGGGGCGCCATGGTCATCAGGGAATTTGTCGATTCAAAGAAGATAGATCACGAGCACGTGGTAATGTCATGCTTTGACGCCGATACCTGCGCCGAGCGGGAGTACTTCGCATGCCTGACATATCATTACATAACGAACCCGAAAAGGACGCGCTCAAGTTATCAGCCCATACCTGTTTACAATAACAATATATGGTATGCGCGCTCGATAGCGCGCGTGATAGAGCTCGGCTCAAGCTTCATGCAGATGATAGAGACGATGAGGCTGGAGAAGTTCGTCACGTTCTCAAGCCACAGCATGAGCTTTAAGACGCTGGTCGATGTAGGTTACTGGCCCGTAGATATGATCTCGGACGATTCCGTGATATACTGGAAATGCTTCCTTTATTTCGACGGGGACTATTCCGTAATACCGATGTACGTTACGGTATCCCTCGACGTCGCTACTGAGAAGGCGATAATCCCGACGATAGTAAAGCAGTACAAGCAGAAGCGCCGATGGGCGTGGGGCGTGGAGAACTTCCCGTATCTTATGATGGGGTTTCTGAAGAACAAGAAGATACCGCTCTTTAAGAAGATACGCCGCGGCTTCCATCTCTTCGAGAGCCATTACACGTGGGCCGTATGGGCCATCATCGTGACATTTATAGCGCCACTGCCGCTGATATTCGGCGGAGGCATCTTCAGGCAGACGACGATGGGGTACTCGCTCCCGAGCGTCGCGGCCGCGCTCTTCAGGATCACTACGCTGACTCTATTCATATGTATGCTTATGAGCATAAAGCTTCTGCCGCCGCGGCCCAAAGATGTCAAGCGCCAGAAGATGCTTGTAATGTTCACCCAGTGGATCCTGGCGCCTATACTGGCGGCATTTGTAGGATCCACGCCGGCCATAGACGCGCAGACGCGCCTGATGCTGGGCAAGTATATGCATTTTCACGTCACGGAAAAGATCAGGCACGGGATCACATCAAATTAGAAGCAATTTTTTCTTGCATTGTAAAAATATTTATGATAGATTCTAAAGTGATGAGCAAATATTTAGGCGTAGCCATTGGGGTTATCACAATACTTCTCGGGCTTAGAGGGCTGATCGTTTGGCGAGAGGATCTCCTTACGGTCTTGAGAGGTTCGATACCAGTTATCTTTATACTGGGCGGGGCGATAGCCGTGATAGCTGCTTTAAGTGAAATAAAGGACGAGCTCTCCTCCAAAAGAGAAGATAAGAGATAGTTTTCCTACCACTACTAATTGTGTCATCCATTAAAAAAACCACAATATATGGTATTTTCCCTTGACTTGTATAGTCTTTGTGCTATACTCTCTCATGGTATTGATATATAGATATCTGTCTTTTTCGTAAATATGGGAGGTGATGTAAGATGGGCGGTAAAGTAGACGTGAATAAGGAATTATCGGCGAACGCGATGAAGGTTCTCGAGAAGAGATATCTGAAGAAAGATGCGTCCGGAAAATTGGAAGAGACGCCGGAGGGATTGTTCCGGAGAGTAGCGAAGAATATAGCGACAGCGGACTCATATTACGGCAAGAGCGAGATCGAGGTAAAGAAGACGGAAGAAGAATTTTTTGATATGATGGCGCGGTTGGAATTTTTACCGAACTCTCCCACGCTCATGAACGCCGGCAGGGATTTGCAGCAGCTATCAGCATGTTTTGTCCTGCCCATAGAAGATTCCATGGAAGCGATATTCGAGACTATCAAAGACACCGCTATAATACATAAATCTGGCGGCGGGACGGGGTTCAGTTTTTCGAGGCTGAGAGCGAAGAACTCCCCGGTGCGTTCGACAGGCGGCATATCGAGCGGTCCCGTATCGTTCATGAAGGTCTTTAATGCGGCGACCCAGGCCGTAAAACAGGGCGGGACGCGGCGCGGGGCCAATATGGGTATATTGCGCGTGGACCATCCCGACATATTGGAGTTTATCTCCTGCAAGGAGAACGACAAAGAGATAACGAACTTCAATATATCCGTGGCGCTCACGGAAGAGTTCATGAAGAAGGCGCTTGCCGACGAGGATTACGACCTGATCGATCCCAAGACGAAAAAATCGGTACAGAAGATAAATGCCAAAAAAGTCTTCGATATGATCATCCAGATGGCATGGAGGAACGGTGAGCCGGGCATAATCTTTATCGACAGGGTAAATAAGGACAATCCCACGCCTAAGGTCGGGCAGATCGAATCCACAAATCCGTGCGGCGAGCAGCCGCTTTTGCCGTATGAGAGCTGTAACCTGGGATCCGTAAATCTGGTGAAGGTGGTCACCGAAGATAAAAAGGTAGACTGGGATAAGCTTTCCGGAATAATCAAGAAGTCGGTCCATTTCCTCGACAACGTCATAGACATGAACTCCTATCCTATAAAGAAGATAGATGAGATGACTAAGTCGAACAGGAAGATCGGGCTCGGGGTCATGGGGTTCGCGGATATGCTCCTCATGATGGGGATAAGATATGACTCTGAAGAGGCGATCGCTTTGGCGGAGAAGCTTATGAAGTTCATCCTGGACGTTTCGCGCGCGGCTTCTGAAGCCCTGGCCAAAGAGAGGGGCGCGTTCCCCAACTTTAAAGGAAGCACCTACGACAAGAAAGGCGCCAAGCCTTTAAGGAACGCAACTCTCACTACGATAGCTCCCACAGGAACTCTTTCGATAATAGCGAACTCTTCAAGCGGCATAGAGCCCGTATTCGCCATTACCTATATAAGGAACATAATGGACAATACGAAGATGATAGAGGTGCACCCGTATTTCCAGGAGGTGGCTGAAAAGAGGGGTTTCTATAAGCCGGAGACGATGAACCTCATCGCCCAGAAGGGCTCTATACACGGTGTGCCTGAAGTGCCGGCTGATATACAACAGCTCTTCGTCACCGCGCATGATATAGAGGCCATATGGCATATAAGGATGCAGTCCGCGTTCCAGAAATATACCAACAATGCCGTTTCAAAGACGGTCAATCTGCCATCCGAAGCTACTTTGGAAGATGTGAAGACGATCTACATGCTGGCTTACAAGAGCGGCTGTAAAGGCGTCACAATATACAGGGATAAGTCGCGCGATGAGCAGGTGTTGAATATACCTTCGGACAGCGCTAAGGGCCAGCCAAAGACTCAGGCGAGGGTCAAGATAAGCCCGCGTCCCAGGCCTCCGGTAATATTGGGGACGACCACTAAGATCGCAACGGGATGCGGCAATCTCTACATAACTATAAACGAAGACGCGGATGGCCAGCCTTTTGAAGTATTCATGCATATGGGCAAGGCCGGCGGATGCGCCATGA
>CAYVCD010000083.1:0-5722 GCA_964450115.1 uncultured Planctomycetia bacterium
TGACCAGATGGCGGTGCACGTTCCTCTGTCGGTAGAAGCCCAGATGGAAGCGCGATTGATGATGATGTCTTCAAATAACATATTTTCGCCGGCGGACGGCAGGCCGATAACAACGCCCACACAGGATATAGTGTTGGGATGTTACTATCTTACCAAAGAGAGGCCCGGCGCCAAGGGAGAGGGCATGTCGTTCTCATCTGCCGAAGAGGTCATAGTGGCATACCAGGATGATGAAGTCCAGATCCACGCCAAGATAAAAGTTTCGATAGACGGGCTCTCGATAGATACTACAGTGGGCAGGGTCCTCTTCAATCAGTATCTGCCCAGGGGAATAAAATTCTTTAATGATACCATGAGCAAGTCCAAACTCAGCGGCGTCATAAACGAATGCTATAAAGTGAAGGGGCACCAGGCTGTAATAAAATTATTGGATGATCTGAAGAAAGCCGGCTTTGAGGAAGCAACGAAGGCCGGCCTTTCCATATCCGTTGATGACCTTAAGATACCACAGAAGAAACAGGAGTATCTGGCCAGGACGAAGACGGATGTCACCCATATCGATGATCAGTACAGAAAAGGTCTTATAACCGACAGAGAGAGATACAACAAGATCATCGACTTGTGGACCCATACCACGGATGACGTATCAGATCTTATATTCCAGGAACTCGATTCGTTCAACCCTGTATTCATGATGGCGGATTCCGGTGCGCGTGGTTCAAAGCTTCAGATAAGGCAGTTGGCGGGTATGAGAGGTCTGATGGCAAAGCCTTCCGGTGAGATCATTGAAACACCGATCACGGCTAACTTCAGAGAGGGCCTCACGGTCCTCGAGTATTTCATCTCAACGCACGGAGCGCGCAAAGGATTGGCGGATACCGCATTGAAGACCGCAGATTCCGGTTATATGACGAGACGCTTGGTAGACGTTGCGCAGGATGTCATAATCAGCATAGACGATTGCGATACCGTTAACGGTATCTTGATAAGCGCGATAATCGAAGGTGATGAAGTAGTCGTTCCGCTCTCGGAAAGAATAATAGGCAGAGTAGCGCTTGACAATATAGTCGACGTTATTACGGATACGGTGCTGGTCGAGGCCGGGGCTGAGATAACGATGGAGAAGGCCGTAATGATAGAGGCGGCCGGCATAGAGAAGATCAGGATAAGAAGCGTTCTCACGTGCGAGGCCAAGCGCGGTGTCTGTGCGAAGTGCTACGGAAGAGATCTGGCGACAGGCCGCGTGGTAGATCTTGGCACTGCGGTAGGTATAATAGCCGCGCAATCCATCGGAGAGCCCGGAACTCAGCTTACAATGAGAACATTCCACATCGGCGGAACAGCGTCGAGAATAGTCGAGCAGTCTTACATAGAATCGAAAAACGAAGGTGCTGTAAAGTACCATAATATAAGGGTCGTGAAGACCAAAAAAGATGGCGAGTTCGTAGTATTGAATAGGAACGGACAGGTCAGTATCAATGACGGCGATGGCAGGGAGCTTGAAAGGCACACGCTGCCTCAAGGCTCCTTGGTCCGCGCAGGCGATGGCGACAAAGTTAAAGCAGGGACGATATTCGTGAAGTGGGATCCTTACACGGTGCCGATATTGACCGAAGTTTCCGGGAAGCTCAAGTTCGAGGATATCAAAGAAGGTGTAACCATGAAGGAAGAGCTCGATCCCGCCACCAGGCTTAAGAACAGGGTCATAGTGGAGCACAAGGGAGATTTTCACCCTCAAATACTCGTTATAGATTCAAAAGACGAAGTTCTGGCGATATATCCGATACCGGCCGGCGCCCATATTATAGTCCATGACAAAGCTGCGGTTACCGCCGGTGATATATTGGCGAAGACGCCCAGGGTCGTTACGAAGACAAAGGATATCACGGGAGGTCTGCCGAGAGTTGCTGAGCTGTTCGAAGCAAGGCGTCCTAAAGATCCGGCGATAATAAGCGAAATAGACGGCGTGGTGGAATTCGGCGAATCCAAAAAAGGGCAGAAGAGGGTAGTTGTAACCTCGTCTACCGGGATGAAGAAAGAATATCTCATACCGCACGGAAAACATTTGAACGTTTATAAAGGCGATAAAATATTAGCCGGCGAGCAGATCATAGACGGGCCGGTAGTCCCGCAGGATATATTGAAAGTATCGGGAGATAAGAAATTGCAGGAGTACCTTGTCAACGAAGTCCAGGAAGTTTATAGGTTGCAGGGTGTGAAGATAAACGATAAACATATAGAGGTAATAGTAAGACAGATGCTGGGCAAAGTCAGGATAGAGGAGCCAGGCGACACGATATTCCTGTCAGGACAGCAGGTCGATAGGAACGTATACCTGGACGAGAACAAGAGGATCGTCAAGAAGAAAGGCAAACCCGCGAGCGCAACGCCGGTACTTTTGGGTATAACGAAAGCATCTCTTAATACCGAGAGCTTCATCTCAGCCGCGAGCTTCCAGGAGACGACCAGAGTATTGACCGAAGCCGCCGCGAATGGCAAGATAGATTACTTGAGAGGATTAAAAGAGAACGTAATAATGGGCCATCTCATTCCTGCCGGGACAGGTTTTGACATCCACAGGAATATAGATATGGTGAAGCATGTTTCTATCGACGATAAAAAAGAAGGAAAGAAGGAAGAAAAGAAATAATTATGCCTACGATAAACCAACTTATACGGCTTGGAAGAGTAAAGTTCACGAAGAAGAGCAAATCACCCGCCCTCAAAGGCTGCGCGCAGAGACGCGGAGTATGTCTGCAGGTCAAGACACAGACCCCAAAGAAACCTAACTCGGCACTGAGAAAAGTTGCCAGGGTGAGACTTACGAATTCGGTTGAAGTCACATCCTATATACCGGGAGAAGGGCATAATCTTCAGGAACATTCCATAGTCCTGGTCAGGGGCGGAAGAGTAAAAGACCTTCCCGGAGTCAGGTATCATATTGTGAGAGGCGTTCTTGATACGGCCGGCGTGGCTAACAGGAAGAAGTCGCGTTCAAAGTACGGAGCCAAGAGGCCGAAAGAGACAAAAGCACCTGTTCCACCTAAGGCAGCTAAAACTTAAGGAATACAAATGAGAAGACGAAGAGCTGAAAAGCGAGAGATAGTTCCCGATCCAAAATATAAGAACGTTACGGTAGCCAAGTTCATCAACATGGTTATGGAGAGAGGCAAGAAGGCCGTGGCGGAAAGAATAGTCTACAAGTGCTTTGATATACTGGCCCAGAAGACCGGAAAGGGATCCCTGGAAGTCTTCCTGAAGGCTCTCGACAATGCACGACCATTGCTGGAAGTTAAGCCCAGGCGTATAGGCGGGGCAACTTATCAGATACCGATAGAAGTCAGAAGCGAACGCGGCATATCTATAGCTATGAGATGGGTGCGTAACTTCGCGAGAGTGAAGAAGGGCAAACCCATGGAGATAAAGCTATCCGACGAGATACTCGATGCGTATAAGGGCGAAGGAAGCAGCATGAAGAAGAGAGAAGATAGCCATAAGATGGCGGAGGCGAATAAAGCATTCGCCCATTACAGATGGTAGACCAAATGACTAAAGAGTTAACGAGAATAGAGAAACTGCGTAATATAGGTATCATCGCGCATATAGATGCCGGTAAGACTACTACTACCGAGAGGATACTATATTGCACCGGTATAATCCATAAGATAGGCGAAGTGGATGACGGCACGACTTCCATGGACTTCATGGTCCAGGAGCAGGAGCGCGGTATAACGATAATGAGCGCTGCGACTACATGCTTCTGGAAAGATAAGAATATAAACATAATAGATACTCCTGGACACGTTGATTTCACCGTAGAAGTAGAGAGATCTCTTAAAGTATTGGATGGAGCGGTGGTCGTATTTTGCGCGGTCGGAGGAGTTCAACCTCAGTCCGAAACGGTATGGAGACAGGCGGATAAGTATAAGGTCCCCAGGGTAGCATTTATAAATAAGATGGATAGGACCGGCGCCAATTTCTTTTCGGTCGTAGAGCAGATACGCACAAGGCTCGGCGCGAAACCTTTGATCCTGCAGGTCCCCATAGGCGCGGAGGCTAATTTTGCCGGAGTGGTCGACCTGGTCACGATGAAGGCCCTTGTATATAAGGGAGAGGATGAAAACTCCACATTCGATATCCAGGAGATACCGGCTGAGCTGAAGCCGTTGGCGAGTGAATGGCGCCATAAGCTGATCGAGAACTTGGGCGAAGCGCATGAGATAGTAATGGAAAAATATATAAACGAGCAAGGCATATATCCTCACGAACTGGTCGCTCACATAAGACATGCGACAGTCACCGGCAAGATAGTTCCCGTATTCTGCGGCGCATCTGCCAAGAACAGGGGCATACAGCCTCTTCTTGATGCGGTAATTGATTATCTGCCGTCACCTGTAGATATTCTACCTATAAAAGGTATAAACCCTGAGACAAAAGAGGAGATCGTACGAAAGCCTTCAGACGAAGAGAAGTTCAGCGGCCTCATATTTAAAATTAAAGCGGACCCGTTCGTAGGTAAGTTGGCTTACCTAAGAGTTTATTCGGGCGTATTAAAGGCGGGAGAGTACGCGTATAATTCCACAAAGGACCTGAAAGAGAGAGTCGGGAAGTTAGTCAAGATGCATGCGAATAAACAGGAGATAGTCGAATCGGCGCGCGCAGGAGATATCGTGGCGGCCGTAGGCTTAAAGGGCACCAAGACGGGAGATACTCTCTGCGATGAAGAGGATCCTATAGTTCTTGGGGCAATAAGTTTCCCCGAGCCTGTCATATCCATGTCGATAGAGCCGAAGACGAAGGCTGATGAAGAGAAGCTTGGGATGGCTTTAAATAGGCTGGAAGAAGAGGACCCCACTTTCAAAGTCACATATAATAAAGAGACCGGCCAGACCATCATTAGCGGTATGGGCGAGCTGCATTTGGAAATTATTATAGATAGGATGTTGCGAGAATTTAACGTCGCCGCGAACGTTGACAAACCGCAGGTCGCTTATAAAGAGACGATCAGCAAGAGCTCGAGAGCGATCGGTAAATTTATACAGCAGTCGGGCGGACGCGGGCAGTACGGGCACGTTGTATTCGATGTGGCTCCCGGGGCAAAAGGCACCGGTGTGATATTCAATAATAAGATAATAGGCGGTTCCATACCGAGAGAATATATATCATCGGTTGAAGAAGGCGTTATAGATGCAGCTCTAAACGGGTTCCTTGCCGGATATCCGGTAACTGATATAGAGGTAACGCTCATTGACGGGTCTTACCATGAAGTCGACTCATCTGATATAGCTTTCAAGATGGCCGCAAGGATCGGTTTCAACGAAGGTTTGAAGAACGGCGGTTCGGTGCTCTTGGAGCCTATAATGAATCTCGAAGTCGAGACGCCCGAAAATTATCTCGGGGATGTTATCGGAGATTTGAGCTCACGTCGTGTGCGTATATCGGAGATGTGCGACAGGGGAAATCTTAAAGTTGTGCGCGGACACGCGCCTTTAAGCGAGATGTTCGGTTATTCTACCATAGTGAGAAGCCTTTCGCAGGGTAGAGCGACCTACACAATGGAGCCTTCCTTCTTCCAGGAAGTGCCTAAAAATATATCGGAAAAGATAGTCCAGGCAAACAGCGGTAACGAACAGCGCAAAAAGATATAATAGTAAATAAAGGAGAAATTTATGGCAAAGGAAGCGTTTGTTAGAAGTAAACCTCACGTGAACGTAGGTACCAT
>CAYVCD010000084.1:0-5687 GCA_964450115.1 uncultured Planctomycetia bacterium
GTCAGAGAAAGTCCAGTATATTGCAACAGGAAGGCGGAAGAAGTCGATCGCGCGGGTAAGGATGATCGAAGGCAACGGCACTATCACAGTAAATAAGAGGCCGTTCGTCGAATATTTTAACCGCGAGAGCCACCGCCTCGTCATCATGCAGCCCATGGAGCTCGTCAAGCTGCCGACAAAATACGATATATACGCAAAGGTTGAGGGAGGCGGAGGCAGCGGGCAGGCCGGAGCCATGAAGCTCGGCATAGCCAGAGCCCTCGTCAAAATACAGGAGAGCCTGAAGAGCCCTCTCAAAAAAGCGAAGTTTTTGACCCGCGATCCGAGGGCCCGTGAGCGCAAAAAATACGGGCGGAAGCGTGCAAGGAGGAGATTCCAGTTCACAAAGAGGTAAGATAAAACCTCGACGGAAAATTAAAACCTATCTTGTCAACGCCCATCGATATTTTAGTTGACAGGATAGGTTTTTTAATTTAACATAGAGCTTCAAGTCCGACGGGAGGGGACTATTTTATGATGAAAGTTGGAGTGGTCGGCGCGACGGGTTACGCCGGTGAAGAAGTAATAAAGATACTTATAAATCACAAGAGCGTTAATATAACGGAACTGTCCGCGGTCATCGAAAAGGAAGAGCCGATATCATCGATATTCCCGGTCTTTAAAGGCCGTCTCGACCTCATCTGCCATAAACCGGATGCCCAAAAGATGGCGAAGAATATCGACCTGGTATTCTTAGCCCTTCCGCATAAGGTCTCGATGGAGATCGCGCCCATATATTTAAAGGCGGGCAAGCTCGTCGTAGATTTAAGCGCGGATTACAGGCTCGATCCGGGCGTATATAAGGTGTGGTATGGAGCGGAGCACAAGGATACGGCAAATCTTCCTCAGGCCGTATACGGGCTGCCGGAACTCTACCATGACGAGATCAAGAAGGCAAAGTTGATAGCGAATCCCGGATGCTATCCGACGAGCGCTATCCTCGGGGTGGCGCCCGCGGCGAAAGAGGGCATAATAAATAAAGATTCAATAATAATAGATTCGAAGAGCGGTGTCACGGGCGCGGGCAGAAAGCTGGACCTTGCGTTGTCGTTCGGTGAAGTCAATGAGAACCTCAAGGCTTATAAAGTAAATGAGCACCAGCATAAGCCTGAGATCAACAGGATATTGTCTCTGGTGGCCGGCTCGGCCATCGATGTTGTCTTTACGCCGCACCTGATCCCTATGAACAGGGGCATACTCTCGACCATATATATGAAGCTGAATAAGAAGATGGATACGAAGGCGGCGGTAGATCTGTACAAAAAGTTCTACAAAGGAAAGCCTTTTGTAAAAGTATACGACGAAGGCAGATTGCCCCAGGTAAGGGACGTAGTGCTGACAAACTTCTGCGATATCGGGGTGAAGGTCACAGGCGACACTTTAATAGTGATCGCGTGTATAGATAACTTAAAGAAGGGCGCGGCGGGCCAGGCGGTGCAGAATATGAATATCATGGCAGGCTTTGACGAGACCGAAGGATTGATGTAAGTATGAATATTATAAAAGGCGGCGTAACGACCCCAAAAGGTTTTTTGGCCGCGGGCGTTAAAGCGGGAATTAAGAAGTCGGGAAGGCCGGATCTGGCACTTCTCTATTCCGAAGTCCCTGCTGCCGGTGCCGCTGCTTTTACGACCAACAGATTTAAGGCATCTCCGGTGAAAGTGAGCATGGCTCATATTAATGCTAAGGATCATCAGGCGATAGTGGTAAATAGCGGCAACGCAAATTGCGCAAATGGCAAGATAGGCGACAAAGACGCCATGAAGATGACCGAAGTTGTCGGGAAAGCCCTCTTGCTTAATAAGAATGAGGTCCTGGTGGCTTCTACGGGGATCATAGGCGTCTATCTGCCGTTAGGAAAGATAGAGAAGGCCATCCCTGAGCTTGTTGGGGAACTGTCCGAGACCAAAGGCGCCAGGTTCGCCGAGGCGATAATGACGACCGACACGGTTAAGAAGGAACTGGCCGTTAAGATAAAGTTAGGTAATGCTACTGTAACTATAGGCGGGGCATGTAAAGGCGTGGGGATGATATATCCCGTGATGAAGACCCAAAAGCACGCCACCATGCTATGTTTTATCACCACCGACGCGGCGATAGCGAAGAAGACGCTCAGCGCTTCGCTAGACGAAGCAATAGGCGATTCATTCAACATGATATCTGTAGACGGTGACATGAGCACGAACGATACGTGTTTTATTCTGGCCAACGGCCTTGCGGGCAACAGGCAGATAAACGCCAAGGGAAGCGATTACCGGAAATTTACTGAGGCGCTGAAGCTCGTAACAAGCGAACTTGCGAAGAAGCTGGCCAGGGACGGAGAGGGCGCCACAAAGTTTATGGAGATATCGGTGACCGGCGCCAAAAGCGGGCCTGATGCGAAGGCGGTCGCCAGAAAGATATCGACATCTAATCTCCTGAAGTGCGCGGTGTGCGGCGAAGACCCGAATTGGGGCAGGATCGTCGCTGCAGCGGGCTCAAGCGGAGTAGATTTCGACCCTGACAAGGTCGATGTCTATCTGGGCAGCTTAAAGGCTCTTTCAAACGGCATGAGCGTTAAAGGTCTCGACAAAGAGAAGGCGCATAAATTATTCGCTAAGAAGGATGTCCATATTAAGGTGGACTTAAAGAGCGGAAGATATAAAGCTACTGCGTGGACCTGCGACTTCTCCAAGGAGTATGTAGCGATAAATTCGGAGTATTCGACATGATGAAGGAAGCGATAAAGAAGAGCGAGGTGCTCATAGAGGCTCTTCCTTATATAAAGAAGTTCTTTAAAAAGGTCGTCGTCATTAAGTACGGCGGCGCTGCGGTCGACGAGAAAGGCATAGACAGCTCTGTCCTCGAAGATATAGTATTCATGAACTATGCCGGCATGAAGCCTATACTCGTCCACGGAGGCGGGCCTCTGATATCGAAGTTCATGAAGAAGGCGGGCATCGAGCCCAGATTTATTGCTGGTAGACGTGTGACGGACAGGGAGTCTATCTACATAATAGATAAGGCTCTTGATTCGATCAACCAGCAGATCGTCAAGGCCCTGAAAGGGCTGGGCACCAAGGCATTTGGATTGAGCGGCAGAGAGAACGGCCTGATAAAGGTCAAGAAGCTTAAGTCCGAAGTGGATCTGGGATTTGTGGGTGAAGTCACATCCGTTGACGCCACGGTCGTAAAGCAGTTGATCGAGGATAATATAATACCGGTCATATACCCGCTGGGTATAGGAAGGGACAGAAATCTTTATAATGTCAACGCCGACGATGTGGCAAGTGAAATAGCCGTCGCCTTGAAGGCGGAGAAGTTCGTGCTCCTGACGAATGTCAGAGGCGTGATGAAAGATAAGGATGATCCCAAGACGCTATACAACACGCTTACGGTAAAGGAAGTGGAAAACCTGACTAAGAAGAAGATAATATACGGCGGCATGATGCCAAAGGTGGCTTCGTGCGTTAACGCGATAAAAGGCGGAGTAAAGAAGGCGCACATTTTGGACGCGGGAATCCCGCACGCCCTTCTTTTGGAAATGTTTACCGATAAAGGTATAGGAACGGAGATAGTAAGATGAGTAAGACGGACAAGGTAATAGGCCTGTACGACAAGTATATAATGACTACATATAAAAGGGTGCCATTCTGCCTTGAAAAGGCAAAGGGCGCTAAGGTCTGGGACATAGACGGCAAGAGCTATCTGGACTTCTTTCCCGGATGGGCGGTGTCAGGCATAGGGCATTGTCATCCTATGGTAAGCAACGCCGTGGCAAAGCAGGCGAAGAAGCTGATACATGTCTCGAATAACTATTATTCCAAGCTGCAGGGACTATTGGCCAAGAAGATCATCGAGGAGTCGTTCAAGGGTAAAGTCTTCTTCGCGAATTCAGGCGCTGAAGCCAACGAGGCCGCGGTGAAGCTGGCCAGACGCTATGGCCACGATAAGGGTAGGCCCGCCTGCCAGATGTCAAATGGACAGCAGTCGGGCAGGTACCAGGTCATAACCATGTTGAAGTCATTCCACGGCAGGACGCTCGGGATGATAGCCGCGACGGGGCAGGAGAAAGTGAAGAAGGGCTTTGAGCCGATCCCGGAAGGTTTCGTGCATATACCGTTCAATGACATAGAGGCGCTGAAGGAAGCGATCACGGATAAGACGGCGGCTGTGATGTTCGAACCTATACAGTGTGAGGGCGGGATAAATATCGCGACGCTGGAATACATGAAAGAGGTAAGGAAGATCTGCGACGAAAAAGATATATTGATGATCCTGGATGAGGTCCAGACGGGAATGGGCAGGACCGGAGAGATCTTCTGCTTCAAGAATTATGGAGTGACCCCCGACGTCATGACTCTCGCTAAAGCGATAGGCGGAGGGGTACCGATAGGCGCGTGTGTGGCTAGAGAGAAGTTTCAGGATGTCCTTACGCCGGGGACGCACGCGTCCACGTTCGGAGGTTCGCCGCTCGTATCTGCGGCGGCGCTTGCGGTATTCGAGGCGATAAAGAAAGAGAAGCTGCTGGCGAATACGAAAAAGCAGGGAGCCTATCTGACAAAGAAGCTGGAGGCTCTGAAGAAGAAGTACCATTTTATAAAAGAGATCAGATCCATGGGGCTCGTTATAGGAGTAGAGCTTAGCGTGGAGGGGGATAGCATATACAGCAAGTGTCTTGAAGAGGGGCTATTAATAAATTGCACTCAAGGCAATATCTTAAGGATAATGCCCCCGATGAATGTTACAAAGGCTGAAATAGATAAGGCTATTTCAATACTCGATAAGGTATTTGCAAAAGTATAACTAGAGGTGCTTGATCATGAAGAAACGAGACCTGCTTTCAATAAGCGGACTTACGCCTGAATATATCGAAGGCATATTAGAGCTCGGCAAGAAGATGAAGAAGGACAAGGCCGCGTACGCGGACTCTTTAAAGGGCAAGTCCATAGGGCTTATATTCCAGAAGCCTTCCAACAGGACGAGAGTATCTTTCGAGATAGGGATGGTCCAGCTAGGCGGATACGCCATATATCTGGGCCCATCGGAGATAGGGATGGGCGGCAGGGAGTCTGTGAAGGATGTAGCGAAGGTCCTCTCCAGATATCTGGACTGCCTTGTAGCCAGGACCTATAAGCATGCCGATGTAGAGGATCTTGCGAAGCACGCTACCGTGCCGGTTATAAACGGTCTAAGCGATTACGCGCATCCCTGTCAGTCATTGAGCGATATATTCACCATAAAGGAGAAGTTCGGTACATTTAAGGGCATAACCCTCTCCTATATAGGCGATGCCAACAATGTCCTAAATTCTCTGATGTGCGCCTGCGCCAAAGTGGGTCTCAATTTAAAGGTGGCTACGCCAAAGGGTTACGACCCGGATAAGAAAGCGGTGGATACAGCGAAGAAGTTTGCTCTTATTTCCGGCGCGGGGATGGAATTTTCGCATGATCCTGCGTTGTGCGCCAAGGGCGCGGACGTAGTATACACCGATGTATGGGTGAGCATGGGGCAGGAGAAGGAGTCGGCCAAGAGACTTAACGACTTTAAAGGTTTTCAGATAAACGACGATATTATGAAGGTGACAAATAAGAACTGTCTAGTGATGCATTGTCTGCCCGCGCACAGGGGCGATGAGATCACCGATTCGGTGATCGATTCGAAGAATT
>CAYVCD010000085.1:0-5588 GCA_964450115.1 uncultured Planctomycetia bacterium
GCTCGCGCTTCGACATCTTTTCGAGAAGCCCTTTGATCCTCTCCTGCATCAGGAAATTGGAGAGGCCATCGACCGCAGAGATTATGCTCTCGTCCTCTATCAGGTTCATGAACTCGGTCGTCCCCTCTTCGCCTATGGGAGCGTTGAGGCTCGAGATCCCGGTCATCATCTTATGCAATAGCTTCACCCTCTTCATCGGAAGGCGCATCTTCTTCGATATCTCGGCAAGTCTGGGCTTTCTCTTTAATGCGCTCGTAAGGTGTTCAGTCGTCTTCTTAAAACGTGACATCATCTCGGTAATGTAGACGGGGATCCTCACCGTCTTGCCCTGGTTCGCAATGGAGCGCGATATGTACTGACGTATCCACCATGCGGCGTACGTTGAGAACCTGTAGCCTCTCTTGTGGTTGAACTTTTCAACCGCCTTCATGAGGCCCATATTCCCCTCTTCGATCAAGTCGAGTATCGACACACCAAGGCCGGAATAGCGCTTCGCTATATTTATGACGAGCCTTAAATTCGACTGTATCATCTTAGCCCGAGCCAGTTTATCGCCCCTCTTTATCTTCTTGGCAAGGTCCACCTCTTCTTCTGCCGTCAGAAGAGCGATATTTTTTATGTCCTTTAAGTACGATCTTATTGGATCCATGGGAATCCTTATTTTTTGCTTTCGATAGCCGCCTGTGCCGCCGCCAGACGCGCGATCGGAACCCTGAATGGAGAACAGCTCACGTAGTTCATCCCCACCCTGTGGCAGAACTTAACGCTGTCCGGATCTCCGCCGTGCTCTCCGCATATGCCGACCTTTAGGTCTTTGCGCACCTTCCGGCCGCGGTCTATACCTATCTTTATCAGCTCGCCTATTCCGTCCTGGTCTATCGTCTGGAACGGATCGGCGGGCAGTATCTTCGAATTGATGTAGTCGGGTAGGAAACTTCCGATATCATCGCGGCTGAACCCGAATCCCATCTGCGTAAGGTCGTTGGTGCCGAACGAGAAAAATTCGGCAGTCTTTGCCATCTCGCCCGCCTGTAGAGCTGCGCGAGGTATCTCTATCATCGTCCCATACATGAAGTCCAGCTTCTTAAGCCCGAACTTCGCAAGGACCTCTTTATATACTTTATCCACAATCACCTTCTGGTGATCAAGCTCCGCTTTGGCGCAGGTCACCGGCACCATTATCTCAGGCTTTGCTTTCCCACCGGCTTTTATGATCTCTGCGGCAGCTTCCAATATGGCCCTCACCTGCATCTCGGTGATCTCCGGATACGTGATACCTAAACGTACACCTCGATGCCCCAACATCGGATTATTCTCGGCAAGGATCTCAGCGCGCTTATGAAGCTCGCTCATATCTACGCCCAGTTCTTCGGCAAGAGCCTTCAGCTTATCTTCGCTATGCGGCACGAACTCATGCAGAGGCGGGTCGAGCAATCTTATTGTGACAGGATAACCTTTCATCGCCTCAATGGTAGCCTTCATGTCGCTCTTAACGAACGGGAAGAGCTCGTCCAATGCGACGCGCCTCTCAGCAACCGTTTTAGACATGATCATCTTGCGTAAAAGGAATAGCGGCTTATCGCTGCCCTCTCCGTAGAACATATGCTCCGTCCTGAAGAGGCCTATTCCCTCGGCGCCGAACTTCAGCGCCTGGGCGGCATCTTTGGGAGTGTCGGCATTTGTTCGGACATTCATCGTTCGCATTTTATCCACGAGTTTCATAAGCTCGGTATAAGATTTATTCTCATCGATATTTATGTCGACTAAAGGAAGCTTGCCCTGATAGACAAGCCCCGTAGTCCCGTTCAAACATATCCAGTCGCCCTCTTTCACAACGGCGCCCTTCTTCGTTTTAAGAGACTTCTCGTCATCGCCGATCTCCATGTCGCTGCATCCGACGATACAGCATTTGCCCCATCCGCGCGCAACTAGTGCGGCGTGAGAAGTCATGCCGCCTTTAGATGTAAGGATGGCCTGGGCTTTATGCATACCGTCAACGTCTTCAGGCGAAGTCTCTTCGCGGACCAATATTACTTTTTCTCCCCTGGCTGCCCACTCGACAGCGTCCTTGGACGTGAATACCGCTCTGCCGACCGCTCCGCCCGGACCTGCGGGTAGACCCTTGGCTATCGGAGGCGTAGCGCGCTCCGCCTTAGGATCTATCATGGGAAGCAATAATTCAACGAGCTGATTTGGCGCTACTCGCATCACAGCCGTCTTGGCATCTATCAGTTTCTCTTTATACATATCTATCGCCATGCGGACCGCGGAGACGCCGTTACGTTTTCCGACGCGGCACTGCAGCATAAAGAGCGTGCCCTTTTCGATGGTGAACTCAATATCCTGCATGTCATGATAATGTTTCTCAAGTCTGAGCCTGATGCTATCGAGCTCTTTATAGAGTTTTGGCATTATCTTATTCAGCGTGTCGAGGGACCTGCTCTGATCGTTCTTTGAATAATCATTTATCGGTGACGGTGTACGTATGCCGGCCACGACGTCTTCGCCCTGGGCGTTGACTAAATATTCACCGTAAAACTGGTTCTCGCCATTTCCCGGGTTGCGGCTAAAAGCAACTCCTGTGGCGCAATCGTCGCCTCTATTTCCGAAGACCATCGACTGCACAGTGACTGCGGTGCCCCACTCGTCGGGAATCTTTTCGATGCGGCGATACTCTATGGCGCGCTTTCCGTTCCAGCTTGCGAATACGGCTCCGACGCTTCCCCACACCTGCTCATCGGCGTCATCGGGAAAAGGTTTTCCCAAAACATCTTTAACTGTCTTTTTAAAATCGGCTACAAGAGCTTTTAAATCCTTAGCCGTTAAATCGGTATCCGATTTGTATCCCTTTGAATGTTTGACCGCTTCCAATTTCTCGTCGAGGACCTTTCGTATACCCTTGCCTCCCTTAGGCTCAATGCCGGCGGCTTTCTCCATAACGACATCGGAATACATCATGATGAGGCGGCGGTAGGCGTCATACGCAAATCTTTCATTACCCGTCTGTTCGATAAGGCCCACTATCGTTTTCTCTGTCAAGCCCGCGTTCAATATGGTTTCCATCATACCGGGCATCGACTTGCGCGCGCCGCTTCTTATAGAGACAAGTAGAGGGTCTTTAGCATCACCAAATTTTTTGCCCATAAGCTTCTCTATCTTAATAAGCGCCGCATTTACCTGCGCTTTAAGCTCTTTAGGATATGATCTTCCGTTCTTATAATAGTAGACACATACATCTGTAGTTATCGTGAATCCCGGAGGTACCGGTAATTTTAATTTAGGATGACCTGCCATCTCCGCCAAATTAGCGCCCTTGCCTCCGAGAAGATTCTTCATCGATTCGTTTCCATCGGCCTTCCCACCGCCGAAGGAGTAAACGTACTTCTTAGCTTTACCACCCATCTTTACTGCCGCTCCCTTCCTTTTTTTAACTCTTTAACTTCTCTACCATATATTCTTTAATCCTGGCGACTTCGATCCTCTCCTGGACCATCGTGTCACGGTCACGGACTGTGACCTTATTGTCGCTCAAACTATCGACATCTACGGTAATACAATAAGGCGTTCCTATTTCATCCTGCCTCCGATAGAGCCTACCTATCGAAGCGGTATCATCGTACATTGCTTTAAAATTCTTCTTTAACTCCCAGGTTATATCTTTTGCCAGCTTCACTATATCGGGCCTGTTCCTCAATAGCGGGAGCACGGCGGCCTTGATCGGCGCAAGAGACTTGTGAATGGCGAGACTGACCCTCTTCTCGTCCTTCACCTTCTCCTCTTTATATGAATCTACCAGGAACGCGAGGATCGAACGGTCTATCCCGCCCGAAGGCTCGATCACATAAGGTACATAGCGATCTTTCGTTTCATCGTCAAAAAACTCTAAATTCTGGCCGCTCAACTTCATATGCTGTTTAAGATCGAAGTCTGTCCTGTTGGCTATACCCTCGAGCTCGGACCAGCCGAACGGGAACTGATACTCTATATCCGTGCATGCCTTGGCATAATGGGCCAGTTCCGTCTTCGCGTGTTCACGCTTATTCAGATTCTCTTTTTTGATCCCCAGTTTCAGGTACCAGTTAAATCTTTCATCCACCCATTTATGGTACCAATCCTCATCCGTCCCCGGCTTTACGAAGAACTCTATCTCCATCTGCTCAAATTCTCTGGAACGGAAAGTGAAGTTGCCGGTGGTCACTTCATTGCGGAAGGACTTGCCGATCTGGGCGATGCCGAACGGGACACGTTTACGCATGGCGTTCACAACATTCGGAAAGTTGACAAATATGCCTTGAGCGGTCTCGGGCCTTAAGTATGTAAGGCTGCCGGACTCTTCAACAGGTCCGAGATGAGTTTTCAACATGAGATTGAACTGGCGCGCTTCTGTGATCTGGCCGCCGCATTCCGGGCACTTCTTATTTGAAGGGATATGCTCTATCTTGAAGCGCTTCTTGCAGGCCTTGCAATCAACTAAAGTATCCTCGAAGCTTGAAACGTGGCCGGAGGCCATCCATACGGAAGGATGCATCAGGATAGAGGCATCGAGACCCTCGACATCATCGCGTTCAAATACGTTCGAACGCCACCATGCCTCTTTAAGGTTCCTCTTAAGTTCAACTCCGAGCGGTCCATAGTCCCAGGTGCTTGCCAATCCGCCGTAGATCTCGCTCGACTGAAATATAAAGCCCCGCCTCTTACAAAGCGAGACTATCTTTTCCATTAGATCCGGTTGTGGTTGCATAATTATTGGTTATCCTAACATAAGGTCCGCTCAAAATCAAGGCAAAATGCTCCAACCTTCTTTGCCGATGAGCGGGACGAAGGTGCAGGCGCAGATATCGCTTGTCCTGATGGTGGGCCCCACCCTCTCTACCAATGTCAATACCTGCCCGAAGCCGCCGCGGTCAATGGGTATGATGAGCCTACCGCCATCTTTCAGTTGCTTCACAAGACTATCGGGGATAGATGGAGCGCCGGCGGTCACTACGATGCCATCATATGGCGCGAACTCACTCCATCCGAGCGTACCATCGCCCACTTTGATATGGATATTCCTGTAACCGAGCGAGCTTAATACTCCGGACGCCTTATCCGCAAGAGCCTTAAACCTCTCTACGGAATATACCTCCCCTGCTATCTCTGCCAGGATCGCCGCCTGATAACCGCTGCCGGTGCCGATCTCCAGGATCTTCTCTCCGCCCTTTAGATTAAGACACTCGGTCATCAAAGCTACCATGTACGGCTGAGATATCGTCTGATCTTCGCCTATCGGCAGAGGATAATCGTTGTAAGCGCTTTGCCTGAGATCTTCCGGCACAAACTCGTGCCTCGGCACTTTCCGGAAAGCTTTGAGGACGGTCTTATCGGATATATTTCGCGCCATGAGCTGTTCGGTGACCATTGCGGCCTTCAGCTTATCGAGATCTATGGATATCGGGGTCTTCATCTACCCGCCATCCTGATAAGGAAAGAGAGAAATC
The DNA here is from genome assembly GCA_964450115.1 of uncultured Planctomycetia bacterium. GTDB lineage: Bacteria > Omnitrophota > Gorgyraeia > 2-01-FULL-45-10 > 2-01-FULL-45-10 > 2-01-FULL-45-10. The sequence goes on from CAYVCD010000085.1 coordinate 5,481, forward strand.
TTATCGTATCGAATATCGGCTTTATCTTGCTCGTCTCGTCCTGATAGACGGTCTTGACAGGGACCGACTCTATCTTAAATCCGCGCTTCGCCGCTTTAATAAGGATCT
>CAYVCD010000086.1:0-5574 GCA_964450115.1 uncultured Planctomycetia bacterium
AGGACGATCCTCTTCAAATTCTTCTTTGCGCGCTCTCTTATCTGATCAAGAATACCCACGAATAGACCTCTCCTTATCTGGCCAACTTCTTCTTTAATAAAAACTGGACTTTTTTCGGAATAAAATTTTTCACGTCGGCTCCAAGCCTTGCGGCTTCTTTCATCAGTTTGCTCGAAATATACGAATACGATTCATTCGGCATCATGAATATCGTCTCGATGTCGCCCGATAACTTTCTATTCGTAAGAGCCATTTGGAATTCTGATTCGAAGTCCGAGATCATTCGAAGCCCCCGTATCATGACACGCGACCCCTTGCTCCTGACGTAATCCACTACGAGACCGTTAAAATCGTCCACAATGACGTTCTTTAAAGGCCTTACTGAATCCTTAAGCATCGACACCCGCTCTTCAACGCCGAAGAGAGGGTTCTTGTCCTCATTGTGGGCTACAGCCACTATGACCTTATCGTATATCTTGGCCGCTCTTTTGATTATATCAATATGACCGTATGTGACAGGATCAAATGTTCCGGGGTATACAGCTATCCTGGATCTCTTCATGGGGTTCTTCTTAAGATTGTTATCACCGTATCGCCGTATCTTCTCTCGTCTACAAAAACAAGGCGCTCAAGCTCAGCTACCTCGAGCGCGTCTTTCTTAAAATGTTCCACTATTACCTGTCCAACGGGCGATACTATATCATAAGAGTCTATATTTATCAAGCACTTTTTAGCCATATCCCTGTAATAAGGCGGGTCCAGGAATACGATATCGTACTTTTCAGGGGCCAGAGCTAGTTTCGCGGGAAGCTTTAAGGCGTCGGCCTTTATTATGTTATATGCGGCACCTGGAACATCAAGCGACTTTAGGTTAGATTTAATCGTCTGAATACAGCGGAAGTTATTATCGACAAAAGTTACGCTTCCGGCTCCCCTGGATATCGCTTCTATGCCAAAAGCGCCCGAGCCGGCAAAGAGCTCAAGGATCCTCTTGCCGGTGATATCGCCCAATATATTAAACAGAGCCTCTCTGACCTTATCCTGCGTAGGCCGCATCTCCACCCCTCTCGGCATAGCTATAGACCGGCTCTTATACTCTCCGCCTATTATCCTCATCTATCCCACCCTTACCAATTCTAGCCTTCCCCTGAATCTCTCATATAAACTCTTCTTCAATAACTGATGGTGCTCCTCCAAAAGTTTCGGATCTTTTTCGATGAGCGCGAACGCCTCGATCCTCGCAAGTTCCATTATACCAAGATCTTTGGCAAGATTTCCGAATCTTATTTCAGGAAGTCCGTGCTGTCTCGTGCCAAACATTTCGCCCGGACCTCGCAGGTCCATATCCGTCTCGGCTATTTCAAATCCGTCGAGCGTGCCCTCTATGGCCTTAAGCCTTTCGGCGCCGGCATCCGTCCTGGGATCGGCCAGCAGTATGCAATATGATTCATGGCCCCCGCGCCCTACCCTGCCTCGCAATTGATGCAGCTGCGACAGGCCGAACCTGTCGGCATTCTCGATCATCATTACCGACGCGTTCGGGATATCTATGCCCACCTCTATGACTACCGTTGAGACCAGGACCCTTATCTTCCCTTTTTTAAAATCCTTCATCACCTTATCTTTTTCCTTGGTGCTCATCTTTCCGTGCAATAGCCCGACTTCGTATTCTGTAAATACTTCGTTCTTCAATTTCTCAAATGTCGCAACTGCGCCGGCAGAGCCCGCGGCCTTTGTGTCTATAAGCGGACATACCACATATGCCTGACGACCATCGGTTAACTCTTCCTTGATAAAGTCATACATCCGGAGTCTCTTCTCCTCCTCTACCCAGTATGTTGTGATCGGCTTCCTGCCTTTCGGCAGCTCCTTTATAGTAGAGATATCGAGATCCCCGTATACCGTCAGCGCCAGCGTCCTCGGTATGGGTGTCGCTGTCATTATAAGAACGTGAGGGTTGAGCCCTTTCCGACGCAGCAAAGCCCTCTGAGCAACTCCGAATTTATGCTGCTCATCTATGACAACAAGACCGAGATTCTTGAACTCCACGGCCTCTTGGATCACCGCATGCGTTCCCACTACAATATCCGCTTTTCCGTCTTTAATTTCAGAATACACCCTCTCCCTGGTCTTCGCATCCATACCGCCTATAAGCAAAACAACATTTATTCCCAGCGGCATCAATAGTTCACTTAATCCTATAAAGTGTTGGCGCGCCAATACCTCTGTCGGCGCCATGATGACGCTCTGAAATCCGTTCTGGACCGTCAGGACAAGGGCGTGGGCGGCTACCATCGTCTTTCCGCTTCCCACATCGCCTTCAAGAAGCCTGTTCATAGGTTTAGCTCCGGACATATCGCGCTCTATTTCCGCTATGGCTTTCTTCTGGCCATCGGTTAATTCAAACGGAAGCGCCTTTTTAAAAGATCCTGAGAGCTCTCCGGCCGTCATACTATGTCCGAACGCCGCCTCTTCGGGCGCGCGGCCTTTCTTACGGATAGCGAGCGCTAACTGCAGGATGAAGAACTCTTCGAAGACGATCCTCTTATACGCTTTCTCCAGCATCTCAAAATTTGTGGGAAAATGTATGTTGCGCAGCGCGAACTTTATATCTACGAGTTTTTGGCGCGCAATTATGTAGGTGGGCAGGCGTTCAGCAGCGAACCTGACGCATTCTGTCATCGCCTTAAAGGCCAGACTTCTCAAGAATCTCTGCGTCAGGTCATGAGTCAATGAATATACCGGAACGATCCTTCCTATATTCACCGAATCCGTCTCTAGTCCTTCCATTATCTCGTACTCGGGTTGCACCATCTGCAATCTGTCATATATCTCCACCTTGCCGTAGAGTATCAATTTATCGCCCGCCTTCAACATCTCCCTTAAATAAGGCTGATTAAACCATACTGCGTGTATGGCCCCGGTGAGGTCCGCCACCACCGCCTGAAATATCGATGCGCCGGATCTGCCGGTGCGCGAACTTAAACTGACTATCTCACCCTGAATAGTCTTAGCCTCGCCCGGCTTCAAGTCCTTTATCGCCGTAACGCTGGAGCGGTCTTCATATCTTTTGGGAAGGTAGTAGAGTATGTCTTCAGCGGTATTTATGCCCGCCCGGGCGAGATATTCGCTCTTCTTGGGCCCCACGCCTTTGATATACCGGACTAAAGTCTTCAAACCATTTTTTTCTTGCATATAAGATCTGCCTGTGTTAACATATCGCCCACTAAAGGAGCGATAAAAAAATGTCAAAAATATGTTTCATCTGCGGCAAAAAACCCCAAGCCGGAAGAACTATTAAGCGCCGAGGTTTATCTAAAAGAAAAGGCGGCGTCGGCTTAAAGATCACCGGTGTCAATATAAGGCGTTTTATGCCGAACCTTAAGAGTGTCCGGGCTATTGTAGAAGGCTCTCCCAAAAGGATCCGAGTCTGCGTAAAGTGCCTCAAGGCCGGTAAAGTCAAAAAAGCCATCTAATTCTAGCATAATCATCGGTTAAACGTCAATCCGCGTAAGCAATGCGCGCCTGCCTGCCGGCAGGCAGGGATTTTTGTTTTTAAGAAGCGTCAAACCGGTATTGACAAAAAATCAAATCATGGTATACTGAATAAAAAAGGAGCTATTAATGAGCATAGGTAAAACGATACACGCTTTGCGCAAAGAGAATAAGATGACCCTGCTCGAACTTGCCGATAAGTCGGGAGTAGCGCTCGCCACATTGAGCAGGATGGAGAACGGCAAGATGACCGGCACCCTTGAGTCGCATATGAAGATCTGCGATGCGCTTGACATAGCCCTGCCTGAGCTTTACAAAAACCTATATCACTCAAAAAAAGCCATTGATCTGCAGAAACAGAGATCCCGGGCAGAAGTCTTCGTCCATGATAAAAGAACCTCGGAGGAGATACTTGCATCGAAAGTATTGAACAAGAAGATGCTACCCATACTGATCAAGATAAGCAAGAGTGGAAAAACTCATAAGGAACAGACGCGCCCGGGGATCGAGAAATTTGTATACGTACTGGATGGAAAGATCGAGGCAAACATAGGTGAAGAAAAATACCATCTGATGAAGGGTGATACATTATACTTCGAGGGATCCGGGCCGCATTTTTTTAAGAACACACATAGTCATGACACAAAACTGCTCTGCGTAGTCTCGCCCGCAAAACCGTAAGCAAAAACTGCTCTATGGCTTGCCGTTATTAAGTATATTCCCTTTTTCGTACGCCAATAGGAAGGCGCTGACTATGATCGGGTCGAACTGCGTTCCCGACTTTGCCTTTAATTCCCTGACGGCTTCTTCAACGGTCTTTTTCTTCCGGTAGGGCCTGTTCGTGGTCATGGCGTCAAATGCATCGGCTACCGCTATGATCCTAGCCACAAGAGGTATGTCGTTACCCGCCAGGCCATCGGGATAGCCTGAGCCGTCATAGCACTCCTGATGATGCCGCACCTCCTTGGCAACATCGCTCAATTCTTTAATAGGATACAATATAGTAGCCCCTATTATGGAATGCTTCTTTATCTCTTCGTATTCTTCCGGCGTCAGTTTCCCGTTCTTGCTTAATATATAGTCCGGTATGCCTATCTTGCCTACATCATGAAGTAACGCCGATATCTGGAGAGTCTCCCTGAAATTCTTATAATTGCCAACCTCCGGGACTCCGTCGAGCTCCTTCGCTATCGAAAGGCAATAGTTCGTTACTCTCTCCGTATGCCCGTGAGTGTACTGGTCTCTCGCGTCAATAGCGGCCGCCAGAGCTATGGATGTGTGGATAAATATCCTATGCTCGCGGACATATAACTCCTTTACCTCCTCTATCTTTTGCTGCAGATTTTCTATCAACTGGGCATTGGCGATGGCCATGGCCGCGTCATTGGCTAAAGTGACGAAGAATCCCATCTCCTCGCGGTTAAAGGATTCGCCGGATATCTTTTCGCCCAGGACCAGTATCCCGAGTAGGTCTCTCTTAAAGTAACAGGGCACGCAGAGCACGGCTTTCAAAAGATCCATCTGCTTCTTTATCGCGAGGAGCTTATCATATAGGTTCGGCTGAAGCTCCAGTATGGACCTATTTCTTAAGCCGCATATTATGTCGTCGTAATTCAGTATGCCGGTCTCAGATATGAAAAAACTGTCCTTATCGCTGAAGACGTCTATCAAAGGATTATCAACGGATAGCCGTACGAAGCCTACCGGGATCCTCAAACCGGTGGTGCCTTTAGAATCTATTAAAATATAAGACTGTTTCTCTTCTTTATAGAGAAGGACTGCGGTATGCATTACTTTGAGCTGGTCGTCGATAGTCTTGACTATCATCTTGATAAGGTGCTCGGGCTTCTTAAATCTTATCATGGTCCTGGATGCCGCCTCCAGGAACGATTGATAGTCCTGTTTCTGCAACATACCTTCCCTGGACAAAGATGTATTGAAGAGATTGGGATTAGGGCCCAGCGGCGATATCCCGCCCTGATGGTCCATCAGCTTCTCAACGAACCAGTCCTGAAGCTTCCCCCAGCTTGGAGCTTTTTTATGTGTGGACATCAATTACCCTTTCAAGTTTTTTAGTAC
>CAYVCD010000087.1:0-5549 GCA_964450115.1 uncultured Planctomycetia bacterium
CTACTCTCAATATCTCCTGCTCGACTTCCGGATTATTATGTATCTTTATGCTGTCTAGATCGCCCTTCTCCACTATCTTGCCCAGATCCTTGACTCTTATCGTCCTGCCCTGAGCTATCAGGACGCGGCCGGACTCCTGATTCAAAATACTTGAAGCAAGTTTCTGGCCGGACAGTAACTTATGCAGCTTCTTCTGTTTCTCTTCTTTTATCTTGTTTATCTGTGTTTCAAAAGTCGCTTCGAGGGCCTTTATCTCTTTAAGTTCTATAGTTCTCTCTTCTTTGGTCTTCGAACGCGCATCACGGCGGGCAAATACCCTGACATCTACCACTATGCCCTCTACTCCCGGAGACGCTATCAATGATGTATCCCTTACATCTCCCGCCTTCTCGCCGAATATCGCGCGCAATAACTTCTCTTCCGGAGAGAGCTCGGTCTCAGACTTAGGCGTAACCTTGCCCACCAGAATATCTCCGGGCCCGACTTCCGCGCCCAAGCGTATTATGCCGCTCTCGTCCAGATTGCCTAAAGCTTCATCGCCTACATTAGGTATGTCGCGCGTTATCTCTTCATTGCCGAGGCGCGTATCCCTGGCTTCGACCTCGAATTCTTCTATGTGAATGGATGTGAATACATCCCCGCTTACCAGTTTTTGGCTCATGAGAATGGCGTCTTCGAAGTTATATCCACGCCAAGGCATAAAAGCTACGAGGATGTTCCTGCCCAAAGCAAGCTCTCCGTCTTTCGTCCCTACACCATCGGCTATTACTTCGCCGGCTTTTACGGATTGTCCGACTTTAACTAATGGCCTCTGGTTGATGCATGTGTTTGCGTTTGATCTTTCAAATTTTCTAAGTTTATATACTTTGCCGCTTACCACTATCTCTTCCGAATCGACGCTCGAAACATTGCCGGCTCCTGTGGCGATGACCACCGCTCCGGAATCCTTAGCGGTCCTGTACTCCATTCCGGTGCCGACAAAAGGAGCCTCCGGGTCCATCAACGGAACGGCCTGTCTCTGCATGTTAGAGCCCATCAGCGCGCGGTTAGCGTCATCATGCTCTAAGAACGGTATGAGACTGGCGGCAACGCTCACGAGCTGCCTCGGAGAGACGTCCATATATTGAATATCTTTGGGAGCTGCCTTTATAAAATCGTCTTTGAAACGGCTGAATATCTTGTCTTCCACGAAGTGACCTTTCGCGTCGATCTTCGCGTTCGCCTGGGCTATTACATACATATCCTCTATGTCAGCCGAGAGATAATCTATCTTTTCCGTGACCCTTCCATTCTCCACTTTTCGGTAAGGGGTCTCGATGAATCCGAACTCATTAAGTTTTCCATAGGTACTGAGCGAAGATATGAGTCCGATGTTCGGTCCTTCAGGGGTCTCTATCGGACAGAGTCTGCCATAATGCGAGTAGTGAACGTCGCGGACTTCGAATCCCGCCCTATCCCTGTTTAAGCCGCCGGGTCCGAGGCCGCTCAAGCGTCTCTTGTGCGTCATCTCTGCAAGCGGATTGGTCTGGTCCATGAACTGTGAAAGCTGGCTGCGGCCGAAGAAATCTCTTATCACGCTGGAGATGAGCTTGGCATTCAAAAGATTATGCGGCATCACGTTGGCCAGGTCGTATAAGTTCATCCTCTCCCGACATGCTCTTTCGGCTCTTACCATCCCTATTCTTATCTGATTCAATAGAAGCTCTCCGACGCAGCGCACACGCCTGTTACCAAGATGGTCGATATCGTCTATATTGGCTTCGCCGTTCTTTACCGCTATCAATCCCAATATCACTTTTATCAATGTATCCGCGGTGAGCAGTCTCTCCTCAAGAGAGACCTTCATTCCCAGCTTGCGGTTCAGCATATGACGGCCCACGCCACCCAGATCATAACGCTTTATGTCGAAGAATAGCTTATCTACCAAAGTAGCGGCCGACTCGGCTGTCGGGGGATCTCCGGGCCTCATCTTTCTGTATATATCAAGCGCGGCATCTTCTTTTGTCTTATTATTATCCTTCTTCAATGTATTTAAAATTTCGGGATATGAAGTCCTTAAGACCTCTATATTACGTATGCCGGCATCCCATATCTTGTCAGCCAGCTCTTTAGTTATGGGCTGATTCTTCTCGGCCACTAAAAGATTGGCCTCCTTCTCGATGACATCATGCGCCAAAGTCTGGCCTATCAGTTTTTCAAGCTGTGAATGCCTCGAAAGCTCGTGTTTATCTATACCACTGAAGGCTTTCGCTATAGCTTCATCTGTGGAAAATCCGAATGTTCTTAAGAGGGACGTCGCCAGGAACTTTCTCTTTCTGTCTATATAAACGTAAAGGACGTCATTTATATCTATTTCGAACTCTATCCATGCGCCGCGGTAAGGGATGACTCTTGCGGAGAATATCTTCTTGCCTGTCAGGTGCATCTCCTCTTCGAAAGATATACCGGGAGAACGATGCAGCTGGCTGACCACGACCCTTTCATCACCGTTTATGATAAAAGTCCCGGTATCGGTCATCAGAGGGATGTCTCCAAGATAGACTTCCTGCTCCTTAGTCTCCTTCTTGGATTTTAAGCGCAGCATCAGCTTCAAAGGAGCGGCATAGGACATGCCTCTCTTCTGGCATTCATATATCTGGTATTTAGGTTTGCCGATACTGTAGCTTAAATATTCCAGCTTGTATTCACCGTCTGAATTCTCTATCGGGAATACTTCTCTGAATGCCGACTCCAACCCTATATTCTTGCGCTTGGACTTAGCAACATCCGTCTGCAGAAACTCCCTGTAGGACTCCAGCTGGAGTTCCAGTAGGTTCGGAAGCTCGTAACATTCCTCTATCTTCGCGTAACTTTTTCTCTTAAGCATCAATAACCTTATTTTAACTCGACCTTGCCGCCTGCCGCTTCCAGCTGCTTCTTTATCTTGTCGGCCTCTTCTTTCGTTGCGCCTTCTTTTATCGTCTTGGGAGCTCCGTCAACCAAGTCCTTCGCTTCTTTCAAGCCGAGGCTTGTAAGAGTGCGCAGTTCTTTAATGACGTTGATCTTGTTGGCGCCTGCACTCGTAAGCACTACGTTGAATGTAGTCTTCTCTTCAGCGACAGCCGCTCCGGCAGCGCCGGCTCCTGCGCCCGCAGCCGCAACAGCGACCGGTGCCGCAGCCGATACTCCGAACTTATCTTCGAGAGCTTTGACAAGGTCTGCAAGCTCAAGGACCGTCATCGCTCCGATACTATCCATCACATCTTTCATCTTTTTGGTCAATTCCACCTTTACCTCTTTTGTTTCCATTTTGCTATCTCCTCCCTCTCCTATTGTGTTGGTTGCGCCTCATGGCGCTTTTCTTTACTTACCTTTACGGCATCCACTACATACACGAACTTCCTGAGCAATCCGCCCAGTACGCCTACAAAACCTGTTATCGGCGCCTTTATGCCGCCCACGACCTGCGCCAAAAGAACTTCCTTCGAAGGAAGGCTGGCCATCTCTTTGACCTTATCCACCGCCACGAGCTTGCCATCTATTACAGCTCCTTTTATCTTGAACTTTTCATGGGTCTTCGAGAAGTTGACCAGGACCTTTGACGTAGCTACAATATCATCACCGCTCAACGATATGCCTACTCCGCCATCTATAAGCGGCTTGGCGTCTTCCAGCTTTAATTGATCAAGAACGACGTTCATCATTGAATTCTTCACTACAAAGAATGTGCCCTTGGAGGGTCTCAGGCTCTTCCTGACGCTTTCAAGGTCCGAAACCGAGGATCCCATAAAATTGGTGATGAAAAAATTGGGGCGTTCCTTTATGTCGCTCAGGATCTCGCCGATCATCCTGTCTTTACAGAGTTTTCCGTATCCCTGTTTCTTTTCCATAATTTTTTACCTGAATTCGGTTATATCCAGCTTTACCCCGGGGCCCATAGTCGAGGATAAATACAACGACTTCACATGATGCCCTTTAAGCCCGGCCGGATTGGAGCTCATTATCGCGTCGATCAAAACATGCGCATTCGAAAAGAGCGCTTCCTCTGTGAATGACATCTTACCTACCGGCGCATGTACACCCGCCTGCTTATCCATCTTAAATTCTATCTTACCTGCCTTTACCTCTTTTATGGCCCGTGCCGTATCCGGGGTAACTGTGCCGGACTTCGGATTAGGCATTAGCCCGCGAGGGCCCAATATCTTTCCCAGCTTCGCAAGATCTTTCATCATATCAGGAGTAGCGATCGCGACGTCGAAATCCAGCCAGCCGGCGCTTATTTTAGCCGCGAGATCCTCGGCACCGACAAAATCGGCTCCGGCCTCTCTGGCCTTCTTCTCTTCCTCGCCTTTGCAGAATACTATTACCCTGACCTTCTTTCCGGTACCGTTCGGAAGGGCGACCGTCCCTCTTATGGATGAGGATGCCGCCTGTTTAGGGTCCACATTAAGTTTCGCGGAGACTTCAAGGGTTTCGTCAAATTTAGTCTTTGGAGACTTCTTCACTATCGCTATCGCCTCTTTCAGGGAATATGTCTTGGTCTTGTCGAAAGAGGCGTTAACCGCTTTCATTCTTTTTGATATCTTCGTCATATTAAGACTGCCCTTCTACGTCAATACCCATGCTGCGCGCCGTTCCCATGACCATCTTTATGGCCTTATCCATGTCCGGCGCGTTCAGATCTTTCATCTTTAAGGTCGCTATCTCTTTTAACTGAGCTATGGTGACTTTACCGACCTTCTCTTTATTAGGGACGCCGCTTGCTTTGGCCAATCCGCATGCCTTCTTTAAAAGTACCGAGCATGGCGGGCTCTTTATAATAAAAGTAAAAGTCCTGTCCTCATATGCCGTTATAACTACAGGGAGAGTCAAGCCGTCCTGGCCTTGCGTCTTTGCATTGAACTGCTTGCAGAAATCCATTATATTCAACCCATGCTGCCCTAAAGCTGGCCCAACCGGAGGTGCGGGATTTGCCGCGCCAGCCGGACAGTATAACCTTATCGTCGTCTTTATCTTCTTAGCCATGATCTATATCTTCTCCACTTGCCACATCTCTAATTCGACCGGCGTCGCTCTGCCGAATATCGATATCATTATCTTGATCTTGCCTTTACCGGCATTCGCCTCTTCGATATTCCCGTTAAAGTTCATGAACGGGCCTTCTGTCACGCGCACGGCCTCGCCCTTTTCGAACATCACCTTTGGAGTGGGTTTCTCCTTGGCGTCCTTCGCCTGCCTTAAGATGGTATCTATCTCATCCACCTTCAGCGGTATCGGTCTGGCTCCGGCTCCTACGAAACCGGTTACGCCTGATATGCTCTTGATCATATACCAGTTATCGTCCGTAAGCTCCATTTCAACCAGTATATAACCGGGGAAGAACTTCCTCTCGGATATCTTCTTCTTGCCGCCCTTTATCTCAGAAACCTGCTCTATAGGCACAAGGACTTGCGCAATACCGCCGGTCCCAAGTCCCGTCTTTATCTTAGCTTCCAGGGACTTCCTGACCTTATCCTCGTATCCCGTCTGTGTGTGTATAACGTACCACTGCTTCGCCATTTAGACTCTCG
>CAYVCD010000088.1:0-5539 GCA_964450115.1 uncultured Planctomycetia bacterium
GGCCAGAAGGCGAGCTCTGCGAGCCGGATGGCCAAGTCCTTGCGGGCCCACCACTAAACGATTTTGCCTTCGGGCCCAAAAAGTGTTGTATTGCTTTTTGGCCCTTCGGCCGCCACATGGTATATAGGGCGGGCTAATCGCCAAAATCGTTTTAAGGAAAACCTAAATCGGTTTTCCTTAATATTCCTTTCCCTTATGTTGAATCGACAAGGGAAATAGATGGTTGCTCTATTATACGATGAAAAGGAGCGTTTTATGATGAAGAGGATCGTCGTTTTGGTATTATTGGCTTTAGTTGCAACACCGCAGTTCGTGCGGGCCGAAGATGTCAAGCCCATTCAGCTGGCGGTATTCAATCCCATTCAGCTTGTTCCGGAGGGAGATTCCATTAAAGGCGGGCGCCTTAGCGTCTTTTACACCGTTAACAAAGATGTTTCTGGACTGAGCCTTGTTTGGCTTGGCGTAAACAGAGCTACGGGTGATGTAAATGGCGTTGAGATAGGCCTCGGAAACTGGGTAGAGGGTTCTGCCTATGGCGGGCAATTAGGTATAGTCAATCACGCAGGAAAACGTTTTGTCGGGTTGCAATACGGTATGGTAAATGTTACGGAAGGCGATCTCTCAGGTTTACAGTGGGGACTTGTCAACTGGACAGAGGGGTTCATGCATGGCATACAAGCCGGCGTTGTGAATGTTTCCAAGGGGCAATCGGTCGGGTTAGATCTCGGCGTAGTGAATTACAGCCAGGATTCGTTCAAGGGTTTACAGGCCGGATTTGTTAATTATGCTGGCCAGATGCACGGAGTTCAGCTGGGCATCGTTAATTATACAAAATCTCTCGACGGCCTTCAGATAGGTCTCGGTAACTATAACGGCAACAAGAAACCGATGGAGTTCATGGTTTTAGTCAATTGGTCGTTCTGATATATTTTAATCGAATAAAAAAATACCGCCCTTTTTATTTGGGCGGTATTTTTTTTGCAAAGATCCGAACTATTTGAATGCCTGATTGACTTTCTTTGCAGCCGCGTCAGCGTCTTTTTCAAGCTGACTTCTATTGTCGCATCCGCTCAAGCTGCCGATCAAAAGGACCAGCGCTACTAAAGAGACCAAAAATCCATATCTACGCATTTTTAACCCCCTTTCCGTTCTAATCGCATAAGTTATTGTATCAGCGCCAGAGATAATGTCAATAAAATTTCCGGCCTATAAATAACTTGCGTAGATTCTTATTTGGAGTAAAATAATGTTAAAGGAGGTATACATATGTCTATAATAAAAGAGTTCAAGGATTTTGCGATAAAAGGTGATGCAGTTGATATGGCGGTAGGTATCGTGATCGGAGCTTCTTTTGGTAAGATCATCAGCTCTCTGGTAAATGATATAATCATGCCTCCCTTAGGGTTGTTGATCGGCGGAGTGGACTTTAAGAATTTAAAGATAGTACTTAAGGAGGCAACCGGCAATGCCCCTGCAGTCGCTATCAATTATGGGCAGTTCATAAACACAACTATCGATTTTCTTATAGTCGCATCTGCTATATTTTTAGTAGTCAGAGGCATAGCCAGCCTGAAAAAGAAGCAATCATAAAAGACGGTATTTGTTAACAAGAAAAGGAGGTGTAGTATGAAAAATGTTCTGTTTGCAGTAGCGGTTTTGTTATGCGTAAGCCTGGTGCTTGTAGGCTGCGGCGCAAGTAAAGAGGCCTCGAGTTCCGCTGCGATCGAGAAGTCTCAGACTTTGGCTAACGTCCAACAGAAGGTGGACTATCTTGCCGGACAGGCTAAGGCGTTCATAAATTCAAAGCAATATGACCAGGCAGTTGCGGCAGCACAGTATATTCTCAGCAATCTCGACAGTAATTCTCAACAGGCGCGGTCATTGATCAGTCAGGCAAAAGACGCATTGGCTATCCAGGCAAAAGCTAAGATAGACGAAGCAAAGAAAAAGTTTGGGTTAGGGCAGTAATAACCAAAATAGGCATTAAAGAAAAGATGGTATAAGGGTAATGAAAATCTTGCCTATTATGGCCAATGATTATATAATGGGCGGGCGTATTTAGGACACGTGGCTCAGCTGGTTAGAGCGTTGCGTTCACATCGCAGAGGTCACAGGTTCGAATCCTGTCGTGTCCACCATGAATCTGAATAGGATAGACAAGGTTATTACTACAAAGAAAGCATATGGCGAATCTCGAAGAACAGCTTAAGCTATTGGTCGAGCTGCAGTGCCTCGACACGCAGATATTGCGGATCGAGCGCGAGCTTGAGTCGATACCTCAGGAGCTCAAAAAGATGGATGACGCCTTTGAGGAGAAGAAGAGCAACCTGAAGAGGTCGGAAGATGCCCTCAAAGCTCTTCAGATGAAGCGTAAAGAGAAAGAGCTGGACCTTGAGACCAGGGAAGGCTCGATAAAGAAGTTCCAGTCCCAACTTAATCAGGTCAAGACCAACAAGGAGTATGCCGCTCTGGAAGGGGAAATAGGCAGAGCGAGAGCAGATAATTCATTGATAGAAGAAGAGATATTGAAAATATTCGACCAGATGGACGCTGAGAACCAGAAGATATCCAAGGAAAAAGAGTTCCTAAAGACAGAAGAGGTTAAGCTGACAGAGCAGAAGAAGAAGTTCAATGAGGAGGTCAGCCGTATAAAAGCCGAGGCGGAAGGCCTCAATGCACAGAGGGCTCTTCTTGCCGGAAAGATAGATAAGGCGATACTTGCCAAGTACGACAGGATCGTCAGGAGCAAAGACGGCTTGGCGGTTGTCCCCGTTGCGGGTGACTCCTGTCAGGGGTGCTTCAGGATATTACCGTCACAGGTCATACACGAGATAAGGACCAAGAAAGAGCTTGTCTGCTGCGGAAGCTGCGCGCGGATACTTTACCTTGAAGAATAAACGCATAGAAATATATGTGGATGGCGGCTCAAGGGGGAACCCGGGCCCGTCGGGCGTGGGGGTGGTGATCCTCGACGCCAACGGCAAGAGATTGAAAGAGGTCTCAAAATACATCGGAGAGGCGACAAACAATATAGCCGAATATAACGCGCTCCTTTATGGATTGGAAGAAGCGCTGATGTTACGGATAGATGAAATAGTTGTAAATCTGGATAGCGAGCTTGTGGTGAAACAGCTGGCGGGTGATTACCGGGTCAAGGACCCTGGCTTGAAACCGCTTTTTGAGAGAGCGATGAATATGCTGAAGAGCTTTAAGAGCTTTGAGATCAGGCATATCGATCGCGAAAAGAATAAGGAAGCGGACAAGCTGGTTAACAGGGCAATAAATTTAGCGAGTTTAATTTAGCAGGCCGGATGGTCGCTTCATCCGCAAGGGTGGGGAGGAAAGTCCGAGCTCCAAAGAGCAGCGTAGCGGCTAATGGCCGCCCGTCGCGAGACGAGGATATAGAGCCACAGAGACGAGACCTGAACCTTCGGGTTCAGGGGGTGAAACGAGGCAATCTCTACGCGGAGCAAGATCAAATAGGTCCCGATCTAAGGGTTGCTCGCCCTTACTGTACATACGTCAGTATCGGGACGGGTAAGGTCGCTCGACCGCAGGAGCAATCCGGCGGCTAGATAGATGACCATCTCGTCACGCGTCGAAAGGTGCGTGGCAAGACAAAACTCGGCTTATAGGTTTGCTAAAGATGAGGGGCGGTAAGAAATTACCGCTCCTCTTTTTTTACCTCCAATACGCTTGACAAGGGTGGGGGTGTAGTGTATACTTTGTATTACGTAGTGGTGAAAAGTGGTATAAAGTGGAGGATTAAAAGTCATGTTCTATGGTGAGCATGAACATACAATAGATAAAAAGGGACGCATCATAATCCCGTCGAGATTCCGCGATTTCTTCAAGGAATACGATATAAAGAGATGCTACATAACCAGGGGCCTGGATAAGTGCCTCTTTCTGTTTACGGAGGACGAGTGGAAGGCTCAGGAGTCGAAGTTCAAATCGATGCCTTTTACAAATTCGGAGTCCAGAAAATTTAACAGACTCTACTTTTCAGGAGCGACCCAGGTTGAATGTGATGGTCAGGGCAGGATTTTACTGCCGAAGTACCTGAAGGACTTTGCCGACATTAAGAGAGACATTATGATAATAGGCGTTTCGAACAGAATTGAGATATGGGCGAAGGAGATGTGGCGCGATTATTATGAGGGCTCGAAAGGTTCTTTCGAGGAGATTGCAGAGAAGTTAATGGCCAAGGAAGAGTAATGGGGGAGGTGGTCTTCATGAGTCCGAGGTATCGTAGGTCTATAAAGAAGGTGAAGCTCTATAACTCCAGCATGGATTGCTTCATCGAGAGGATGCGCAAGGTCCGGGCGCTAAACGGCGATCCGGCGCTCTGCGGCATGGATGGAGACGCGTTAAAGAAATTTTCTTTTCATAGAATAGAACTGCAGACAAAGCTCTTATAATACCGGAGTTATATTTAGTTGTGCATCAAAGCGTATTGTTGAATAAGGCCGTAGGCTATCTGAACCTTTCAAAAGGCGCCGTTGTGGTTGACGCTACGGTCGGCGGCGGGGGGCATTCGGAGGAGATACTAAAAGCTATACTCCCCGGAGGAAGGCTCATAGGTATAGATACCGACCCAGGGGCGCTCGCCATAGCGAAGGAGAGGCTGAGTAATTTCAGCGATTCGATCACTCTAGTCAATGATAACTTCAGGAATATCGACAGGATCCTTAAGATACAGAATATTAAGAACGTAGATGCTGTTTTGCTGGACGTAGGGATTTCGTCATATCAGATGGATGATGAGTCCAGGGGCTTCAGCATAAGGTCTGATAGCCGGTTGGATATGAGGATGAACCAGAGCTCCGATATCACGGCGTATGATGTGGTCAATAAGTATAAAGAAGATAAGCTCTCTGAAATAATAGAGAAGTACGGGGAAGAGCGTTTCCATAACAGGATCGCCAGGTTTATTAAAGAGGCGCGGGAGCGGAAACCCATCGAGACCTCAGCAGAGCTGGCCGCTATAGTAAAGAGAGCGGTAGGTTATAAATACAGAAATTTAAGAATAGACCCGGCGACCCGCACATTTCAGGCCATAAGGATCTTTGTAAATGACGAGCTCGGCGCGCTCGAAGAGGCATTGAAGAGTGCCATATTCTGGTTGAAGACAGGCGGCAGGGTGGTGGTAATATCTTTTCATTCGCTTGAGGACAGGATAGTAAAGAACACTTTTAAGGGATATTCGAAGTTAGGAGTCTTAAAAATTATAACAAAAAAACCCTTGATCCCGGAGCATGAGGAGGTAATAAAGAACCCCCGCTCAAGAAGTGCCAAATTAAGGGTTGCCGAGAGGATAGAGCAGCAAGCATGAGACTTTTCAAATACATCATACTCTTAAGCATAGTCACTTTGACCGCTCTGGTCTATGTTCACCAGCAAGTGGAACTGGTAAAGTTAAGTTACGAAATAGACTGCAAAGAGAAGAAGCTCAAAGAGTTGCTTGACCGAAAAGGGATACTCCGATATAATATATCCAACTTAGAATCGCCCTCCCGTTTGGAGAAGGTTCTTTTGG
>CAYVCD010000089.1:0-5478 GCA_964450115.1 uncultured Planctomycetia bacterium
TCGCTCTTACTTTCACCCGCCACATCCTTCTCTTCATTCTCCGCCATAAGCCCCTCCTTTTTATCTGTGGTTACATTATATTAGAAAAAACGTTCTTTGGATATTCTTTTTATCGGCCTAGCGGACTCCTGAATCATACTTTTTAAGGGTAGAGCGCGGTATCCTGCGGCCTTGAGGGTCAAAAGTATAGTCGTCCCTGTATTTGTCCTTGCCGACCTTCATATTGACCTCCAAATTCCCCGTGATAAGCGCTTCTACCTTATTGACGATGGAAGTCGCTGTGTCCGGCACGATCTCTAATCCCTTGGCCTTCTCTTCAGCGGCATAAAGAGATGCGCAGATCGATACGATAAATACGAAGACCATAAGCGTGCGCGACGCATCGCCTCTTGGCGTGGATATTATATGCAGTATCTTTTTCATCATTTAAACTGGTGATTATTATTGCGTATTTTGTGCGCCCTGTACGGAAAGATTCCGGGTCTCTACGGCCTTCTTTTCGAGCGCCGTCTGCCTCGCGCGCATAAAATTGGGTATCGCTATCGCGGCGAGCAGGCCTCCGATAGATACAGAGAACAATAAAAATACCACTATAACACTGATCACAACGGGCGCTCGCCCCGGACGGCTTTCGGCCTTTCGAGCAGAATACTTTTCCAGGCTTTCCGGACCATAGCCTGCTCCCAGGCTCAATAAATACTTAAGCGAAAATACCCTGAAGAATACCGCAAACGGCAGCGACATCGCCAATAGCGTAGTTATGGCCACAAAGATAGAAGGTATCGCCGCGATTATCGCGTAAATTGTAAAGACGGCCTTCGCCTTGAGCACAAGCCACAGAAGTAAAAAAGGTAATCCGAATATCAGTGCTGCCGCTATTAGTAGAACGATAATTGCGAGCAGCGCCAGCACTCCGGCAAATGTACCTGCAGCGATGCTTAAGAGGAAGAAGATAAACGTAAAGAGCGCAAGATCTTTCCAGTGCACGCTGAGGATGGCCCCCAGCTTCTTTAATGCTTTTAAAACAGTGCATTCGTCAAAAGCCATAATGAGTACTACAAAATGGTCCATCAGAAAAGCGAATAGAAGGAAGGCTATTAAAAATATTATTCCTGTGAGTGCCGGAGCGAGGAATATCTTTAAAGCAACGGCAGGCGTCCATGCAAAACCTTTTTGAAACGCGCCGGCGCTCACCATACCGTAGCCAACGACGGCTATCAATAAGCCCAGTACCAGAAAAAATAGAACGATTAACGTAAGCGACAATTTGAAAAATGAATTCCCACTTCTTCTGTGCCGCGAAAAAGGCTCCGATATAAGACCAGTATTGTTGATGACCGCGTTCAGCCAGACAAACTTGAACCTTGCTCCGACCCATGTCATGAAGACTATAAAGAATATTAAAAATGCCAGGAGGGCGACCACTACCGTCACCGCTATTATCGCGTTCCTTCTGGCGACTTCGGGACTTGGCGCCGGCATAGACGTCTTGGATGCCGCCTTAGCCTCTTCACCGCCTGCCGTCTTTATATCCTGCGATGACGCTTTACCCGTCTCTTGTTTCGTTGAGCTATTGTTATTGCCGCCACCGCCGGAGCCGCTGCCGCCAAAGAGCATCCCGGCCAATAGCGCTATCAGTATAAGCCTTAGCCATTTCTTCACCGAGAACGGCCGGAAGAGTATCTCCAGCGTCCTGTCAAAACTTTCGCCTATCAACGCAGTCATCTTAACAGTCCGCATTTACATCCTCCTTTTTTCAGTATTTAACGGGATTTGAATCTATTTGCTTTGTAGAGACTATCTCCGAGATATTCGCGCGCCAGAGCTTCTTTATCTATGCCCTCTTCAGACCAGTCGTATTCCATGATGATCAGCGTAAGTAAGACATCCAGGAAAGGCTGGCTCTCCAGGTTTTTGTGGCTATTGTAGAAGGCCACAAATTTATCGGCATAGTATTCCGGGCTCTTACTTATAGTCACCCATTCTTCTGTTCCGGCTCTTATGAAAAGGCTCAGGAGTTTTTTGCGCATACCTTCATTTAAGCCCGTATAATCTTTTCCAAGGAAATTGTATGAGTTTTTATTGAGGGTTGATTCGCGCAGAGCTCGGTCAAACATTCTCCTGGCCTTCGCCCTTACATCCCGGACCCTGTCTGTTTCAGGCGGATTGCCCGTTAATCCTGGCGCCTTGCCTTTGCCGGATGATCCTTTAGGAGTTTCCTTTTCTGGCGGTTTTGGGTTTTTTACATTGCCTGGCCCGCCGGGACCCTCGGGCCCCGAAGGAGGCTCTCCGGAATCGTACCATGGGCTCGATGGCTGGCTCGGCACATATCCGTCGTCCTGAGGCCTCTTAAGATAAACGCTCGCCCTGATATTGAAAGAACAATTCATGCTGCCTGAAGCGGCCGACTTTCTCATAAGGCCCGGACCGCTTCTCGAATCTGTGATATCTCTTACGATGGGGCCCTGCTTCAGCCGCTCTATGGACAGATCTTCTATCCTTATCAACGCTTTAAAGAAGGCTTTGTCAAATTTTTCTTTAAATAACGGCGATTCGGCTATTTTCGGCTGCGGCCCCATCTTGGCGAGCTCCAAAGCGACATCGGGCTCCAATCCCGCCATGAAAGCTGTGATCGTGATCATCGGGGCTCCGCCGTAGGTAGGCACCACTAAGCCTGTTAATGTCATGTCTAAATGGAATTTATGCTCATTAGCATCTGCGCTGGTATCGGCTCCGCCAAAAATACCGGACGGGCCCGGCGTGGCTTTTACTCCATCGGCGGTCACGCTTTTGCTGATAGAAAATGTGCCCGTTATATCTTTGGGATATATCATGAAAGACGCTTCCGCGACTTCAACCCTATCCGGAGGAAGGAGATTGCGCATAACATAAACGCGGGTGGTAAAGCGGGATATATACTCGCACTTATAGTTCCACCGTGTATAGCTTGGGCCATCCTTCGAAGGAAATACATAGGTCGCGTTCTCATCCCAATTGGCGTTAATAACTATGCCGATATCGAATCTTTCGCCTTTTCCAGCGTCGCACTCTTTTTCATTCTTATCTATCAGCTTAACCTTATTCTCCCTGGCCATCTCTTCCACGGTGGGCACCTTCATTGACTTTGCCCACCCTGCCCGGACAAAAATACAGGACGTAATAAGCAGAACGGATATGAGCGTTATAACCGCTATCGATCTCTTCATCTTATGAATTCTTTTCCGCGATATCGCCCGCTAAAGGCAATTTGAATTTTTCGCCCTGATATGCTTTTACCATCAGCAATATCCATAGAACCGCTTCAACGGCCCAGAATACCAGATTTACCAACGGGATAAGCATTACAATAAACCCTATGACGAAGAGTCCGCCGAATACCACTATCGACTGCATCGCGTGGAACCTGACGAACTTATTCTCTTTTTCTACCAGATAGAAGACTATGCCGGTGATGAAACCAAAGACATAGCACAAGAGCGCTTCCATATTCGGCTGCATGCCGGTTGACGTCTTACCAAGATCTTTAACTTCCATATCCCCTCCTTTTTTTATGTTCCCAAACCTTTTGTCGTAAAGACCGGCACCTTCTTCTTAGAGGTGCCGGACGAACTGCCGCCCTGGTCAACGGTCGTGGTAGTCACCTTGGGCGGCGTATATGTCGTAGGCGGAGTATCAGGCGGCGGGGTGTAAGGGCCTGGCTTCTTAGGCTGATCGAACGAGCCTAAGATATCCCTCACCGCGCCCGAGGCGTCGTACGAAGAAGCGGTCGGCCTCTTGGTCCTGGGTATCACACGGACGGTATGCGCTACATAGTTATTCTTCTTATCCTTTTCCTTTATAGTGTTGTCCGGGTCGACGGTAAAGATCAATCTGTGTTTCCCCAGGGTATTGAACGAATAATTATCGACCCGGAATTCTTCCGTCGTCAACCCTTTTACCGACGGCTTCATGGCCTGCCTGACGACCTTGCCGTTATCAATGATCTGAATTTTGACATTTTGCATTTCTGCCATTGAATCGTTGCTGAAGATCCCTACCAGGGAGCCCCTTTCGCCTTTATATATTTGATCCAGATAACCCTTGGCGCCGTCCGGGATAAAACCGATATCAACTGCCCGGATATCCGTGGGCATCGTTCCTTTCTTTTCTCCGGTAACGGTATGCTGGGTCTGGCCGAGGTTGCCGGAAGAGCCGGCCCTGATAAATATCCTGTCGTTGTTATTGGTGTTTTCGTCGGTTTCGGGGAGTTCGTTGTCCGGATCAAGAGCTATTGAAATGGAGTGAAATCCCAGCGTACGGAACTTTATTCCCCGGATGGTGACGGGAGGAGTTGTCTCGTTACCCGCGATATTAAGCCGCCTGTCATCTTTTATTGCGCCATCCACATATACGACCACGCGCAGGTTACTTATAGGCGTCGACTTCGTATTCTGGATATTGTACACGACGGTGTTATCCTCTCCTATAAGAGTCTCATAAATGGTGATATTTTTGTTGCCCGATGAGCTCTTGAGCCCGGAAGCATCAACGACAGTCCTGTAAGGCGCATGATCGGGCCTGGTAGGAGAAACCGGGTTTGCAAGCTCGAAAGTTTTCACAGCGGCGTCATGAGTGGGAATGACCGCCATGGCGAGTATGTTCGCAAAAGCCTCGTTGTTGGTCGCGTTCCTCTCTGTCGCCCGGCGCTCCGGCGTGTCTATGGATAACGATATCTTGTGATTGCCGGCCCTGGTGAACGCATAGTCGTGCAAAATGAAAAGCCTGGTCTCCATCGGCCCCAAGTCCAGCGATTCGGATTTCTTGACAACGCCGTCAATCTTCAATTCTACCGGAATATCTTTAGCGGGGGCGATGCTCACATTCGAAATGCCCGTAATAATATTACATTTTCTGCCGCAAGCTATTCTCGTCACCGGCGTCGCGGTGCCCTTCGGGTAAACCCGGATCGGTTTACGCGCCAATTCCCTGCGTATCAATTCGTATATATCGCGTGTCACTTCTATATAACTCACCGTATAGTTATAATCAGGGTCTCTCTCACCCGTAACGGAAAGCTCCATCTTATATCGTCCAGGCTGGTCGAATTTCTTAGGTATGCGTTCTGTAGCATAGCCTCCTGCTTCGATCCTTCTTGGCCCATCCGGCCCGATACGCTGCCCGGCAAGATATATGTTAAAATTGGCATTCTCGATCACATGGTCAGTAAGGTTTTGGACGGACGCGTAAATATAACCGTCTTTGCCGGTTTCTGCCACATTGAGAGGTACGCCATCAGAGTATGTATAAGCTATGCCCGAGGCTTTAATAGGGTGCTGCTCGTCGGAGGTTGGCGGCACGGGATCTGTCATGCCCACTGAGATTACCCTGCTGCCGCTACCCGACGGTATCTCTATGGGCTGGCCGTTTTTTATAAACAGGCCGATCGAATGGACACCCACAGTGTAAAAATCGGGATTTAATGTCAGGGGATCGTATGTT
>CAYVCD010000090.1:0-5385 GCA_964450115.1 uncultured Planctomycetia bacterium
AAGATAATATATTAGCCCAGGCTCTAGCAAGGATAAAGAACGTTAAAGGTATGTCTGCGCAGCTGGATAAAGCAAGAGGAGCCCTGGCCATTCAAGCGCAGGTCTCTCCGGCAGCGCGCATGTATCTTCAGAAGCCAGATGAGGATATGATCCTTAAAGGAACAACGCTACCAGTGCTGGCTCTTCTCATAGAGCAGGAAGTTGGAAGGCTTGGCTCACAGATAGAACGCCTTACATCCGAACAGGATAGTCTTGGTCAGAGAATAGCTATTGAAGACCATGCCCCCGAGATAGTAAGTAAATTCACGCCCCTGATCGCCGCCGCCAAAAAGACATTGACCGACGCAACGCAAGCTTTAGAAAAAAGCACGAACAAAAATGAGAGACCCGTATTTGAAGGGAAAGTGTTGGATGCGCAGTTGGCGATCCTGGGCCTTCACGCTAAGATGAAAGATGAGACGCATGTCGCATTGATGGCGAAGATAAAGGGTAATAAAGATCAGCTGGCGAGTGTAGAAAAGCTGAGAGCGGAGAAGTCCCCGCTAAAAGGTACAGAGCTGCCGGTGCTGATCGCCATGGTGGAAAATAGCGGAAGAGAGATAACGTCATATGCGGAAAGACTTAAGGCTAGACAGGCTGCGCTGGCCCGAGAACAAACGAAAACGCCTACCAAGGAAGAGAAGAAGGCGCTGCCAGAAGGCGGAACAGCTGGTGCGGGAATCGCCGCCATAGGTCCCGGGGCAGGATCACCTCCACCGCCGCCGCCTCCACCTTTACCAAAAGAGCTGGTGGCTATGTCTAACAAGTCGCCAACCGGAAATTTGATCCTAACCACTGCTCCTGCGGTTCAAGCGGCGTCACGTCCTACAACAACGGTAAATCCTATTGTTACAGGAAAAGAGAGGCTCGCCGAACGCAGCCAGAAACATCTAGACTCAACACGCGATAATTCTGTAAAGGATATGCGGAACAAGCTGGATAATCTGAGAACGGAATGGATGGCTCCGCTCGAGAAGGTGTTCAGCGCAGAAGAGAAAAAAGCCATAGCCGCTTTCAATGAAAAGATAGAGAAGATAACAAGTAGGGTAGGAGAATTCGGAAAGTCCACGTTCAGGAAAAACGGCGACTTGTTTACCGCAGAAAAGAAAATTCGTGACGATTTGGACGCACTATATGGAGAGATGAGCGGGTTAAAGAAGTCCAGAGAAGAGGCTCTTCGCAAAACAACAGGAGAGAAGGAAAAGATAAAAGATGAAGCTGGCCGCGCGCAGATGGAACTGGCCGGAAAGAAAGTTGATGAAAGAGTTGCCGCGATAAGAACTGAGTTAACGCGAGACAGAGAGACCTTGAAGCCGCAGCCCGGTTCAGTATTTAATTTTGCAGTCCGCGCCCGCAAGGGTAAGTCCAAAAAAGAGATCAAGAACATAACCGTCATCACTGCCAATCTTATAGTTTTGAGGAAGTTCGATAATGACATCACGATAGTGGACCTGGATAAGGTCGACCCCAAGGATCCTAAAACGACAAGCGGACACAGGGTGCAATTCTTATTCAAGAAAGGCTTCTATAAGGAGCGCGTAGCACCTGGTGATGCGCGCGCGACCCACGCCTTCCTGGACGGAAACGAATTTAATGAGTTCGAGATAAAGCCCAGTGCAGCGGCGGTCTTATGGGACGACGGGAATAAACTCATCGAGACGATGAAGGATGCCAAAGATTATGAGTTTGAAATACGTTATCAGGGGGCAGATGAATGGGAGAAGATAGATCTGCCGTTCCTGACCATCAAGGCGCAGCTCGCGAACCAGGATTTCAGCCATGCCTTGGGGCCGCACGAATATATAAAGTTACATATACAGCAGAATCTTCTGAAAGAGATAGCAAAGCGGTATGTGGAAGAGGCCGGCATAAATATCGACTACGTAACTTTCAAGGAACTGCTTAAATTGGTAGTAAGCGTCGGCGGGACAAGCGCCGCATCGCTCGGCGTATGGGTGCATTTTGATTCGCAGACGCAGGCAAAGATAGAAGTGGCGAAACTTAATGCGCTCGCGGCGAATGAAGATTTTAAAGCCCTGGTAACCAGGGTCACCAAAGATGCGATAAAGTCTTATCTAGACGCAAATGAACGCGTAAGCGCCTATGAAGCGGCCTGGGAACGCCTTGACGCCTCCGCGCAACGCGCCAGAGACAGTTTTAGGACGGAGATGCCCAAGGAAGCCATACTCGAGAACCTCTCCGCTTACCAGAACGCATGCGGTGAAGTGGTAAAACAATATGGCCTGGTAAAAAATTCGCAGGCCCTTATAAGGAGAGACCTTGGCCTGCAGAACCGTTGCTTCGACAAATGGTTCATAGGCGTTAAAGATGTGTTGGGCGCGTCAGCGGATATCCAGGGCGTTGATTTTGAAAAGACATATGAACACCAGGCGCTATTTAAGCACATGCTGGTTGCGGAAAAATCGCCGGATACAGCCGGGCGTGCCGTATGGGAGGCAAACATAGGATTGCAGATAGCGATTAAGGGCGGCGCTTCCTTAACCGCATCCCTCAGGATAAATATAACAGATTGGGGATATACTCCGGCGGCCAGACGGGCAGCTTGGACGGAGGCCAATGCAGCCGGGATAAGATGCGTCATAGCGATGCTGCAGCGCGTTTATAATTTAAAAGACGACGAGATCAATTCACGCGGCCTTGGTGATATGATAAAGAAAAATGAAGAGAGGCTCAAGGTGCTCGATGACAGGATAAAGGTGCTCAGAGGAAAAGAGAAGACGACGACTCCCGGCCTTACCAGACCCCTGAATGACGCCATCAGCGACTATTATAATCTGAAGCTGTATCTGCGCTCCTTACAGGCCGTCAAGACATATCTGGATCTTGCCAAGGATCCGGCTACCGGCAAAATAACAAAGGTCATGCCTGTCAATAAGGATCTTCAGAACCTTACGGTTGAAAAAGCGGTCGAGCGCGTAAAGAGCATGCTTAAAAAGTCAGAGATACTGAGACCGAATTTTGCCACAAGCCCGTGGGACTATGAATATCATATGGAGTATAACGACAAGAAAACCGTATATTACACGAAGGGTAACGGTGGTCTGTTCTACAGATACGGAGCGTCCACAGGTTTATTCAACCCAGAAGATGTGTCGAAAGAGGATAAGAAGGGCTATAAGAAGCGCGATGATATAGTTGTAGTATTGACGAATAAGAGCACGAAGGAGACCTACCTCCTGAATAAAACCGACCTGAAGAAATTCGAGTCTTTTAAATTCTTCGATAAAAAGTGGGAGTTCAATAAGGAAAAGAAGATCGCTCCGGAAGTCCGTGAAGCGTTAGAAAAGCGTTCATTTGAAGATGCTTACGATATTATACAATCTGACTTCCCGCTGTCATGGAAGGAGGAGGAAGCTATAGCCAAAAGAGAGCTCAGGGAGGCGGGTTGGACCGCCGAGCTCCTGAAGGCGAACCCCAATCTTTACCTTGTCATAGAGGCGGTGCTGGGCCAGCCTCCGCAGATAGGCGCGGCCATCATGCTAGACTTTAATCTCTTCCGCGAAGAGAGAGAGAAGTATTACAGAATGGTAAGGGACGCCGAGCTAGATGCTTCCAAGTATGATATAGAGCTTGCCCGTAAATATCATTATTCGAGCCTACTGAACGCGGCATTTAGAAATATTGCTCTTAAGGCCGCTATTGTGCGCATTGACGAGCGTATAAAGCTTTATCAGGATGCCTATGCGGAGGTCAAGAAGGGATTTGACCCGCGCTACAAGAAGTATGATAAGGACGCTCTCCTGGGGGCCAAGGCGATGCTGCTTGCGGCCGAGAGCACGAAAAGGCAGTACGTCATGTGGCTTGAGCTTACAAACCTCCAGATAAAAGATGTCCTCGGTTATAATGTCAATGAAAACATAGACTTTGAATTCACTCCTGAAAAACTGCAGGAGATACTTGACGCGGCAAAAAAATATATAGGAAAGGCTGTGCCTGCGGATACCTCAAAAGAAGGCTTGAGTGTTCTGCGCGCCGGGGCCCTTCACCTGGCGTCGGTGCATAATATAGGCGCTAGAAAAGCTATGGATCCTGTCAGGGTAGGTATCGGGTTCGGCTTCCCCACCGGGCCGATATTTGACTTAAGCGATCCTATAATGAGATTTTTGATAGAGCCGGTCGTAAATGCCTTTGGCGTGAGGACCGCGCGCCAGATGGATAATTTGAGAAAGGTGAAGGAGGCGGAGATATTTGAGAACGACAGGAAGATAGGGCACGCGTTGGAACAGCATGACAGGAACCAGCGGCTAGCAGAGTTAAGGATAAGTAAGGAGACTGCCGAAAAGACGATAAGGTCGCTGCAGGAACAGATAAAAAATTATGATGTCAATGTTAAAGGAAGGTTTGATAAAGATGCCTCGGGCGAGCTTGATGCGATAGATGTTGATCTAGGCGCTGTCGGCTATAGAGACCTTCTGGACCAGGCCAGGGTACAACTATGTAATATAGAGGTTATGCTTTATCTCGAGACAGGCGCGGCCAAAGGGCCGGAGGCAGCGCCAACCGCCGAGCCTATAATAGTAGAGGAGCTTAAGGACTTGGTTCCCGATAGCGTTTTCCTGGGAAAGAACGCCCCGGGTATTTTGGAAAAGAATAACGTCATATTGAAAGGATTGGGAGACTCCAATAAGCTCTGGGGAGAATTCAAGACTAAATTGGGCGCTCTGCTCAGCGCAAGCGGCGCACCGGGCACGTTCGGCATATTCTCATATACAGTAGATTTCAATAAGGGCAAGAAGGAAAAACAGCTTGAGCTGAAGCGCGATAGCGCTATTGAGTCCAACAAAAAGAATATGGTTGACCATATAATAAGCGTAAAATACCTCTGGTATCAATATATGCGGCAGATACATTTTTATGCAATGAACGTCCGTCATAAGCAAGAGATAGAGGGATTGAAGAATATAAATGGTGAATACGCGGATAAGTCAAGGGCCGGCTATTATGAGCGTGAACTCGAAAGGACCATTAGTGATCTTGCGGTCCTCGGAGGCAACCTGGCAAAGATAAAGAAGCAGCTTGCTTTCGAGAGAAGCGGGAATGACAATACTCCTCTGGTGATAGTTGGATATGAAGTTGAAAATGCAGATAAAGATCCGGAACGCGTGATAGCTTCAGCACCGGTCCTGAAGTATTTAAAAGACAGCCGGCAGCTTAATCATATGCTCGTGGCCCAGGGGCGCGCGGATGTGGTGACCAGGACAAGGATCGATATCGATAACGCTAGAATAGCGTGCGATATAGCGGATACTTGGGTAAAAGGTTTTTCCGTAAATTTTGCGGCGCCATCCTCTATAGGCGGTGGTGGCGGCGGAGGTGGCGGCGGAG
>CAYVCD010000091.1:0-5308 GCA_964450115.1 uncultured Planctomycetia bacterium
TCGCCACGAAGAGCGATACCATCAGCGATATCGTAACCGTCCAGGCAACTCCTCCATAGAGCAGTTTT
This sequence comes from uncultured Planctomycetia bacterium, assembly GCA_964450115.1. Taxonomy (GTDB): domain Bacteria; phylum Omnitrophota; class Gorgyraeia; order 2-01-FULL-45-10; family 2-01-FULL-45-10; genus 2-01-FULL-45-10. The sequence continues at coordinate 69 of CAYVCD010000091.1, forward strand.
ATCTCCTCGCCGACAAAGACCATCGGCAGGAAAACTATGACAGTAGTAAGCGTCGACGCCCATATAGCGACCCACACCTCTTCGGCGCCGGCTATCGCCGCCGGTATCCCGGCCAATCCCGCTTCATTCTTCTGCAATATATTTTCAAAGACTACTATGGAGTTATCGACGAGCATACCTACGCCCAGAGCCAGGCCGAAGAGCGTCATGAAGTTCATGGAAAGCTTCATCCACCACATAAATATAAATGATATTATTACAGATATCGGGATAGCTGATGTCACGATAAGTACCGGCCGAACTTTTTTTATCGACATCGATGCTATGACCATTCCCGTAAGTAAAAAATAAAGGGCTATCGGAGGTAAAAACATCATGCCTAACAGAAGCGCTGTGGTCAATATCTGATAAGTCCTGTTCATCAATATAAGAAAATACGCCAGGACGAGCATTATGAGACCCGCCCCTTGAATAAGCGACAACTTAAGATTATCTATGGCTTTCTTGATAAAATCGGCCTGATTACTCGTAATGACCATCTGAATATCTTTAGGCAGAACCTCTTTCAAGCGTTTCAGTTCTTGCTCTATAGAATGGGCGACCTGTATTGTGTTCGCCGTGGATTCTTTCTGGATGTATATGGAGACTACGGGCCTGATATTTACGCGGGCGTAACCGGTTGGCTCCAGATATGAATCTTTCACATCGGCCACATCCTTAAGTCTTATTATAAGCCCCGTCGGGAGCGCCGAAACGGGTATATTCTTTATGTCATCGACAGTTTTATAAAGACCTATCGTCCTTATGAGATATTTATCATTTTTGAATTCAATATCGCCGGCCAGAAGGTTTAAATTATTCTGTCCTATCATGGAGATTATGCGCTCTAAGGAAAGACCATAGGATGCCATCTTGCGCTGATCGGCCTCGACCAGTATTTTGCGCTCCCTTCCTCCTGCTACCTCGGCGTCAGCGACGCCTGATGTACGCTTTATAGCTTCGCGGACATCCTCATCCACTATCTTTCTTATCTCCTCCGTAGTCCGACGGAGACTCGTGACAGCGATGATCACTATAGGCACATCGGAGCGCTTAAACTGCGCTATTATCGGCTTCTCTATCTCTTTCGGGAGTTTATTCTTAACGCGGGCGAACTTTTCGCGGACCTCAAGAGCGGCGAAGTCCATATTAAGCCCCGGCTCGAAACTCAATACTACCGTCGACTCACCCTCTTTCGATATGGAGAGCATCTCTTCCATATGGCTTACCGTTCCCACCGCCTCTTCTACCGGCTTGGTCACCATGCTCTCTACTTCGGTCGGAGGAATGCCGCCCCTTACTTCAATTATTATACTGACTTCGCCGAAACTTATATTGGGATAAAGCTCTACGGGAAGCTGTAGGAGGGCTAGCCCTCCCATCAGTATCAATATGGTATAGGCCATCGCCATAGTGACAGGTCTTTTTATGGAGAACGCAGGAAGGCTCATACTACTTCTTTCTCTTGAAGACCTTATCGCGGATATCCACGAAACCCAGATATATTGTGGGAATTATAATGAGGGTAAGGAATGTGCCCACGGTCAATCCAAACATGACCGTTATCGCCATAGGCGCCCTGAGTTCGGCTCCTTCTCCGCCTAAGAATGCCATCGGCATGAGTCCAAGTATCGTCGTAAGGGCCGTCATGAGTATCGGACGCATGCGCGTTTTGCTGGCGTAAATGGCCGCATCCCGAACGGGCATACCCTTAGATAGAAAGAGGTTTATACAGTCTATCAGAACTATAGCGTTATTTACCACTATACCTCCAAGCACTCCGAGTCCCATGAGAACATAAGCGCTGACGCTGGTATGAGTTATCACAAGTCCCCACGAAACTCCTATTATCGACAGCGGTATCGTCACCATTATTATGAACGGCTGCCATAGCGATTCGAACAACGCCGCCATTATCATATAGACGAGAAGGAATGCCGCTATTATGGCGTTTCTCATGCTTTCAAAAGAGGCCTTCATCTCTTCAGTTTCTCCGGCGAGCCTAACAAAATAGCCCTTCGGTATATTGAGTCTTGAGATAGTAACGAGCGCGTCATCCGTGGCGTCTTTAAGAGGCCTATCATAGATATTCGCGAACACGTGAATAACCCTCTCCTGATTCATGCGCTTTATCTCGCTCGGACCTTTGCCGCGGGCGAAAGTCGCGACGCTGGAAAGCGGCACTCTGGCGCCCGAAGGAGACTGCACCTCGAGGCGCGCGAGTTTAGTAAAATCGTCTCTATCCTGTTTTCGTAGGCGGACCCTTATATCAAATTCCTCGCCCTTCTCTTTAAACTTCGTAGCGATATATCCCTTTAAACCTATGAGAGCCGTCTGCGCTATATCAGTAACCGAGAGGCCGTATAGCGAGGCGCGGTCCTTATCTATGAATACCTTTACCTCGGGCGATGGCTCAGACAGGTCGTTTTTTACCCCATATGTGCCGGGTATTTTCGAAAGCCCTCTCTGGACCTCAAGGGTAAGTTTTTCCAGAACTTTGAGATCGTTACCCTTAAGCTCCACCGTTATCGGCGCCTGACCACCCATCCCTACGGCAAACGCGTTTTCCTGTAATATATACTCTACTTTGGCCTTTTCAAGATCCATACCGGAGATTTTATTCTTTACCACCTGAACGAGGTCCGACGTTTTTATCTTGCGCTTTTTCTTAAGGCTCACCACTATCTCGCCCTGGCTCGATGTAAGACGCTCTATGATATTGCGCGTCGTGGTCTCCTTGGTAGAGCCCACGGTCACGTTTACCGCATCCACATCCGGCAGCGTAAGTATGAATTTCTCGACCTTTTCCGTCACCCTATTGGTTACTTCGAGCAGCGTGCCGGCGGGCATGTCTATCTTAACCGTGAACTGGCCCTGATCGACTTTCGGCATCATCTCTTTGTCAAGCCATAAAAATGGCAGCAGCGATACCAGGAATACCACCAGTGTAAAAAAGAGATATTTACCCTTCTTATTCACAAACTTTTCAAGGACATTGCCGAAAAATTTTCTTAGCTTTGACGACGCTCCAGCTTTATCAATAGCTGCCAGGTCATCCTCGCTGCCCAGATTCACACCCTTACCGACGTTTATTCCTCTTGACGCCAATAACGGTATTATAGTGAGTGATGCCACCAAAGACGCTAAAAGCGAAAATGTTACCGTGAGCGCGAAGTCCTTGGATATCTGACCTATTATTCCTACTACAAATATTAACGGCAGGAAGACGACTACTGTAGTCAATATGGAGCCGGTAACGGATATAAATACTTCGTTCGCGCCTACTATCGCGGCTTCATTCTTCGGTTTTCCTAGCTGCATATGCCTGAATATATTCTCTACGACTACTATCGCGCAATCGACGAGCGATCCTACGCCGAACGCTAATCCTCCAAGTGACATCATATTCAGCGATATACCGGAGAAGAACATGAGCGCGAAGGTAGCCATTACGGAGATCGGTATAGTAAGAGTAACTATAAGAGATGTCCCGATACTTCTCAAAAAATAGTACAGCACGATAAATACGAGAACTCCGCCCTGCCAGGCGGAATCCCAGACTCCGGTTATGGAGCTCTTTATGAACTCCGATTGGTCATAGACTACCTTCACGCTGATGTCTTTTGGAATGTCCTTTTTCAATTCTTTTATCCTGGCCTTTACCCTTTCGATTATCTTTACCGTATTACCGAGCGCCTGCTTCTGTATCGATATGGATATATTCTCCTTATCATCATAGCGGGAATAACTCGTTCGCTCCTTTACATTATCTATTACATCTCCTATGTCCTTTATATATATTAGCCTCTTATCCTTGGAGATGCTTCCTTTCATATCTCGTGACTGCTCCCGATAGTACTCATCTTCGCTAGTCCCACCCTGGGAGCCTATAGCCACGTCTTCCACATCGCTCACGCGCTCGAACTCTCCGAGAGTTCTTATCAAATACTCGTAAAAACTTTCTTTTATGGTTCCCGCGGGATAATTGAGGTTAGCAGCCGCCACCGCCTTGGATATGTCGAGTATCGGTATCTGGCGCGCCTCGAGTTTACCCTGATTTATATCGATATCTATCTCGCGCTCCAACCCGCCTGATATCGTGGCCGATGCGACACCCTCCACCTTTGCTATCTCGTCCTTTATCATCCTGCGTGTGAGTTCCCTGAAATTTATCGGCGAGCGGTCTTCGCGGGAACTCGTAACGCTTAATATAAGTATTGGCCTGTCGAAAGGGTTAAAGGGCAATACGGTAGGCTCTTCGGCTTCACGGGGCAGGCGCTCTTTTATCAGGTCTATCTTCTCACGCATACCTAAAGCGGCAAAATTAATATTCTGGCTCCAGCCAAATTCGGCTATGACAAGAGACAGTCCTTCCTTGGATATGGAGTGTATACGCTTTACGCCTCCGACCGTTCCTATAGCTTCTTCGATCGGTTTAGTTATCAGGGTCTCTATTTCTTCGGGGGCGGCATTTTCATAAGGCGTGACTACGGTAAGCTGGGGATAGACTATCTGCGGGAATAACTCCTGCGGCAGAAGTTCAAGCGACACCACTCCGAATATAAGTAAGCCCAGCACGATCATTATTACCGTAACGGGGCGTTCTACCGAAAACTTGGGTAAATTCATCCTCTAGATCAGTCCTTCCTGAACTTCAGAAACCTCGACACGGGCCTTATCCTTGAATTCCTCCTGGACTTCCACTATTATCATGTCGTCCTCGACAAGCCCCTCTTCCACCTCGACGAGGTCCTGGGTCATATAGCCGAGTTTCAACTTTCTTACCTCCACGGTGCCGTATTCCACGGGCTTCTCTTTAGACTCCGGCTTGACTTCCGGCTTAGCCGCTTCCTTCTTCTTGCCGAAAGGCCAGAAGCCCTTCTTCTGTTTCTTGGCCACATCCGGTTTCTTTTCAGGAGCGACTTCTTCTTTTGGCTCCTCTTTCGCCACCAGGTATGCTATGTATTCATTCTCTTTCTTCTTAAGGCTCGATGAAGGTATGACAAGAACATCCTTCTTCTCGTAGGTCGCTATAAGGGTCCTGGCGAACATTCCCGGCTTTAAGACGCCATCCTTGTTTTCAAGCTCTATCTTTATATTTTCAGTCCTGGAACGGCCTTCGATTACTGGCGATATTCTATCTATCACTCCGCTGAACGTCTTTGTCGGATAAGCGTCGACGAACACTTCGGCCTTCTGCC
>CAYVCD010000092.1:0-5224 GCA_964450115.1 uncultured Planctomycetia bacterium
TAATCCCGCCTTCGACGTAACGCCGAACGGGCTTATAACGGCAATCATCACGGAAAAAGGAATATTCAAAAGACCTTATGAAAATAAAAGATATAAGTGAGATAGACCTGATAAGGCGGTTGTCAAAGAACTTTCGGCTCGATAATACCGTCATCAAAGGCTCAGGCGATGATGCCGCCGTAATTAAATATACTAAGGACAAGTATCTATTATATACCTGCGACATGACGATCGAGGGAGTACATTTCGATCTGGGTAAGGCCACGCCATTTCATGCTGGGTGGAAAGCGCTTGGCCGCAATATCAGCGATATAGGAGCCATGGGAGGCGTGCCAAGATATGCAGTCGTCTCTTTGGCGATAAGCCCGGGGCAAAAAGTATCGGTCGCGGACGGTATCTGCAGAGGCCTCAAAAGTATCGCCGATAAATTTAAAGTTAATATTGTTGGCGGCGACATGTCCATATCTAAAAATGTAGTCATAGACGTATCGCTGATCGGTGAGGTCGAAAAAAATAAACTCGTTTTGCGTAGTGGCGCTAGAATAGGTGACGTTATTATGGTAACGGGCTCTCTCGGCCGCTCGATAAAAGGAAAACATCTTAACTTTATACCGAGAGTGAAAGAGGCCAGAGAGATCCTGAAAAAATTCAAGATAAATTCGATGATAGATATTTCCGATGGGCTGGCGCTCGATCTTAGCAGGATATTAAAGGCCAGCAATGTCGGCTCGTGTATTTACGAGAGCGCCATACCGCTTTCAAAGGATGCCGTTTCAGTAAATAACGCCCTTTACGACGGGGAAGACTACGAACTTCTCTTTACCATGGGCGCTAAAGAGGCGAGACGGTTTTATAGGACAGCTTTAAAGAAGATAGGAACGCCGGTCTCTCTCATAGGCGAGATCACAGCGAAGAAGGACAGTTACAGGATAGTCAGAGAAGACGGCAAAATTGAAGATATGAAGATAAAAGGATACCTGCACTTTTGAAGAAGATATCAAAAAGCGTTGATGAGACCATCGAGATCGGCGAAAAATTCGCCAAGGGTTTAAAGAAGGGCGATTGCGTCGCGCTTATAGGAGATCTTGGCGCCGGCAAGACCGTATTTACCAAAGGCATTGCCAAAGGGCTCGGAGTTAAGGACGCGCGTTATGTCAACAGCCCCACGTTCGTCATAATAAAAGAGTACGAGGGCAGGCTTCCTCTCTATCATTTCGATCTATACAGATTGAACAGCCATTCCTGTTTAGACGACATGAATTATGAAGAATATTTTTATGGCGACGGCGTTACCGTGATAGAATGGGCGGATAAGATCAGAGAGTTATTACCCGATAGATATTGGGAAGTGAATTTGAAAGCAACCGACGAAAAGCATAGAGAGATAAGTATCAAGAGAGTATGAATATTTTAGCCATAGATACATCCACGGATTATTTGAGCCTCTCCATATTAAAAGGCGGACACCTGGCCGCGAAATTCCACAAGAAGGCCGACAGGAAGCATTCCATGTTGCTCGTCCCCATGATTGAGAAATTAGTAAAGAAATCGAAACTTGATATTGGCAGCATAGATTGTTTTGCGATAAGTATAGGTCCTGGTTCGTTTACTGGGCTGCGCATCGGAGTTACGGTCGTGAAGGGCCTGGCGTATGCCCTGAAGAAGAAGATAGTCCGGGTGCCGACTCTCGATGTGATCGCGGATAACGCAAAAAGCATTAAAGGCGTGATATGCCCCATCCTTGACGCTAGAAAGAACAAAGTATATGCGTCTGTATATAAGTCCGATGGCAAAACAATAAGAAAGATCTCAAAATATCTGCTCCTGCCTCTGGAGGAGTTGTTGAAGAAGTTGTCCAAATATGATAAAGTTACATTTTTAGGAGACACCGAAAACAATAATTTTGATAAGGATTGGCATCCGAAGGCAGAGGTTGTGGCGAGGCTTGGAGCGGAATATTTTAAAGATAAAAAATTTGTTAAAGCGGAGGACCTCGAGCCGCTCTATCTCTATTCTCATGAATGCGATGTGACCGGAAGATGAAAGAACTGACAGTAAAGACCAGGAACGGAATAACCAGGACGCGGTATCGGCCGACATGGGCCGAAGTGGACCTTAAAGCCCTGGAGCACAACTATATTAAAGTGAAACGCCTCGCCGGCAAAGACGTACAGATGATGGCGGTCGTGAAGGCGAACGCTTATGGCCACGGCACCGTAGAAATTTCAAAAGTCCTCGAGGATATGGGCGTCAACTATCTCGGAGTGGCGACCACAGACGAGGCTGTGCGGCTAAGAGATCACGGCATAAAGACTCCCATATTGGTCCTGGGCTCAGTACTGCCGGAAGAAGTCCGGATAGCGAAGGACCGGGACATCACATTGACGCTTTGTAACCACGATATATTAAAAGAGATCAAGGCTCTGGCGAAGTCTGAAGAAGATCGGGGAATAAGGATAAAGGTCCATATAAAAGTCGATACGGGAATGGGGCGCATCGGCGTATGGCACGAGGACGCCCTTCATTTTGTTAAGGAGGTCTCAAATGAAAAGAGCATTACCCTCGAAGGCATCTACACTCACTTCTCAAGCGCCGGACGGGACGAATTTTTTACGGCTTACCAGATGGAATCTTTTGAGAGGCTTTTGGCGGCGATCGAAAAGAGCTGGATAAAGATACCTTTAAGGCATGCCGCCAATTCGATAGCTACAGTAGATTATAAGCGTGCGCACCTGAATCTTGCCAGGCCCGGATTGATAATCTATGGCTTGTACCCTAAACACACATTCCCGAAGCTGATAAAACTAAAACCTGTTATGTCGCTGAAGACGCGAGTGGTATTTTTAAAGGATATACCTCCCGGACGTTCAATAAGTTACGGCAGGACTTTTATTTCGCAAAGAGATACGAAGATAGCCACTCTCCCGATAGGTTATGCCGATGGCTATCATAGGGGGCTCTCCAATAAGGCCGAGGTCCTGATCCACGGGCAATACGCTTCAATCGTCGGTAAGATCACGATGGACCAGACTATGATAGACGTGGGCCATATCAGGGGAGTGAAGATAGGCGATGAGGTTGTATTGATAGGTAAGCAGGGGCATCATGAGATAAGAATAGAGAAACTAGCCCGCCTTGCCGGCACGATAGCCTACGACTTCATCTGCGCCATATCCAACCGCGTTCCTCGCATTTATAAATAAAAAAACCCATTATAACGCACCTGTTAGAAATCAAAAAATCTAGCTATCTTTCTATTGACTTAACCCACCTATATGATATGATATTACCCAATATGTTTAATATAAAGACAAAGAAAACCATCTCCTGCCTGCTTCTTTTGGCTTTCTCCGCCACAACTTTTTTAACCGACACAGGCTTATCGGATACTCTTGGTATCTGGAGCTTTAAAGAGCAGCCGACATATTGCCAGATGCTTTCCGATATGTATCTACGCAACCGCCTGATCTGGGTAGCTAATTCATATCGTTATCAAGAACTTCTTATAAGATATAATTCTCAAGCCCTTCTGCTTCCTTCCGGCAGATACCTTATGAGTTCGGAAACTAAAGATAATCCGTTAGCCCTTATAAGGGCGGTTGCCCATGAAGATTTCGAAATATTATGGCAGAAGGAAGAGAGGATGTACCCGGAGCGTTATGCGGCTCTTAAGGCTAGGATCTTAGCAAATAAGAAAATATTGGACACCTACCTTGCATTGCCAAGCCAATCAAAACTTAATCACAACGACAGGATCTTGTTCAATGACCTCATGTCCACAGCTTTCGAACTGCATTTTATTTTGCAGGAGAAGGTGATCAAACGTGAAAGTCTGATTCCGGAAGAATCCGCGTTTAGCGCTATTATGGAACCTGTTATACGGGAATTGCAGGTAAAAGATCCTGCCGGAAATCACACCGATCTCTCGGAGCTATTCTTCGATAAAGAAGCTAGGCTCTCTTTTATTTTCAATATCCAGAAAACAAAGAAAACAAAGAGCGAAAAATTCATGCGTGTGGCTAAAGAAGAGAAAGCGGTAAAGGGCATTACGAATAACTCTCTCTCCGAAGAAGCGATTGCTCGCAGGATGATGGAGTGGTATCAGCGCATAAAGAAGGCGGTGGCGGATCACATTAAGCAGCATGATGGGCAGAGGCCTACACAAGGCGAAGTGGCTGGTATTCTAGGTGTCACCCAGGGCCACGTCTCAAAATATCTGATAAAAATAAGATTGTCTCACTCAGATAGCTTTGATCCTGAAGCGATCCGCATGCGCGGGCCCATTCCTAAAAAAAGAAAAACATATGTAAGCGATGAAAAATTTATTAGGGTTAGGTCAGATTTCATAGAAAAGAATGGGCGCCTTCCCAGCGGGCGGGAACTCGAAGGCCTGCTCAATATTACCAAAAAACCGGTATCAACAAGGCTGAAGAAGCTCGGCCTTTTACCCTTCCACAGTCCCAGAAAAGGAAAAAATATTATCGAAAAAGAGATCATCGCTGCGTTCGAAGAATACAAGAAAAGGCACAATGGTATTGCGCCCGAACAAGCGGATCTCGTGAGAATGCTTGGCTGCAGCACGGTGAGTTTATGCGAAAAACTTCTGAGGATAAATATCGGCAACTTATCCAACGCCAAACCATTTTTGCTGACAAGGAGCAGTAGACGGTTTGCTCCGAAGGAAGCGGACGGTGCGTCAAGGATAGATCCGGCAGCGGCGTCTTTTGAGAGCATCAAAGATGCGGCAGACCATATTATCAGTAGGGTAGATATCGTGCTTAAAGATGAGAGTGAGCTGGAAAGATTGGCGGGATTCCGCTATACGAATTCCGTCCGCCTTGTCAGGGATTCCCTGGAGGCGGCTCGTAATGCGTTGATAAGGTTTGTCAAAGAAGGAAATATTTATTCTATTCCAAGCACCATAAGCGAACGCGTGACATTTAAGTTCGGCTACTGTTCGGGGGACCGGTTGTATATTTACGAGGGCTTGATCGACCCAAAGTCGCCCGAATACAGGCAGGAAGATGTTCTGGCGTCGATCCTCCTTCAAATATTACTGAAGTCCTTATTCACGAATGATAGATTCATTGATGAGATACAAGATTCCCTTTCTCTAAAACGTAAAAATATTGTCAAGCGGCGCTCGGGCACTCGAAGTTAATATCTGGGGTTTGTGATGGCGTGTGCGTTAGCAAGCCTTTGGGGTAGAGCGGTCACCTGGCTG
>CAYVCD010000093.1:0-5214 GCA_964450115.1 uncultured Planctomycetia bacterium
GGCTGGGAGAGCAGATACAGGAGTATGGTATCGGCAACGGCATGTCGCTCATAATCACGGCGGGTATCATATCGCGAATTCCTACGGCCATGTACCAGGTATATTCTCTATTCTCACCGTTCGCTCCGGAAAAGGCGCAGCTGGAACCCTTTACGCTTATCTTGATGGTAGTCATGTTGGTCGGCGTGATCGTAGCGGTTATTCTTGTTACTCAAGGCCAGCGTAAGATACCCATACAGTACGCCAAGCGCGTGGTCGGCAGAAAAGTTTACGGGGGCCAATCGACATTCATTCCTTTAAGGGTGAACCAGGGCGGCGTTATACCCATCATATTCGCGCAGAGCATAATACTATTTCCGGCGACCATAGCCGGCTTTATCCCGAATAAGACATTTCAGGATATAGCGATGTCGCTGACAAAAGGCGAGTGGGTTTATAACATTTCGTATTCTGTTCTGATAATATTCTTCTCATATTTTTACGCGGCCATTTCTTTCAATCCTATAGACGTGGCGGATAACATGAAGAAGTACGGCGGGTTCGTGCCGGGCGTAAGGCCGGGAAAACAGACCGCCGAGTATCTCGATTTTATAATGACGCGCATAACTTTGCCGGGCGCGCTATTTCTTGCTATCATAGCTGTCTTCCCAAGCATAGTATCGGGGATGTTAAAGATACCTTATCTTGTGGCTAGCTTCTTCGGCGGCACCGGGTTGCTGATCATCGTCGGAGTAATGCTCGACACGATGAAGCAGATAGAGTCGCATCTATTGATGAGGCACTACGAAGGTTTCATGAAAAAAGGGCGTATCAGGTCCAGAAGGTAGCCTCGTAATGAATATTGTATTATTGGGCCCTCCGGGGGCCGGAAAAGGGACTCAAGGAGTCGTTCTTTCTAAAAGTTATAATATCCCTCACATATCGACGGGCGATATCCTGAGGGAGGCGGTAAAGAGCGGAACGCCCATGGGAAAGAAGGCCAAGGCCTTCATGGATAAGGGCGAACTTGTTCCTGATGAGGTTGTTGTAGGCATAGTCGTAGACAGGCTCGGCAAGAACGATACGAAAAAAGGCTATATACTGGACGGCTTTCCCAGGACCTTGAATCAGGCCGAGGCGCTTGATGCGGCATTGGAAAAAATAACATCGGGCATAGATATGGCCCTCTATTTTGAAATACCAGAAAATATAGCGATAGAGAGATTGACCGGCCGCAGGGTATGTAAGTCGTGCGGTGCGAATTTTCATATAAAGAATATACCGACCAAAATTGAAGGCATCTGCGATAAATGCGGCGCAGAGCTATTTCAGAGGCCGGACGATAAATTGGAAACAGTTAAGAATAGGCTGAAAGTCTACGAGCTCCAGACAGAGCCCTTGATCGAATATTATACGAAGAAGGGTATCCTGAAGAAAGTATCCGGGGCTCTTGACGTAAAAGATCTGTTTAAAGAACTTTGCCAAGTTTTTTCCGACGCAAAGTTGGCATGATAATATTGAGAAGCGATAAAGAGATCGGCCAGATACGCAAAGCCGGTCTGATAGTCGCCATGGTGCTCGATAAGCTAAAGAGATCGGCAAAGCCCGGCATCGGGACGAATGAGTTGGACAGGATAGCGCTGGAGGAGATCCTAAAAAATGGAGGCCTTCCGGCATTTAAAGATTATAAAGGCTATCCGGCCAATATCTGTGTCTCGATAAATGAGGGCGTTGTCCACGGCATACCGTCCGAGCGGAAGCTTAAAGACGGTGATATCGTAAGTATAGATGTGGGCGTAAAGAGCGGAAGTTACTTTGCCGATGCCGCAATAACGGTAGGCGTAGGCAATATAAGCGACAAGGCCCGGAAGCTGATGAAGGTCACGGAAGAGTCGCTTTATAGCGGTATCGGGAACGCAAGGCCCGGTAAGAGATTGTCGGATATATCGGCTAATGTGCAGGAGTGCGTAGAGAAGAATGGATTCAGCGTGGTCAGGTCGTTCGTAGGCCACGGTATAGGCGAGAAGATACATGAAGAGCCCGAGATACCCAATTTTGGGAAGCCGGGTAAAGGGCCGCGGTTGGAGAGCGGGATGATACTGGCGATCGAACCGATGGTGAACGAGGGCGGACACGAGATCGAAATACTGGATGACGGCTGGACGGCCGTTACTAAAGATAGATCACTGTCGGCGCATTTTGAACATACGATAGCTGTTAGAGACGGTGCCGCCCAGATATTGACGGCGCTTTAAAAGAAGGTAGACCTGATGAGCAATAAAGAAGAACCGATAACGTTAGAAGGAAAAGTCCTGGAGACCCTGCCGAACGCGATGTTCAGGGTGGAGCTACCTAACGGCCATAAGGTTCTTGGACATGTGTCGGGTAAAATGAGAATGAATTTTATAAGAATACTTCCCGGAGATACGGTGACACTGGAGCTTTCGCCGTACGATCTCTCGAGAGGAAGAATAATACGTAGAGAGAAATAATACGATGAAAGTAAGAGCTAGCGTAAAGAAGATCTGTCCCAAGTGCAAGGTGGTACGTAGGCAGGGTATCATAAGGATAATCTGCGATAACCCCAAGCATAAACAGAGACAGGGATAGTAAAAATTCAGGAGGAATAAGTGCCAAGAATTATCGGTGTTGATATTCCGAAGGAGAAGAGGATAGATATCGCGTTGACTTACATATACGGGATAGGCAGGACTTTGGCCGTCGTTGTGCTGAAGGCCGCTAACATAGATCTCGCCAAGCGAGCCAAGGACCTCACGGAAGAAGAGGTATCGCGGTTGGCCACTATCATACAAAAAGATTACAGGGTCGAGGGAGATTTAAGAAGAGATGTGGCGGCCAATATAAAGCGCCTCATAGACGTAGGCAGTTACAGAGGATTGCGTCACAGGAGAGGGCTGCCTGTGCGCGGCCAGAGGACTAAGACTAATGCGAGGACGAGGAAGGGGCCGAGGAAGACTGTCGGCGTGACAAGGCAGAAGCCCACAAAGGCAGCGGCACCGTCAGGCGCAGAAGGGGCGAAGGGTAAATAAAGATGGCAGAACAACAGAAGCAGGAAGAACTAAAAAAGAAGAGTAAGTTCAAGAAGAGCAAGAAGGCCGTTAAGGCGCCGCCAAGCGGCATAGCGCATATACTGGCTACCTTCAATAATACCATAGTCACAATAGCGGACAAGCAGGGCAATACTATATCATGGGCATCTACCGGAAGCGCCGGTTTTAAGGGATCGAAGAAGTCCACACCTTTTGCGGCAGGTATGGCCGCCGAGAGCGCGTCGAAGAAGGCGCTTGAGCGCGGGGTGAAAGAGGTGGAGGTATACGTAAAAGGTCCCGGCGCAGGAAGAGAGTCCGCTATACGTTCGATACAAGCTGCCGGCATCACCGTAAGGGCTATAAGGGACGTTACCCCGATACCCCATAATGGCTGCCGTCCGCCGAAGAGAAGGAGAGTTTAATGGCAAGATATACGGGACCCTCATGCAGACTTTGCAGAAGAGAAGGGGTCAAACTATTTTTAAAGGGCACTCGTTGTTCAACTGAGAAGTGCGGTTTGTCTCGCAGATCATTTCCGCCCGGACAGCATGGAGCGAACCAGATACGTAAGAAGACATCCAACTATGGCACGCAGCTCAGAGAGAAGCAGAAGGTTAAAAGGATATACGGTGTACTGGAGAAGCAGTTCAGGCACTGTTTCAGGATCGCAGAGAAGGCCAAGGGAGTTACAGGGCTAACACTCTTACAGCTATTGGAGCGCAGGCTGGATAACGTTATATATAGAGCTAATCTTGCATCTTCCAGATCCGAAGCCAGAGAGCTAGTTCAGCATGGACATGTCTATGTCAATAAAAGAAGAGTCGACATACCTTCGTATACTGTGAAGACAGGCGAAGAGGTGGCTATTAAAACGAAGAAAGATACGATGGTAAAGGCCATTAAGGAAAGAAGAGAGTCTCTCACGGACAGAGTAATACCTAAATGGTTGGACGTTGATAAGACTGATCCGAAAGTCAAGATAGTCGATATGCCTAAGAAGGAAGATATCGGTTTCCAGATACAGGAACAGCTGATAGTTGAGTTGTATTCGAAGTAAGCGCGATACACAATACGCAAGACTAAAACGTATATAATAAGGAGAAAAAAATGGGTATAAGCATGAAGAATTTCGAAATGCCGAAGAAGCTCATTCTTGACGAGTCCACCGCAACGCCCGAATACGGCAAGTTCATAGCGGAACCGTTCGAACGCGGATACGGCATGACGGTAGGAAATTCTTTGAGGAGGGTCCTCATATCGTCGATCGAGGGGGCCGCCGTTTCGAGCATCAAGATAGACGGTGTTCACCACGAATTCTCCACGATCAAAGGCGTCGTAGAGGACGTATCTCAGATCATATTGAATATAAAGAAGCTGGTCCTGCGCTCGCATTTCAAGACTCCCAGGCCGATACATCTAAGCGTGAGCAAGAAGGGTGATGTCACCGCAAAGGATATCAAAGTAAATGAGACGATAGAGGTCATAAATCCGGATCTGCATATCTGCACCCTGACCAAAGATGTCGACCTGAAGATAGAGATGCAGGTAGCGCGGGGCAGAGGCTATGTGCCTGCCGACAGGAATAAGAAGGAAGGTCAGCCTATCGGTGTGATAGCGATAGATTCCATATTCACTCCTGTGAGAAGGGCAAATTTTGACGTAGAGAATACAAGGGTCGGCCAGATAACCGATTACGATAAGCTGATCCTGGAGGTATGGACGAATGGAGCGATAGTTCCGAAAGAGGCTCTCCTCTACGCGTCTAATATATTACAGAGGCATCTTGATGTATTCGTCAGCTTCGGAAAGCTGCCGGAAGAAGAAGATACTCCTGAGGAGACTGAAGAGCAGAAATTACTGAAAGAGAAGATGAAGGTGCCGATATCGGAATTGGAATTGTCGGTGAGAAGCTCAAATTGCCTAAAAGAGGCGCGGATAAAGACTATAGGCGACCTGGTAAGGCGGTCGGAGCTCGATATGCTGCAATACAGGAACTTTGGCAAGAAGAGCCTGGCTGAAATAAAGAAAGTTATAGTCGATATGGGATTGTCGCTCGGTATGAAGGTCGATCTCGTCAAGAAAGAGAAGGAAGAGTCCAAATAAAATGAGACATCATAAAGGAAACGCAAAACTTGGGATGATGACGAGCCATAGGAAGGCTTTTATGCGGAATATGGCCCGGAAT
>CAYVCD010000094.1:0-5123 GCA_964450115.1 uncultured Planctomycetia bacterium
GGAACGTTTCGAATTTGGCGTAACCGGAGTTCACTCCGCGTTTATGGTCATGATACAATTGTGATAAGCATATCGAGAGCTTCCCGCTGTTGGGGCCCGGGGCTGTGACCACGACTATCGGTTTCTTGGTCTCTATATATTCGTTCTTGCCGAATCCACCCTCGCTTATCACGAGGTCCATATCGGACGGATATTTTTCTATAGGATAATGCAAATATACCTTTACGCCCCTACGCTCAAGCTTATTTTTAAATATGACTGCGGAGGGTTGATTCGCAAAACGGGTTATAGCAACTGCAAGTATGTTCAACCCCCATTTTCTTAGGTCATCTATAAGCTTAAATGTGGCGGCATCATACGTTATCCCGAAATCCCCGCGGACCCTTCCCGTTTCTATGTCGCCCGCGTATATGCCTAGCACTATGTCGATCTTGTCCTTAAGCGACTGGAGCAGCCTTATCTTTACGTTGGGATCGTATCCTGGCAGGACTCTCGCCGCGTGGTAGTCGAAACACAATTTGCCGCCGAACTCAAGATACATCTTGTTGTCAAATTTTTTGACACGATCAAGGATCGCGGCCGTCTGTTCCTTAAGGTACTTTTCGTTATCGAAACCCGTATTTCGCATCGTTACTCTCCTGATATAAATTTCCGGAAATCTGCCATAGCCTGTTTAAATGTATCCTGATCGGACTGCCAATCTTTGTATTGAGGCATCTGGGTGACCCACTCTTCGAACAACGCCCATCTGAGCTTTGCGGCGTCGGCTTGTTCCGATGTCAGGCCCAAATTACCCTTTATTATCGGCTGCATGCTTGGCAGGTTGGCTTTGCCCCTGTAATTATTTATAGGCGTTACTTTACCGGTTAGCATATTATATTTTGACGGGATCTGAATTCCCGCTATCTCGTAATTCACGACGCGTGTAAAAATAGATTTATATGATGTCACGATCAGAGCAACTACAGCTATTATTATGATCGCCGGAAGAAACACCTTTTTCATGAGACCCTCCTAGTATTAGCTAGTTCTGAAGCTCCATTTTATAAAGATTATCGTAGGTCCCGGTAACCCACAAATATTTTCCGGCCCAGGCTATTCCTGTAGTCTTCGCGGCCGGGGATCTCAAATATCCAAGTATCTCTAACTTCTCTATGTCGGTCTTATATATGCGCTTAGAGTACCAACAGCTGATCCATATATTTTTACCATCCCATGCCAGATGCGCCGGTTCCAGTATCCTGGCTATTTCAGCGGTGCTTAATATATTCATCTCGGCATCCATCTTAAGAAGATGGAACTTTGTCCCCGTGGGGGACCTTGTCCACGTTATGACAAAGAGGTTCGAGCCGTTCCAGAGGACGCCGGCCGGATTCGCCGGTTCCAAGGACTTTTCTGACACCGCGTACATCTTACCGTCCTCTATCTTTGCGGTGAAGACTTTTTGCGCATCCCAATCAGTTACAAAGAACGTATCTTTATCTTTTAGGGTTGTCCCTTCGGTGAAGGAGCCCGCCGGCGCTATCTTTCTGATTATCTTTCCGGTCTGGGTATCTACGACCCACGTATCGCCCTTCTTGCCGTTATTCACCCATATATCATTTGCGTCGGAATATAGCCCCTCATGGTACCACTTCGGTATCTTGATCTTCGCAACGATCTTAGCTTTTATCTCCCGGTAATCCTTGGAGATGGTAAAGCCTGAAAACCCTAATACCGCGACTGCCAACAAGAGCAGTTTGAAAACTTTACCGGATCTATGTTTCATATATCAGAATTTGTAATATGCCCCCGCGCTTAAGGAGGTTTCGTCTATGAAATGCCCTTCAATGCTTAAGTAGGTGTTCTTCGTCATCTTTACATCGCATCCGACCACTACGCCGGCATAATATCTCGGAGGGCGGTTCTTCCTGTCGATGTCATTGGTCTTCTGTATCAGGTTCCCGTATGAAACTTTGGCGCCCGCGAATGGGGTCAGGATGCCGACATCCTTTGAAGATACCAGGGAGAGCTGCCAATCTTCGTAAATAGCCATCTTCTTATCGCCGCTTAGGTTCCTGTTGGCGGGATGAGTGCTTGTATGCTGGAAGCCGGTCACCACGCGGACCTTATTTACGGCGTCATCCATGACCCTTAACCTGAACCCGTAACCTCCCGCGAATCCGTAGTTGTGCACGACTTTAGGATGGACCCCGCCCTTCTCCCTTACATTGCCGAATCCTATCTTCCCGTCCAGCGTGAGCCAGTCATAGACTCCGTAAGATAATGTGTAGTAGTTCTGCAGGCTCCTGACGTTTCCGTAAGAGTTGGCAAGGTCGTGTTTGAATATGCTGTTATTCTGGTACCCGGTTATATACTTACCCTTGTATGGTATGTTCGTACCGTCGGTGGGTGCTGCGAAGAGAGAATATGCGGTGAAGATAGTGACAACTATTAACCCATATATCTTTGTCTTCCGCATATGGGTTTGTATTTTACTACATTATTTGTCGTAAGTCGAGTAATAATATGGAGTGTGCGCTCTGAATTCGGCCGCGCACGTATCGACAAGCTTGAAGTCCGGAGTGAGGCCTGCCTTTTTCCTCATCTGGTGTATAGCTGCTTCATCTAGGCCTAATAATTGAGCAAGTTGGCGATCGCTGAAGCCGTATTGCTTCGCTCTCTTAAGCAGCTCTATGCCGATGACTCCCTTGCAGTTGACGATCTCTCTCTCCAGCTCTACTATCTCTTTTATATTATAGAGGAACCACCTGTCTATCTTCGTCATCTCATATATTTTATCTATTTCTAAAGAGACCCTGAAAGCGTCAGCGACGTAAAATATCCTATCGGCTCCCGGCGTTCTCAATTTTTCATAGATCATATCCAGAGTGTCGGCGTTACATTTAATATCGCTGAGCTTCTCTTTGAATAGTATACTCTCCAGCCCGAATTTCTTTATTTCCAGAGAACGTAATCCTTTTTGAAGAGCTTCTTTGAAGGTCCTGCCTATAGACATAGCCTCTCCTACCGATTTCATCGAGACCGTTAGAGTGGGATCGGCCAAGGGGAACTTCTCAAACGTAAAACGCGGTATCTTTACCACGCAATAGTCTATCGACGGCTCGAAGCACGCGGGCGTCTCTTTCGTGATATCATTCGGTATCTCATCGAGCGTATATCCTACGGCCAATTTTGCGGCTATCTTTGCTATCGGGAAACCGGTTGCCTTGGAAGCCAAGGCCGAGCTTCTTGAAACTCTAGGGTTCATCTCTATGACTACCATCCTCCCGGTATCGGGATGTACGGCGAACTGGATATTCGAGCCTCCGGTCTCAACTCCTATCTCTCTTATGCAGGCGATAGCGGCATTTCTCATTTTCTGGTATTCTTTATCGGTCAATGTCTGTATCGGTGCCACTGTTATGGAGTCGCCGGTATGAACGCCCATCGGATCGAAATTCTCTATCGAACATATTATGACGACGTTGTCCTTGACGTCGCGCATGACCTCAAGTTCAAACTCTTTCCAGCCGATCACGGACTCTTCCACCAGGATCTCGCTTATCATGCTCGACTCAATGCCGATCTTCGCGCGTATTTTGAACTCCTCCATATTATACGCGACGCTTCCTCCTGTACCGCCCATGGTGAAGCTGGGCCTTATGATAAGCGGGAAGCCTATCTTTTCTGCCACAGAGCACGCGTCTTTCAGATTATATGCTTTGTCGCTCCTCGGCAAATCCAGCCCTATTCTTTGCATCGCTTCTTTAAATAATCGCCTATCCTCGCCCTTCTTGATAGCCTTTATGTTCGCGCCTATGGTCTCCACTTTGTATTTTTTCAATATTCCTTTTTCAGCAAGGCCTATCGCGGCGTTAAGAGCGGTCTGTCCCCCAAGCGTAGGCAGCAGGGCATCGGGCCTCTCCCTCTCTATGATCTTCTCTATCACATCGACGGTTATCGGCTCTATATAAGTTCTATCCGCCATATCAGGGTCTGTCATTATCGTGGCGGGATTCGAGTTGACAAGTATTACCTTGTAGCCGTCCTGCCTTAAGACCTTGCAGGCCTGTGAGCCGGAATAGTCGAATTCGCATGCCTGCCCTATCACTATAGGCCCGGATCCGATTATCAATATTGATTTAATGTCTGTTCTTTTAGGCATTATTCTTCATCATCTCCGTGAACTTTGCAAATAGATATTCGGCGTCATTAGGACCGGGGGCCGATTCCGGATGAAATTGGACAGAAAATATGGGGAGTTTCTTATGTCTCATCCCTTCAAGCGTCATGTCGTTCAGGTTCATATGAGTTATCTCGACATCTTTTTTATTCAGAGTATCTATGTCTACGCAGAACCCGTGATTCTGCACAGTTATGGCAACTTTGCCGGTCTTGAGATCTTTAACGGGCTGGTTACCGCCGTGATGGCCGAATTTTAACTTGTATGTCTTGCCTCCAAAAGCCTGCCCGAGCATCTGGTGGCCGAGGCATATACCGAATATGGGGACTTTGCCTATCAACTCCTGCGTGGTCTTGACTATGTAAGGCAGCGCGGCGGGGTCCCCGGGGCCATTCGATAGAAGTACGCCATTTGGCTTGTGGCTCAATATCTCTTTTGCTGTCCTGTTAGCGCTTACAACGGTTACGCGGCAATCATTCCGGGCGAGCTCTCTTAATATATTAAATTTTACGCCGCAATCTACCACGACCACTCTGTGCCTGCCCTTATTATTCCAGTCATAGTCCTTCGATTGCGCGACTTCCTTGACAAGATCCACACCTATCAGGCCGGGCGATCTTTTCGCCTTTTCTATAAGGCTCTTTTCGTCCGGATCGATGGTAGATAAAACGGCCTTCAATGCGCCAGCCTCTCTTATGTGAAGCGTGATCGCGCGCGTGTCAACGCCCTCGATCCCGACAATGCCGTTCTCATTAAGATAAGCGCCCAACGTCTTCTTGCTTCGCCAGTTGCTAGCTATTTTTGAATATTCCTTTACTACAAAGCCCTCCACGAACGGCTTGCGGGACTCCGCGTCCTCATCGTTCACACCGTAATTCCCTATCAAAGGGTAGGTCATGGTGACGATCTGGCCCTTATACGACGGATCGGTCAATATCTCCTGATAGCCGGCCATGCT
>CAYVCD010000095.1:0-5099 GCA_964450115.1 uncultured Planctomycetia bacterium
TCGGATACATATATGATTGGAAGTCCAGGTGGTATGCCAACAGATACGACTTTCCCAAGCTATTGCTCGAAGATATAAAGATCAAGAAGCATATAAAGAAAGCCCTCGCCTCGGCGGCGGTGTCGAAGATAGAGATCGAAAGGGCGAGCGAGAAGATAAGGGTCCTGATATTTACGGCAAGACCGGGCATCATAATAGGCCGACGCGGAGCCGAGATCGAAAAGCTAAAAGAAGAGGTTCAGGCGATAGCCGGAAAAGATGTCATCATAGATATAAAAGAGATAAAGAATCCCAATATGGATGCGCAGCTCGTGGCTGAGAATATAGCGATGCAGCTTGAGAAGCGTATCCCTCACCGCAGAGCGATGAAAAAGGCGATACAAAATGCTCTCGACTCCGGAGCTAAAGGTGCCAAGATCATTTGCGGCGGACGACTGGGTGGTTCAGAGATAGCGCGGCGCGAGAGCTACCGCGTCGGATCGATCCCCGCGCAGACCCTGAGAGCGGAGATAGACTACGGATTCACTGAAGCGTTGACCAAGTTCGGCCTTATAGGCATAAAGACGTGGATATATAAAGGTGACAAGATCCTGGATAAGAAAGAGGAAGAGCCGGAAGAGAAGAAGCAGTTCAAATCAATTTAAAGAGGTAAATCGATATGACGTTGATGCCGAAGAGAGTAAAGTTCAGAAAAGCGCAGCGGGGCAGGATGGGCGGGACCGCTTATAGAGGGTCTACTTTGGCGTTCGGCGAATTCGGGCTGAAGGCTTTAGCGAACTGCTGGATGACCGACAGGCAGATAGAATCTGCCAGAGTAACTTTAGCGCGCCACTTAAAAGGCGGCGGCAAGGTATGGATCAGGGTTTTCCCTGATCATCCGGTCACGAAGAAGCCTGCTGAAACCAGGATGGGCAAAGGAAAGGGCGATCCGAGTCATTGGGTCGCTGTGGTAAAGAAGGGTAAGATACTATTTGAGATGGACGGAGTACCGATCGAGCTCGCGAAGGAATCGATGAGGGTGGCCGCGTTTAAGATCCCAATAAGAACAAAATTCATAACAAGGGCGCATGGTTAACGTATGATAAAATCCAATGAACTCAGGAATATGACGGTCGAAGAGATAAAGATGAAAGAAGAGGTCCTGAAGAAGGAGCTCTACGGTTTGAGGAGCGAGGCTGAAGCGGGCAGGATAGAGAAGCCTCACAAGATAAACGATGTTCGAAGAGATATCGCGCGTTGCGAGACCATTATACGGGAGAAGATGAATGCAAAAAAGTAACGAGAGGAACAGTCGCAAGGAGAGGATCGGCGTTGTCAAGAGCAACAAGATGAACAAGACGATCACAGTAGTTATAGACAGGATCTCGCATCACCCTGTATATGATAAATTGGTCAAGTCGCACTCGACCCTTAAGGCGCACGATGAGAAGAATGCCGCGAAGATCGGCGATACAGTGAAGATCGAAGAGACGAGGCCCATCTCCAAGACAAAGAGATGGAGACTGGTTGAGATCATAAAAAAGCAGTAAAGAGCGAAGGCACAGAAAATGATAAGAATGAGATCGATAGTAGACGTAGCTGATAATACCGGCGCGCGCAAAGCATCCATGATAGGCGTAATAGGGCGCTCCAATAAGAAATATGCCGACATAGGCGACATAATAACCTGTAACATAAAAGAAGCCACGCCGGATGCCACAGTGAAGAACCATGAAGTCTGCAAGGGTGTGGTCGTGAGAACGGCCTCTCCTATAAAGAGGACGGACGGAAGCATATTGAGGTTTGACAGGAACGCGATAGTCATCATAGATCTGCAGATGAATCCTAGGGGAACGAGGATCTTCGGACCTGTGGCCAGAGAGCTCAGGGATAAGAACTTTATGAAGATCATATCGCTCGCTCCGGAGGTCATATAAGATGAATAAGATAAAGAAGCACGATACAGTATTTGTCTTAGCCGGAAGAGATAAGGGTAAGACCGGCAAGGTCTTCAGAGTATATCCGGCCAAGGAGAGAGCTCTCGTAGAAGGCGTTAATTACGTGAAGAAGCATGCGAGAAAATCGCAGGATAATCCGCAGGGTGGTATTGTTCAGAAGGAGAGCTCCATCCATCTGTCGAACCTCGCGCTCTTCTGTAAAAATTGCAATAAGAGCGCCCGGGTAGGATTCAACAGCCTGGCGGACGGAACTAAGTCAAGATACTGCAAGCGTTGTAAAGAGGTGATCTAACTATGGCCACACCAAGACTTTTAGAAGCATACAGAAAAGAGATAATGCCCCAGATGGTAAAAGAGTTTGGCTATAAGAATAGCCTCGAGACTCCCAAGCTTCAGAAGATCGTCATTAACGTCGGAATGGGAGAGGCTACGCTTGATATAAAGATGCTCGAAGCGGCTCAGAACGAGCTGGCGGCGATAACCGGGCAGAAGCCGTTAACGACGAGAGCTAAAAAGTCGATAGCGAATTTTAAGATCCGTAAAGGGCTTCCCATAGGCTGCAAGGTCACCTTAAGAAGGGCGATGATGTATGAATTCCTCGACAGGCTGATATCGATAGCCATACCGAGGATCAGGGACTTTAGGGGCCTTCCCACGAGCTCATTCGATAAAGGCGGGAACTATTCGTTCGGCCTGAACGAACAGGTCATATTCGCGGAAGTGGATGTTGATAAGGTGATGAAGACGCATGGAATGGATATAACCATAGTTACGAACGCGAAGAGCAAAGAAGAGGCTTATGCTTTGCTGAAATTCTTCGGCATGCCGTTCAAAAAAGATAAACAGGTATAAATAATAAGATGGCAAAGACATCGCTAATAGTAAAGTGCAACAGGAAGCAGAAGTTCAAAGTGAGACAGTATCATAGGTGCAAGCTTTGCGGAAGGCCGCGCGGGTATATAGGCCGTTTCCAGCTGTGCAGGATCTGTTTCAGGGAACTTGCTTCCAGGGGCGAGATACCGGGCGTGGTTAAGGCCAGCTGGTAAGGCGTAAACGCAATACTCAATACGCATAACGCAATACAAAAGATCAGGGAGAGCACACAATATGGCAGTGACAGATTCAATCGCAGATATGCTCACGATAGTGAGGAACGGCAGCCGCGCGAAGATGCCGGTAGTGGAGGTCAGGGGCTCTAAGATGAGCGGGGAGATCCTCACCATATTCAAGAAGAACGATTTCATCGCTAATTTGAAACTCTTAAAAGACAACAAGCAGGGCGTATTACGCGTATACCTGAAATATTACAGGGACGGTTCACCGGCCATTCTGGGTATAAAAAGAATATCGAGACCAGGGTTACGCATGTATAAAAAGACGGATGAATTGCCGAAAGTTTACGGCGGGCTTGGCATAGCTGTCATATCGACCTCTAAGGGTCTTATGACGGATACCGAGGCGCGCGAAGAGAAGCTTGGCGGCGAAGTCATCTGTTACATTTGGTGAGGATATGTCAAGAATAGGAAAGAAACCCATAGATCTTCCGATTGGAGTAAAGGCGGCGGTGGCGAATAGCGTTATAACCGTCGAAGGAGCTAAAGGAAAGCTGACTTTGAACATTCCTCCGAAATTCAAAGTAGAGGTTAAAGATAATAAGGTAATTGTTACCAGGCCTTCCGATGCGAAGCAGGATAAGGCGACTCACGGGCTTATCCGAAGCCTGATCAACAATATGGCCATAGGAGTATCGGCCGGATATACAAAAGAGCTGGAGATCTCGGGAGTAGGTTTCAAGGCGGCGGTGCAGGGCAAGGTATTGAACTTGCAGCTGAGCTATACGCATCCGATAAATTTCAATATTCCGGACGGAGTTACGGTGGAGACGCCGAAGCCGACTAATATAATTATCAAAGGAATAGACAAGACGAAGGTCGGCGAGGCCGCAGCAAAGATAAGGGATTATTACAGGCCGGAGCCCTATAAGGGCAAAGGCATAAAGTACGTTGGTGAGCACGTAAGACGCAAAGCCGGTAAGTCTGTGACCGGGGCCGGCGGCGCAGGATAAAAGGAATTATAAAATGATCACAAAGTGGATAAAGATATCGGGCAGGGATAAGAGACATAAGCGCATAAGAAGGAAGATCGTAGGTACGGTCGAGAGGCCGCGCCTGAGCATACGCAGAAGCACAGGTCATCTCTACGCGCAGTTGATAGACGATACCAAAGGCAAGACGCTTGTCTCGCTCTCAACCCTTTCGGTAGATCTTAAGGATAAGATCAAAAAGGATGCGGGTAATCTTAAGGGCGCGGTGATCCTTGGGTCAGCCATAGCCGAGAAGTCCAAAAAAGCGGGCATAACTAAAGTCGTTTTCGACAGGGCCGGCTATCTCTATCACGGCAGGGTAAAAGCATTGGCAGAGGCGGCGCGAAAAGGCGGATTGAGTTTCTAAAACATGCAAGAGGGGGAAGAATTGGTAAATCCTAACGAAGATAATAATAAAGAGATCAAGAAGGAAGAGCCTGCGGCAGCGCCTGCAGCAGCGCCTGCGCCAGCGCAGCAGCCAGAGCGTGCGTCAAGGCCGTCAAGGCCGCAATCAAGGGGCAGAGGGCGGGGGCCTTCATTTGGAAGCCAGGACAAAGAATTTATTGAAAAAGTAGTCAATATAAAGAGAGTAGCGAAGGTCTTAAAGGGCGGGCGCAGATTCTCCTTTAACGCTCTCGTAGTAGCCGGTGACGGAAAAGGTAAGGTAGGCTTAGGCTTCGGTAAAGGTAATGAAGTGGCCGACGCGATAAGAAAAGCATTGAACGACGCAAAGAAGAGCTTCTTCACCGTAAATATGAGAGGCACTACGATACCGCACGAGATGATAGGCCATTTTAAGTCGGCTCAAGTATTATTGAAACCGGCAAGGCCCGGAACGGGCGTCATAGCAGGCGGTCCCGTAAGAGCTATATGTGAAGCAGCGGGTATAAAAGATATACTCACAAAGAGCCTGGGATCGGATGCCGCGCTAAATGTGCTAAAGGCTGCCATAGTGGGATTAAAACAGATGAGACTTGAAAGAAGAGTAGAAAAGGATGAGGGATAAAGTTGAAGATAAATGAGATAGGCGCGCCTTACGGCGCTAACAGAAAGACTAAGAGACGCGGAAAAGGTTCCGG
>CAYVCD010000096.1:0-4885 GCA_964450115.1 uncultured Planctomycetia bacterium
CAAGCTCGCTCACCCTGATGCCGCACGAATAGAGCGTCTCTAAAATAGCCCTGTCCCTTAAACCGGATTCTGTCTTCACATCCGGAGAGAGTATCAATTTCGTGACCTTGCCGGTATCGAGAAATTTTGGCAATTTCTTATCGAGCTTCGGAGAACTTACGGCAGTAATTGGATTTGACTTGAGATGGCCCTCGCGATAGAGGAACTTAAAGAAGCTTCTGAGAGAGGCAAGTTTTCTCGCTATAGTCCTCTTCGAATAGTTCTTGCCGCGCAATTCGGCTAAAAATCTCCTTAAAACAAGATGGTCAACGGAATTTATATCGGCACTGCCCAAAAATAATGAGAATGCCTTCAGGTCTATCGTGTAGTTGATTATGGTATGATCGGATGAGTTCTTCTCGATCTTCAGATAGTTGATGAACTTATCGATGTGTCTCTGCATGCTTTAAGCTATCTCTTCCTTACCCTCATCACTCGGAAGCCGTCTTGCGGTATATCTGCACGCCGGAAACTTTGTACAGCCGTAGAATATGCCGCGCGTCGAACGCCGTTCTACAAGTTCGCCCGTACAGTCCGGACCCGGACATTTCACTCCGCTGGTTATGGATTTAGCGCTCTTACACGTCGGATAGTCGGAGCAGCTCAAGAACTTTCCCCGCCTGCCCCACTTTATCACCATAGGCTTGCCGCAGAGCTCGCATACTTCATTGGTAGCGACGACCTCTTTCTTGACGTCTCTCATGGCTATCTTGGCCTTCTCTACCGTATGCATGAAAGGCGAGTAGAAGCTCTTTAAAAGCGTGACCCAGTCTATGTCGCCCTCTTCTATGCCGTCGAGCTCGTCTTCCATCTTGGCGGTAAATTCATAATCTAGGACTTTGGGAAAATGCTCCAGAAGCAGCCTAGTGACTATCGTTCCAAGCTCTGTGGGCTTCAGATATCCTGCGTCGCGCCTGACATAATCGCGCGTTACTATGGTAGAGATCGTGGGAGCATATGTGGAAGGCCTGCCTATACCAAGCTCTTCCAACACCTTAACCAAAGAAGCGTCCGAATATCTCGGGGGCGGCTTTGTGAAGTGCTGGCTCGGTATGAGCTCTAAAAGGTCGAGCGGCTCATCCGGCGACAACTGCGGCATCTTGCCTTCTTTATTCTTCTCTTTCTCTTCGCTATCGACCTCGTAAAGGACCGCGTAGCCGTCGAATATGACCCTTGTGAGACTCGTCCGGAAGAGATAGTCGCCTGCCTTGATATCCGCCGTGGTCTGCGAAAGTATCGACTCCGACATCTGGCTTGAAATAAATCGATTCCAGACGAGAGTATAAAGTTTCAGCTGATCGTGGTTGAGATAATCTTTCACCGCCTGCGGCTCTCTTAATGGAAGCGTCGGACGTATAGATTCGTGCGCTTCCTGAGCCGACTTCTTCGACTTATATGTGTTCGGCACATCCGGATAGTACTTCTTACCGTATTTTTCCAATACGTAAGCTTTAGCGGCGACCTCGGCATCTTTTGAAATGCGCACAGAATCGGTCCTCATATATGTTATCAGACCCACTCCGCCTTCCGTGCCTATCTCGACTCCTTCGTAAAGCGTTTGAGCCACATGCATCGTCTTGACGCTCGAGAACCTCAGCTTGTTAAAGGATTCCTGCTGCAGCTTGCTCGTGGTGAACGGCGCGGACGGCTTCTTCTTCTTCTTTGTTTCGCGGATATCACTGACTATATATTTTGAATTTTTAAGTATCTCAACTACTTTGTCGGATTCCGGCTGCTTCTTGATATCTATAGGTTTATCCTGATACTTCTCTAATTTCGCCAGGAACTTCTCTTTCGGAGTATCGCCCTTCCTCTTTAACTCGGCCTCTATCTCCCAATACTCTTCGGCATTGAACTTCTTTATATCATCTTCACGCTCTACTATAATGCGGACCGCCACCGATTGCACGCGGCCGGCGCTTAAACCTCTCGAAACTTTCTTCCATAGCAACGGGCTGAGCGTATAACCGACCAGTCTATCCAGGATCCTGCGCGCCTGCTGCGCATTAACTAGATCCATATCAATCTCGCGCGGATGTTTGAAAGCCGCCTGTACCGCGTCTTTTGTTATTTCGTCAAAGGATACCCTATAGAATTTCTTCTTGTCATCCGCCAGAGCATTCTTTAGGTGCCAGCTTATCGCTTCTCCCTCCCGGTCAGGATCGGCCGCCAGATATATGGCTTCCATGCCCTTCGCCTCTTTCTTCAATGCGGCGAGATTCTTCTTTCGTTCCGGGATAACTATGTATTCGGGCTTGAAGTCATTCTCTACATCCACCCCTATCTTCTTCTTAGGAAGATCTATGAGATGCCCCATGCTTGCCTCTACGACGTAATCGTCGCCGAGATACTTCTTTATGGTCTTGCTCTTTGCGGGAGATTCCACTATGACAAGATTTTTGGCCATCTAGTTCTCCGTTCTGATGAACTGTTTACCGGGCATCTCTTTTATGAGGCGCTTCAGTTGTAAGTCCAACAATACTTTGGATGCCCTAGTCAATGCAACACCCGAGACCTTAACCACATCGTCTATATAACTGGGCTCACCTGATAATATCTTATAGATCTTTCTCTCATCACAAGTAAGAGAGTTATATACATATCTGACCGTCTTCTTCGAGATCTTCTCTTCCTTGAGATCCTTCTCTTTGCCCGTCATAGGCTCGACCTCGTGAAGTCCCAGCTCCTCTATTATATCTTCGGCGCTCTGCACTAATTTTGCGCCATCCTTTATAAGCGCGTGCGTGCCTTCGCTTGTCAAAGATGATATCTTTCCCGGCACCGCAAATACTTCACGGCCCTGTTCAAGAGCAAAATCCGCCGTTATCAGAGCTCCCGAATTCTTCGCCGCCTCCACTACGACTATGCCGAGAGAAAGGCCGCTTATGATCCTATTCCTTATCGGGAAGTTCTGCGGCATGGGAGAGACGTCATTCTCAAATTCGCTTATCACCGCGCCCGACTTTACTATTCTCTCGTAGAGATCCTTGTTTTCCGGAGGATATATATGGCCATGGCCGCTTCCCATGACCGCTATCGTCCTGCCCTTAGCCTTCAATGCGCCTCTATGGGCGGCTGAATCTACGCCCCGCGCCATGCCGCTTACCACGGTCACGCCTCGTAGCGCCAGATCGTAGCCGAGCTTCTCGCTCATCTCGATGCCATACATTGAAGCGCGCCGCGAACCCACTATAGCGACCGCAAAATCATCTTCTTCTTTAAAAGAGCCGTTCACGTAAAGAGCCTTGGGAGGCTTGTGAAGAGTCTTCAATATTTTAGGATATTCCGTATCGGCAACGGTGATCTTCCTAATCACTTTATGAGCATCTCCGCTATCTGTACGGCATTCAGCGCGGCGCCCTTACGGATATTATCGCTGACTACCCACATGGATATGCCGTTCTTTATCGACTCGTCCTGCCGGATCCTGCCCACGAAAGTCTCGTCCTTGCCTTCGGCGTATATCGGCATCGGATAGAGCTTCTTCTTCGGATCGTCCACGACAATAACGCCGGGAGCCTTGGCTAATAGTTTGCGGACCTCGGCGGCGGAAATATACTTTTCTGTCTCTATATTGACGCTCTCTGAATGCGCATAGAATACCGGGACCCTCACGCAGGTGGCATTTACCTCTATCGAAGAGTCTTCCATGATCTTTTTGGTCTCATTGACCATCTTGATCTCTTCTTTGGTGTAACCAGTGTCGGTAAATACGTCTATCTGCGGAATAAGATTAAAGGCTATCGGATGAGGAAACTGGACCGGTTTTATCTTCTTCTTCGCGAGAAAATCTTTTGACTGATCCCACAGTTCCTGCACCTTCTTCTGCCCCGCTCCGGAGACCGATTGATACGTAGTGACGACTATCCTCTTTATCTTCGCGGCTTTGTGTATAGGATATAACGCCACCACCATCTGGATGGTCGAGCAGTTCGGATTAGCTATTATGCCTTTGTGATCCTTTATGCGATGCGAGTTGACTTCCGGCACTACAAGAGGCACATCCTTCTCCATCCTGTACGCGCTCGTATTGTCCACACAGACCGCGCCCGCCTTTACGGCGCTCGGCAGGAACTCCAGGCTCCTTGAAGCTCCGGCGCTCGATAATACTATATCGATATCCTTGAAAGAGTCGTGGTCTAAAACCTCGACCGGATATGACTTTCCGTTAAACTTTAATTTCTTGCCCCTGGAATTTTCCGAAGCTAGAAGCCTTAAGTTCTTTATCGGGAATTTTCTCTCAGCCAGTATCTTTAAGAAACAGCTGCCTACCGCCCCAGTTGCTCCCATCACCGCTACATTATATTTCTTCACTATGCACCCCTTATAAATATTTCACTACCATGTCGCCGACCTCTTCGGTCGTATAGCCCATCTTGCCGGCCGCGAGGCTCTTGAGAGAGGTCTCGACTATCTTTATGACCGCGCTCTCGATTGCATCGGCCGCCTTCTTCTCACCTATGGTTTCCAGCAGCATCCCCGCGGCGCATATAGCCGCAAGCGGATTTATGACATGTTTACCGGTATACTTCGGAGCGGAACCGCCGATAGGCTCGAACATCGATACGCCTTCAGGGTTGATATTGCCGCCGGCCGCTATACCCATGCCGCCCTGTATCATCGCGCCAAGATCCGTTATTATATCGCCGAACATATTGTCGGTGACTATGACGTCGAACCACTCCGGGTTCTTCACGAACCACATCGTGGTCGCGTCAACGTGCGCGTAATCCGTCTCAATATCAGGATACTCTTTCTTGACTTCGTTAAATGTCCTCTGCCACAGGTCCCATGCATATGTCAGGACGTTCGTCTTGCCGCAAAGCGTCAGCTTCTTTCTCTTGTT
>CAYVCD010000097.1:0-4815 GCA_964450115.1 uncultured Planctomycetia bacterium
CCACCCCTCTCTTGAGTGGAAATAAGATCATAGGCGTATTGAGGATGGACGATATTTCTGAGAAGACATTTACGCAGGATGACTTGAGGCTGCTAGATATCATAGGTAACTTAGGCGCCGTAGCTATACAGAACGCACTTCTATACTCCTGGGTCGAGGAGCTTGCTATACGCGATTCACTCACCGGCCTCTTCGTCCGTCGCCATTTTATGAAACGTTTTCAGGAAGAGGTGCGCCGATCCGAACGCAAGAGTGTCGAGCTATCGTTGTTGATGCTCGATATAGATAAATTCAAATGGTATAACGATAAATACGGCCATGCTACGGGAGATATAGTATTGAAACATATCGCCTCGACGATAAATGGCATGCTTCATGTGGGAGATATGGCTGCCAGATACGGTGGCGAGGAGATAGCTATACTGCTTCCGGACTCGGACCTGAAGAAGGCAGCTCTTCTGGCGGAGGCTATAAGGAAGAAGATAGGGGACGAGCCCATCATAGTGCGCAGGGAAAAGCATAATGTCACTGTCTCTATAGGTGTCTCCACATATCCAAAGGACGGCATTCACGAAGAAGAGCTTGTGAAGGCTGCGGATGAGAGGCTTTATAAGGCCAAGTCCGAAGGGAGGAATAAGACATGCGCCGAATGACGACCTGTCTATTAGCCTACGCCATCCTCTTGGCAGCGTTATTTCATATTATGCCTGTGAATGGATTGCTTATTGCGATCT
The DNA here is from genome assembly GCA_964450115.1 of uncultured Planctomycetia bacterium. Lineage (GTDB taxonomy): Bacteria > Omnitrophota > Gorgyraeia > 2-01-FULL-45-10 > 2-01-FULL-45-10 > 2-01-FULL-45-10. The sequence goes on from CAYVCD010000097.1 coordinate 735, forward strand.
CTCTATTTCTGTTGGTGGGCATCGCGGTGGGCTTGATCGAATATAGAAAAGATATAGCAGATCTTAAAGCCGACCTCAAGTCTCAGACCGAAAAGGTCGATAGCGAAAAGAAGAGATTGACCGTCGAAGTAAAAGGCTCAGACGATTATATTTCCGAATTAAAGAATAAAGAGGCGGTCATAGTGAGCCTTTACGAGATCACCAGGCGCATGTCCCGGGAACTTACGTTCAATGAAATATTCAAAGCCTTAAGTGATTTTCTTAAAGAGAATTTTATATTCAGGAAGAGCTCTCTTGTAACCTTAAAAAAAGAAGGGGATTGCCTGAAAGTAGACAAGATATATGAAGTCTTTAAAGTTGATCAGGACAAGGATAAGGAAGAGGGCAAAGAGTGCAATTATGATGATATAGTCAAGACCTTTTTAAAAGACAAGACAGCTATCTATACGCCCAGAGATGACAAATCGACATGTGCGGCGATACCTCTGCTAAGCGAAAACAAGTTCGTCGGCATATTGACCGTTGATGATCTGCAAAAAAAGGACTTTGACAGGCTCCTGATAGTCGCCATGCAGTTCGCTCTAGCGATAAAGAAGGTGCTTCTTTACGAAACGGTCGAAGCGCTGGCGATCACGGACGGCCTGACGGGCCTATATACCCGGAGATATTTCTTCGAAAGGCTCGGCGAGGAATTTGAGAGGTCCAAGCGCCACGGCTTTAAATTCTCCTTTCTTATGCTGGATATAGATGATTTTAAAAAATGCAACGATACATACGGCCATCTTGTGGGCGATGCGGTACTTAAAGAGGTCGCGCATATAGCGAAGGCAGGCGTCAGAGAGATAGATCTGGTGGCGCGTTACGGCGGTGAGGAGTTCTGCGTCATATTGCCGGAAACGGATAAGGCCGGGGCTATGCTCGTGGCGGAAAGAATACGAAAGAGGGTGGAGGAGAATATATTCAAGGCCTACGACGAGAAGCTTAATATCACCATAAGTGTCGGACTGGCGGCCTACCCGAGCGATTCAGAGGAGGCCTTTGACCTGATAGACAGGGCCGATAAAGCGCTATATACCGCGAAGAGCTCCGGGAAAAATATTGTTTGTGAGTACAAAGGTTAGATAGTATAATACTACATAAATTTGCCCCGCCTGTGAAACGTAATAGATGCAGACGGCGGGATGTCGCAAAATAAGAAAGGAGCCTTGGGCTCCATGCAATACCTTATAGGCGTAGACATAGGCGGCACAAATATAAAATTGGCTCTTTGCGACAAAAAAGGCCATTTAAAAGGCAAGAGGACTTTTTCGACCACCAGCTTTAAAGGTAAGAAGGCCCTCATAGATGGCATAGTAAGGCAGATCGAAGAGCTCGTTTCAGGCGCCGGCCTCAAGAAGAGAGACATAATAGGTGTTGGCATAGGAGCGCCCGGAGCCGTCGATATAAGGACGGGCACGGTACACTATCTTGTCAATATCCCCGACTGGCGCGAAGTCCACTTAGGTAGTATTCTAAAGAAAAGGTTAGGTATCCCCGTGTTTGTCGATAACGATGTTAATGTCATGGCGCTCGGGGAGGTCTACTTTGGAGCAGGCAAGGGTGCAGTTAATATGCTCTGTATCACGCTCGGCACCGGAGTCGGAGGAGGGCTTATCCTTGATGGGAAATTATACAGAGGCTCAAGCTACGCGGCGGGCGAGTTTGGTCACGTTCCCATAAATATGGACGGCCCGAAATGCAAATGCGGCTCATGGGCTTGTGTCGAAGCCTATGCCGGGAATAGTTACATCGTAAAAGATGTTATTCGGCGGATCAGGGCAGGACAAAAGACATTAATAACGAAACTTGTCGCTGGAGATCTTCATAAGATCACGCCTGAGATAATAAGCGAGGCCGACCGCAAGGGAGATAAGTTCGCTAAAAAGGTATGGATAGATGTCGGAGAAAAGATTGGCGTCGGCCTTGCCGGGGTAGTAAATCTATTGAATGTGGAGAAGATAGTCATCGGCGGCGGGGTCGCCGAGGCCGGCAAGATACTATTCGACTCGATAAAGAAGACCATAGTTGAGAGGGCGATGAAGCTGCCTGCTAAGACTGTGAAGGTCGTTAAGGCAAAGCTCGGTTATGACGCCGGCCTTATCGGCGCCGCAACACTCGTATTATATGAATTGGGAAGAGAGAATGTATAAAAATAGGGACAGCGCCCCATTTTCTATCTTTTTACGCGGTAAAATAGGGCGCTGTCCCTATTTTATAGTCTACAGCTTAATTCTGCTATCCACGACAGTCTACGCTGCACCCGCCGAAGAGATGAAGCCGAAGGCACCGATAGTCGTTAACGGCGACAAGGTCGAATACTTCCACGAAGAGAAGAAGGTCATAGGTACAGGCAATATCTCCATCGATTATGAAGACGTCAAACTCACCTGTAAAAAGGTCACAGTATATCTCGATACCCGCGAGGCCATTGCCGAAGGCGACGTCAAGATCGCGCAAAAAGACATGTATGTTACCGGCGACAGGATGAATTATAATTTTGACAAGAGGACCGGCAGAGCGATCGATGCCTATGTCAATTACGTTCCTTTCTACGGTAAGAGCCAGGACGTCCAGAAGGTCAGCGAAAAGCAGACGAATATAGAGCGCGGATATATTACCACCTGCGATCTTGAGAAGCCGCATTACAGGGTACAGGCCAAGCAGGTCAGGATATACGAGGAGGATAAGGTCGTCGCCAAACATATTCTCTTCTTTGTCGGCAGCGTTCCCATCTTATATCTGCCTTATTGGGTCCAGCCGCTTCAGGAGAAGTCAACAGGCATCACCACCATGGCGGGCCATGACTCTGACTGGGGCTATTATGCGTTGAATTCGCTTAAGTTCGATTATGGCGAACTGTTCAAAGGACGCTGGAGACTCGATTACAGGACGAAGAACGGCATAGCCGCGGGCGTCGACGATAGCTATAAATTACCGGGTCTTGGTGAAGGTGCCGTGAGATTCTATTATGCCGATGAAGATAATCCCTGGCTTTCTTACCAACCTACAGGCAGACACGAGGGTAAATATAGGGCTCAAGTTCGGCACAAGTGGCAGATGGATGAAGACACTCTCTTCACGCTCGAAATGAATAAAGTAAAAGACGACAATTTCATGAAGTACTATTTCGAAAAGGAGTGGGAGGAGCAGAGGCAGCCGGACAATTATCTCTCTATCATCACTACCAAACCGGATTACACCACTACATTCTTGGCCAGGGTAAGGCTCGATAAGTATTACGATGTCGTTCAGCGTCTTCCGGAATATTCTATAGACGTACCGCAGTATAACATCAAGTATAACGGCGAAAGTTCACCGCTTTACTATAATATGCATAGCTCCGGCGTTTACCTGCAAAAGACATTCCGCGATAATTCAACTATAGGCCCGATGCAAAAAGACCAGGATGTTATAAGGCTCGATACTTATAACAGATTGAACTATCCGATGAGATTGTTCAAAGCGCTGAACACCACGCCGTATGCGGCTGTACGCCAAACTTACTATTCCCGGAATGCGTTGGGGCGCACAAATATACAGAGAGGCGTCTTCAGCGCCGGAGTGGATAACTCCATAAAGTTCTACAAGATCTATGACATCAATACAAATGCTCTCGATCTTGATATTAACAAATTGAGGCACATAATCACTCCGATGGTGAATTTTTATTTCATCAATCCGCCGACCGTCAGCTCCAGCACATTGATGCAGTTCGATGAAGTGGATGCGATCAGGGGGCAGACCGGAGTCTTATTTTATATTGAAAACAAATTGCAGACAAAGAGAGGCGGGGCCTCCGTAGATCTGGTAGATTTTATCTTAAGTACCGATTATCAATTTAAAGTACAGCAGGATACGCCGCTGGCATATGCGAATGCCGATTATAATAAGGAAAGATTCAAATCTGTAGACATGCAGCTGGAGTTGACCCCATATCCCTGGATCTACTCGCTTGCGAAGATGAGGATCAACACGAAATATGCGCTGCCGGAGTGGGCAAGCATAGATTTTGTCGGAGGTAAAGAGGTCGACAGATCACTCG
>CAYVCD010000098.1:0-4755 GCA_964450115.1 uncultured Planctomycetia bacterium
CTACTGTAAGGCCCAATGCCGCATTCTTGGTATCCATCGTAGTTTCGCATACGGATACCGGTATGTCGGTCCAGCCGATGAGAAGGTTCTTTGCCCCTCTCTCTGCCTTCGCCATAGGCCCTGATACCTTATGTGTATCGTAGCTTGTCTCAGCGTACGATAAACCTACTACCGAGATCACAAATAAAATTATAATTGCCGCACAAAATAACTTTTTCAATTTATTCACCCCCTCTTTCTCGTTATTTAGGAGAGTATATCATAACTTTTCTGCAAAGTCAAATCTATTTTCGACAGGTTCTCATCGAGCCACTTACTTACTGTCGATAGCACGTTTTCGTCCACAGAGTAATGCATCTTGTGTGAGCCATCTATAGTTATTTTACCGAAAAAATGACCTAAATATCCATAATATATCAACTTATGATTGGCATTCCCGCTATCTTCCAGCGCCTTATCCAGCGTAGATGCGGCCTTAGCGGGGACCAGCTCATCTTCCTTGCCATGTAATATTAGCACCGGCACTTCCACTTTTCTTATGATATCTACAGGGTTGATCTCAAGACCCTCTCTAAGTTTTGTTAAAAAGCACCTTATTCTCAGGAGCGATACCCAATCCCCCTTGGACTTCTTTACCATTTCTACTGTTTCCATGCGGGATTTCATGGCCAGCTTGAAATATTGATCGTCCCACTTCAATTTCTTTGCCATCTCATTGAGATTATCGAAGTTGATGTCCGTTTCGCCACCCAGAGATATGACGGGAGACATCAGTATGAGAGCTTTTATGTCCTTTTTATCTGACGCAAGTTTTGAGGCAAAAAAAGCTCCTTCGCCGTGTCCTACAACACCCACTCTTTTAATATCTACATCTCTTCTCTTTAACAGATAATCCAGAGCGGCTATACTGTCTTCGTACTGTTCGTTGCTGGTGGCCGATAGGCTTGAGCCACCCGAGGACCCTATACCTCGTCCATCGAATCTTAAAACGGCAAACCCCTCCTCGCCCAACCGACCTGCTAATTGTGTAAAAAGTCCCTGCTCCTCGCGGTCTGAACCGTTCATCCCGCCCAATAACAGCACCGTGGGTACCGGCCCGCCCTTCTTTGGAACGGTTAGGGTTCCCTCAAGGAGAATCTTTTTATTGTTAAACTTTACAACCTCTTCATCATAAAGGCCATTCTTTGCGACAGAGCCGCTCACTTCGTTGACCTTTTTTAAGGAGAATGTTCTGGTTATCCTAAGCTTCAGGTCCGGAAATTCTATCTTAACGATGCTTCTGCCGGATTTTGTCATCCATAGCATCCCTTGAGGAGAGTTTCTTATCCTTATTTGAAGGCACTCGACCTTTATCCTTCTCGATCCTATCTTAATATATTCGTCCTTTATAGAGGTGAGCGTTAGAAGCCTCTTCATAGGAGGCAGAAGTGTGGAAAAATTTGTTAAAATGTTGAATGCCTGGGATCTGCCAAGTTTGAAATCGTACTTTTCCAGAATAGGAAGATAGGTCACCGGGGAGCCTTCCTCGAATACAAAGGTCCCGTCTTTTACGCCGAGGCCGGTAAGATATGCGAACTCCGATCCCGAAGTCGCCACAAATGATATATTTTTATCGGAGCTCTCCAGGTATACCATATCCTGAATTCCTTTAGAGACGCTCTCTTTAGAATAACTTATGAGCGCGCCGGCTTTATCCAGAGTTATCCTGGATCTGGTCTCTGTAAAGCAGAGCCCGAAAGGCTCAGAATCTACCGACTTATATATGACTTTGTCGTCGGTTATATACTTGTCTATCTTGATATTTCCAGTATCATGCCCTTCGATATTTACCGTATAAAAAAATACTTTATGTTTTTCCCTGTCGAGATAGAAGAGCGATCCCATGAAGAGAAGCGCTCCGGAGACAAGTATAGCGAATACCGCAATATATATTTTTCTCATTTATAACAGGTCTAATGAAATGACTTCAGAGGTCAGCTTGCCGGACCATCTTCCGAATGACTTTGTCGGCTTTTCGCCCTCCCTGAGCTCTACAAATATCTCGGTCGGACAGCTTGTTATGATCTTCTTGAACTTTAAAGTCTGCCCCGGCTTAAGAGCATCTATGGGATGCGCATAGCTATAGAGATGAGGCATCGAAACGCGGGTAAAGACGGTGCTGCCAAGCGCCGGCTCCTGCGGATGCGCAGTGATCTCGTATATGGAGGCGCTGTCCTTGTCCAGAAAGCTTAACTTTAACACCAGGTTCACTATATCTCTGGACCCTTTATTGGTTATGGCCCCCTCTATTATGGGTTTGCCTTTAAGCGCTCCGGTATTTTCGATCCTTGCGTCAAGGCCGAATATGTCCAGGTGCCTTGAATAGACCTTGGCTTTTGTTTTTTCCAAAAGCTCCTGATATACATTAGCAAATTCTCTGCTTTTGAATTCAAGATAGATGAAATATCCTATGAGCGTCATTATCAATACCAAAGCTATGACGACGCTCGATACCAGACCGACTATCAGGCTCTTTCTCTTTATCAGCATATCTTTTTAAGTCCTTTTTTAGCTTCTGTAAATATCCCTTATCTTGCCGAAAACATTAATATATTCTTCAGATCTATAGTCCGGGTAAGTCCATGGCCAGAAATTAAAGCGTTTATCCTTGTAATGGAGGGTGACCTCCGCAAAGATGCCTTGGCCTATGTATATCCTGTGCGAATAATCTTTCGTAGAGAGGAGCACAAGCTTTGCCATATCGATATAGCCGGGATCGATATTGATAGTCCTCTTTCCATCTTTGAGGAATCTCTTTTCGATCTCGTTTGTGAGCAGTTTTACTTTTGCTATTCCCTCCAGCCGCACAAGTTTTTTGAAACTGATGAATTTTCTCTTAAGCCGTCCACCCATCTCCTTGTCGTAATAGTCGGTATAGTCAAAGTCCATTATAGGGCTATTGAAGTCCACCTTGTTCTTAAGTTTCTTCTCCAGCAATGCGCCTATCTGGTCGAAGAGCGCCTCGTCCTGCGATATCAGACCGGCTATGAGCTTAACTTTCTCTGGAGGATTTATTTTGCCCATATCCGCGTTTCTAGCTACCCTTCGGATCCGAGACTGGATAAATATTCTGAAAGATGGATCCCCGCAGGCTCTTTGATGGCGATGTACTTCAGACCGCTGAAGAAGAACCTCTTGCCTGACGGATCCTTTTTGTCGGCATCTTTGGTCCAGACGACCTCTGCCTCAACATCGACCGTACATCTCTTTTCGGGGATAGAGATCTTAAGGCCCAATATGGCGCCTTTAGGCAATTTCTCATCAAGGAGCAGCTTCATTCCGCCTTTAGAGAGATCGACGGTCCTGCAGTTTTTAAGACGAGGCCTCTTCTGCACGCCATACTCTACCTCGAGGTCTTTTCTGAATCGTTCGTGCGAACGCCTATCCTCCCCGTCCCAGCACTCCTCGATCTTGGCGTGCGGTACCACTCTTTTCGTTGCTATCTTTTCATGGCTCCAAAGCATTATAAGCGTTATTGATAATAGAATAAGAAAGACCGTTCCGGTGATCAAGAACATCTATGCTAAGCCCTTTCTCTTGATATAGCCGGCTATTATTCCTTTGTCTTTCTCCGAAAGATCCTCGAAGAATATGGCAACATCATAGTGTTTTATGACGCCGTCTATTGTAACAGGATGCTGCCGCACCACTACGCCGTCGACTTCGAGATCTTTTAAATTACCGTCCTTTTCCGGATCGGGTATCATAAGCATAAGTTTCACCCTGGACATAAGAGGAAGCTCTTTGTCCAGCTTACAATAGACGCCGGAAGAGCTTATGTTCATGGTATGTGTTATGGAATCAAAATCGTCAAGCCTTAATTTAAGGGATAGGCCCTCGTCCTTTAAGCGCGGAAACTTCCTTCTCTCCTGAGACACCATATTTTGATCTCCCGTTATACTATCCTTAACTTATAATCGGTCTGGCCCAACCCTAGACTGGCCGCATATCTCAATTGTACCGACCAGTCAATTTCAGGATACTCCTGCCTGAATATATCCTTGTTTCTTAAACCGTTCAGGATATCGGCGGACGCTGAGTCGATGCTGACAAGGTCATTTGACGCAAGTATACCGACATCATCCACTATCCTTGGCTCGTCTTTGGCCAGGCAGTCGCAGTCTCTGGTTATATCGGTCAAAAAATTTATATACCCTACCCTTTTACCGACCGCTTCAACCGCACCGCAGGCATATTCTACCATCTTCTCCTGCAAGTTTGCAAGTGTTTCGCTCCACTTTGCGTTCAAAGCCTCGGTCTTGCATACTACTACGCATTCCCCGCACCCTATGCAGCTTGCCTCGTCTATCTTTGCCTTACCCACATCGATCTTTATAGCGTCACCGGGACAATTTGAGGCGCACAAACCGCACCCGATACACTCCTTTGGATTAAAATCCGGCACTATGCCGCAGTGCTGCTCAAATTTACCGCGGCGTGAAGCGCACCCCATCCCGAGGTTTTTAATAGCCCCCGCGAAGCCGGTCATTATGTGGCCTGTTATATGCGTCAGTGCCAATAGGCTGTCACAGTCGGTTATATCAGAGGCTATTTTGACCTTAGAGAAGCGTTTTTTATTTATCCCCACATCGGTATAGTTCCTTCCCCATAACCCGTCTGCGATGATCACAGGCACGCCCACATCTTGAAAGCCGAAACCATGACTATAGGCCAGTTTTAGGTGGTCCACAGCATTTGTCCTCTTGCTCTGCTTAT
>CAYVCD010000099.1:0-4526 GCA_964450115.1 uncultured Planctomycetia bacterium
TTAGCTATATTATGAGCCACATCATAAATTAAGTCCATACCTAAATCTCTCGGGCTCATGTTAAATACTTTCTCAAAGACGCCCCGCGCCAGATGCATCAGGCACTGTCTGTTCGCCCAGGCGTAATTAGCCGCGCACTTCATCGCCCCCAGATACGCCTTGCCCTCATCTGAATTCACGGGAGCGCAGGCGAGTTGCCTGTCCGGCACATCTATGCCGTATTTAGAAAGGCACCTGATGAAACTTTTCGAATATTCGTCGCAGACCTGGTATCCGAGCCCGCGCGAGCCGGAATGGAGCATCATCACGACCTGTCCCATCTCCAGGCCAAAGACCTTGCAGGCCGATTCATCATAAACCTCGTCGATGACCTGGACCTCAAGGAAGTGATTGCCTGAACCCAGAGTGCCGGACTGGTGCTTTCCTCTTTCATATGCGCGGTCGGAGACCTTGTCGGGAAGAGCGCCTTTTATCGCGCCATGCTCTTCGGTATATTCGAGATCTTCCTGCTTACCATAGCCGTGATCGACGACCCACTTCGAACCTTCTACGAGAAGCTTGCGCTCCTCTTTTTCGGTCACCTTGATATCGCCTTTGGAGCCTACTCCCGCGGGAATATCATTGTAGAGAGCGTAGACAAGAGTTTTAAGCTTTGGTCGCAGATCGGATTCTTTTAAATTTGTCCTGACGAGCCTGATGCCGCAATTTGAAACCACAAAATTATTCGCTACAAAGTTGTGGTCATTATGGTCTACTGTAAAATCGTAAACCCAGCCATCATATTCTATTTCAGATATGGATTTGACGCGTTCCAAAACCATGCCGGAGGCTCCCAGCTGTTTCTCTATTGCAAGACGGTAATCATCAAATGTGGGCATGTCAGACCAGGCCCTGGGTTCGGTTATCCGCGGCTCATATAGAGAGCGCACAATAAAACGGTCCTTAACATGCGGGGAACGCAGATATTCGAACATCTGTCCGCGATCCCATTTCCCGGACGCCGCAAGCGCAGGCGCCAACGCAGCGGCATCTCTCTTTTCTTCCATTACAGTCTTCTTTAGGCGCAGATACCCCGCCGCGATATTCGCGAGAAACGTCCGCTCTTCATTGTATTCAAATCCCACTTTAGTGTATAAATTCGATATGTTTTCCGTAATATTGCTCACCATCAATCTAAGTCGATACGAGATGAGGCCATCGTCATTTACAAATTCTTTCCTTTCGCTTATATCATGTATATTTACACCAAATTCAGAAAGCATCTTACCTATGTCCTGTAAAAATCGTTTTCCGTTGGCAACATTTTCTACTGTTTTATTCATCGATACCGTTGGACAATAAAAATTATACCCATGTCCGGTTATGGTTTTCGGCTTGGACATTTCAGCGCCAAAAAAACCGGCAAGAAATAATCTCTTCTGCCACAGAGGGGCTTTAAAGAGCCATTGCGGCACATCAAATGGGTTGTGGCACTTGTTGCCAACCGGCATACCAAGGGCAATCATGAGAACTGTAAAGGAATTCGATGTAGCTTTAAGAACAAATTCATGATGATCAAACTCTACGGTTTCATACGATGTTTTTATCTTGTGGTGCCTGTGCCGTGAATATAGTCCGGCCTTAAAACCAATTTTTTCAATGTCATCTTTTATTTTTAGTAAATCTTGCTCTTTACCATAAAAACTCACAGTGCCTTTTTTATCCTTGCCAATAAAATTCAGCGTTCCATCACCAATACAGTATCCCAATATCCTGGCCAGATAAGGCAATTGAGATGATCTATAGCTAAGAGGCAGAATGCCTCTATTTCGGAGACTCTTCAATATCTGAGTAACGGCATTACCACCTGATGATTTATTAAACTGTTTTAGAATATCCTTTATGGAGTTTTCATCCACCAAGATATCTGAGGAAGGTTCTTCGTATCTGACGCCTTCGAAAGGATAAACCGCGACTTCGTCACCGGTAGACAATTTACCCGCTTCTGTCATTCCGTCTTTAGTATAAAAAGGGTGGTCATTCGTCGCATCGATCTGTCTTCCGGTTTCAGTAACAATATTAAGCACCGATTTTTTCGGCTTCTGCTTTAAAAACATCCTTATCGAGGTTTGATCTTTTTTATTTTTTTCAAAATTCATGCACATTAGACGACGTTCGTGAAAATCCATCTCGTAATCCTTAATCTCTATCGAATATCCTAACTCGTTGATTATCAATGAGTTGCATAAGCAATTTATGTCAAAACCTACGCCACCCGGGGAAATTACGCCGCCGGCATCAATGTCCGTCGCCGCGACGCCTCCTATCGGAAAACCGTAGCCCCAATGAATATCGGGCATGGCTAGAGACGCTTTTACTATGCCGGGTAACGTCGCTACGTCCGCGACTTGCTGTGCCGCCTTATCGGTGCGCACATCTTCTATCATCTTGTCGTCGGCATATATTATACCGTCGACGCGCATCCCCGTCATGTAGCTCTTGGGTATACGCCACCTGTAGTCGTCTATCTTTTCTAAAGGGCCGTTCCAGATCGTCATACGTCGAAGATTATGTCGACTTCGTAATAGTCGTCTTTCTTGATGATCTTTAAATTATAGTAGGTGGCGGCTTTTATCTCGGTCTTCAGCCTGTTCCTGTTCTCACTGATAGATCGGCCGAACGCCTTGGCCACTATGACGTCTTCGGATAGTTCCGTGACCTCGAATTTGTAGAAGATGATATTTTTTGTGTAGAAATTATAGAGGAGCTCATCGAGCCATGCGATGAGGAGTTCTTCATGATTTGAAGCGGTGAGTTCAAATTCCTGTGTGATCTCGCCTTTTATGCCTTCGAGGTCGGCGAGGATGTCGAACATGGCGAAACCGGCGTTCTCGAAGAGCTCTTTAAGCGTTTTGCCGAAGACCCTTACGCCGATATCAGCGGTATGGGAGAATTGTTCGTAGCGCTTTTCCATATATCGTGGTTTAAATATATTGTATCACCCGGGATTGATGTTTTCAATAAAAGTTCTTAAGGGTTAAACCCTACAAAGCGGCGATGATGGAGGCAGCTACGGACTTTGATGAGGAGATAACGGCCTTGGAGGCGGGTTTTCCAAAACCTATAGACTTAGGTTGGATGCCTATGATTATGATCTCGCACTTTAACGAGTGAGCGAAGTAGTCGATGAGTATCTTCGGCGGGATCTTATGGGTGGAGAAGGATACTCCGCGCCCCACTTCATCGGCCCTCAACAACAACACAGCGCCGGGCCTTTCGCCGATATCGGCCGAATCTACGATGATCAGATGGGTGGGTTTAAAAGCTATGACCTCCCCGGTGAGATTCTCCGGAGCGGTGGAGCCCTCGAAAGTCTTTAACGTTATCTTTTTATTTATCTTCTTGGATCTTCCAAGCGCGTTTATGACGAGGATTCCCGCGATGTCGTCGCCCCGAAGCTCGGAGCCGATTCCCAGGACCGCGACGCGCGCCGCGCCTTTAAGCCTTGCCGTCAGTTCCTTCGTGAGATTTTCCACGGAATGTCACCTTCAGATTTTCGCGGTCTAAAACGGCTAGCTCGAATTCATTGGTCACTTCGATCGCCTTCTTCATGCAGGAGTCCACACACTGACCGCAATATATGCATTTACCGAGATCGATCTCGATCTCGAACTCTTTATCGCCTACCTTCTTTACGTTGATGGCATTCGACGGGCAGTCGCGCATACATAATTTACAACCTATGCATATTTCAGGATGGAACTTCATCTTGCCCCTGAAGCTCTTCAGGGCATCCTCTTTGATGTAAGGATACATAAGGGTCGCCGGTTTTTTAAAGAACGACTCTATGACCTGTTTTATCATCTTACCCGGGCGTATCATCTTAGAAGCACCCCTTTCAGAAGAAGGTTCAAGAGTAGCTGTAAAAACGCCAGGGGCGCGATATATTTCCAGCAGAGCCTCATCATCTGGTCTATCCTTAGGCGAGCGAATACGGTGCGCGAAAGAGACATTATGGCGATAATGAAGAGGACTTTTAATACATATATAATGAATCCTGTTACTGGGCCAAGGTTGAGTCCGAACGGTAAAAATACCGCCGCCAGGAGCGACGCCCCGACGATCGTCTCTATGTCCAGAGCGAGTTTAAACATGCCTAAAAGCCTGCCGGAATATTCCGTTAGAGTGCCGGCCACTATCTCGGTCTCCGCTTCGGCGATATCGAATGGAACTTTTTCCAACTTTCCCAGCATAGCTACTATTGAAATAAGGAACCCTAAAAGATTAAAGAGCCAATACCATGGATGGGCGGTGTAAAAGACCGTCATGCCCGCGAGTGACCATGTGTCCGCGAGAAGCGCGGGCGCTAAGATGCTTATAAACAGGGGGACCTCATACGCAAAGAGTTGAGTGATCGAGCGCACAGCGCCGAGCTTCGAATATAGCGACGTGGAATACCAGCCGCCTAAAAACAGGGTAAGGGTCGGTATGGTCAGAAGATACAGGACGACTATGATATCACCGTTAAAATAGAAGAGAGCTTCTTT
>CAYVCD010000100.1:0-4393 GCA_964450115.1 uncultured Planctomycetia bacterium
GACAGGGCTATTTTAGAGACGCTCTATTCGTGCGGCATCAGGGTGAGCGAGCTTGTAGGCCTCGATATGGACGATATAGATTTCATAAGCGGGGTCATCAAGGTATTAGGTAAAGGCCGTAAGGAGAGGATGGTCCCTATAGGCGATATGGCGCTTGGTTCCATACGTAAGTATGCCGATGGAAGAGATGAAAGCGTCAAAGGAAGAAGGGCGGTCTTTTTAAATAGCCGCGGCGGGCGCCTCACAGATAGATCCGTCAGACGGGTCGTCGATAAATATATTCACGCCTGCTCCATAGAGGAGAAGATATCTCCGCACTCGCTCAGACATTCGTTCGCGACGCATCTATTGGATAAGGGCGCGGACTTAAGGAGCGTACAGGAACTTTTAGGACATATGAACCTCTCCACGACGCAGATCTATACGCACGTTACAATGGAGAGACTTAAGAACGCGTACGACAAAGCGCACCCGAGGGCTTAAACTATGCATCCCATCATAACAAAGATCGGCCCGCTCTACGTATATTCCTACGGCCTGATGGTCGCCATAGGTTTCGCTGTGGCCACGCTCCTCGCCTACAGGCATGCCGATGAATTCGGAATAAATAAAGAGAGAATAATAGACCTCGGAATAGTGATGCTCGCCGGCGGCATCATAGGAGCGCGTATAGTCTATATAGCGCTGAACTACCAATATTATATAAGAAACCCGCTGGAGATAATTAATCTTACCAAAGGGGGCCTTGTCTGGTACGGCGCATTCATATCCGGTATGATCGCCGCGGCATGGTTCGTCCGAAAGAACAAGATAAGTTTCTGGAACGCGGCGGATCTTTTCGCTCCTTATATAGCCCTGGCCCAGGCCTTCGGTAGGATCGGATGCTTCCTGAACGGCTGTTGTTACGGCAGTGTCGCGCCCTCAAACTTCATGTTAACCGTCATCTTCCCGGAGGAGGCGGTATTAAGGTATCCCACTCAAGTTTTTTCGGCGATAGCATTATTATTGATATTCGCTATATTAAGGATCTGGCAGAAAAAACGCCATTTTGTTGGAGAGATATTTTTAGGATACTGTCTTCTCTATTCTATGAAGAGATTCGGCGTGGAATTTTTTAGAGGCGACTATCCCAAGATCTTATTTGGTCTCACGATATCACAATTGATAAGCGCTACGCTATTCATAATCTGTTCGATAATATTCATCTACCGGATACTTAAATGGAAACGATCCTTAAAGTCAGCGTAGGCCTTGATGGCCGGGGGCGCAGGCTCGATAAATTCCTGGCCGATCACTTCGAGAAGGATTTCTCGCGGGTATTTTTGCAGAAGCTCCTTAAGAAGGGCAAGGTCCTGCTGAATGGAGAGATCCCGAAACGCCATCATAAGGTGAGCGCCGGTGAGACTATCGAGATAACGATACCGACTCCTGAAGTATCCGTAATATTGGCACAGAAGATCCCGTTAAAGATAGTGTACGAGGACAAACACCTTCTTGTGGTGAACAAGCCGCAGGGCATGGTGACGCATCCGGCCCCGGGCAACTATACCGGGACGCTGGTCAACGCGCTTCTGGCGCACTGTAAAGACTTATCGGGCATAAACGGGGTTTTAAAACCGGGCATAGTGCACAGGCTTGATAAGGGAACGAGCGGGCTTCTTCTCGTCGCCAAGACCGACGATGCGCACAAAAAACTGGCAAAGCAGTTTAAAGATAAAACGACCAAGAGAGTATACCTGGCTTTAGTGGACGGTAATGTAGAGCTCGATAACGGGACCGTAGAGCTTCCTATAGGCAGGAGCACACGGGACAGAAAGAAGATGGCCGTTAAGTTCGACGATGAAAGCAGTAAAGAAGCAATAACGCACTACAAAGTGATAAAAAGGTTCGGCAGCTTTACGTTGCTGGAATGTAGACTTGGCACGGGCAGGACCCATCAGATAAGGGTGCACCTCTCCTATATAGGGCATCCGATCCTCGGAGACGAAAAATACGGCACAAAAGGGAATTTTAAGATGCCGATGCTGCACGCCGCCACGATCGGCTTTGTGCATCCGGCCACAAAAAAATTTATGGAGTTTTCGAGCAAGCCTCCTAAAGAGATGGCGGGCGTAATAAAAAAAGGGAAGCTTTAAGCTGTAAACTATAAGAAAGAGGTTATGAATATCAAGATAAAGCCGGTTAAAAAGATAGTTGGAGAGCTCTCCGTCCCGGGCGATAAGTCCATATCTCACAGGGCGTTGATGATAGGCGCGCTCGCCCTGGGCCAGACAAAGATCAAGGGCCTGCCTGAATCGGACGATTGTAATTATACGGCTAAAGCATTCCGCGAAATGGGCATCATTATAAGGGAAGAGTCCAATACGACTATAGTAGAGGGCAAAGGGCTCCATGGCTTAAAAAAGCCGGCAGATCCGTTATATGTCGGGAATTCCGGGACATCGATGAGGATACTGGCCGGTATATTAGCGGGACAGCGCTTTGACTCAACAATTACAGGCGATACAGGAATATCGGCGCGTCCAATGAAGAGGATCGTAGAGCCGTTATCGATGATGGGCGTGAAGATAAGCGCCCGGGGCGAGGGTGAATACCCTCCGCTGACGATATCCGGGGGAACGGTGAAACCCATTAGCTACAAGAATTTGATAGCGAGCGCGCAGGTGAAATCGGCCATTCTCTTTGCCGGCCTCTATTCGAAAGGAACTACGAAAGTCGTAGAGCCCGTGAGGTCGCGCGATCATACAGAGAGGATGCTGAAATACTTCGGCGCCAAAGTCAAAGTCTCCGGCCAAAGCGTATCGGTAAAGGGTGGGAGCGAGTTGAAGGCCAGGGCCGTAGAGATACCGGGTGACATATCGAGCGCCAGTTTTTTCATGGTCGCGGCTACCATACTGAAAGGCTCCAGGATAAATATACAGAATGTCTCTATAAATCCTACAAGGGCCGGAATATTGAAGGTCCTAGCCAGGATGGGAGCGGATATTGAGGTCATCAACAAGAAGAGGATTGGCCCAGAGCCGTCGGCGGACATTATCGTAAAATATTCCAAGACCCACGGCATAACTATAACTAAAGAGATGGTGCCTTCCATAATAGATGAGCTGCCGATCATCTTTCTCCTCGCCGCGCTATCCAAAGGCGTAACCACAATAGAGGGCGTCGGCGAATTAAGAGTGAAGGAGACCGACAGGATAAGATCGATGCAGGATGGCCTCAAGGCTATGGGCGTCGGGTTCCGGGTGAAAGGCGATAGCGTGGTGATCGAGGGTCGAAAGAGCCTTAAAGGGGCGAGCCTTCAAAGCTTTGGCGATCACAGGACATGTATGGCGCTGGCTGTGGCGGCACTGGCTGCTGAAGGCGACAGCGATATCGAGGGGCCGGAGAGCGTATCGAAGTCGTTCCCGTCATTCTTTGATACGTTATTTGATTTGACATTAGTGTGATTATTTGTTAACATTTCATACACAAGGAGATATTCATGAGGTCAAAGTTTTTTGAAAATCTTTGGGGATTGTATAACAAATTATTCGGTTTCTTTTCTAACGATATCGGCATAGACCTCGGCACAGCCACCACAATAGTATATCTAAAGAATCAGGGCATAGTCCTATGCGAGCCTTCTGTAGTCGCCGTTGAAGCTGGAACTTCGAATGTTCTGGCGGTAGGCGAAGAAGCGAAGAGGATGCTCGGAAGGACTCCGGGTAATATAGTAGCTATCAGGCCGATGAGGCACGGCGTAATAACGGACTTCGAGATATCCGAAGCGATGCTCCGGTACTTCATACAGAAGGTCAATAAAGCCAAAAGATTTGTCCGTCCCAGGATAGTCATAGCCATTCCATCGGGCATCACAGAAGTGGAGAAGCGCGCGGTAGAAGACAGCGCTCTGCACGCGGGAGCCCGCGAAGTCATCACTATAGAGGAGCCTATGGCGGCCGCAATAGGAGTAGGCCTGCCGATCTCGGAGCCCTCCGGAAATATGATCATCGATATAGGCGGCGGCACGACAGAGATAGCCGTCATATCATTGACCGGCATGGTATTCTCAAAATCAGTCAGGATCGGCGGCGACGAGATGGACGAGGCTATAATAAACGCGTTAAAGAAGAACTACAATCTGATGATCGGCGAGAGAACGGCCGAAAATATAAAGATGAAGATAGGCTCGGTCTATCCGCTTGAAGAAGAGATCACGATGGAAGTCAGGGGCCGCGACCTGGTCGCAGGCCTGCCAAAGAGCGTCACCATCACGAGCGAAGAGATAAGAGAAGCGATGTCCGATCCCGTCTCTCAGATAGTCGAGGCCGTCAGGATAACTCTTGAAAGAATACCTCCGGAACTTTCCGCCGACCTTATAGAAAAAGGAATAGTGCTTTGCGGCGGAGGCTCC
>CAYVCD010000101.1:0-4314 GCA_964450115.1 uncultured Planctomycetia bacterium
GACCGCCGCAAGGCGACGAAGCGGATATATGATTATCTCTTGCGCCGCGGATTTAAGTATGACAATATCAGGAGAGTTGTAGAGAATTTAGTATGAAGACTGATGCTATAAGAGAGGCATATTTAGACTTCTTCAAGTCGAAGGGGCACGAGATCGTGCCGAGCGATTCGCTCGTGCCGAAGGACGACCCGTCGCTTCTCTTTACCGGCGCGGGGATGAACCAGTTCAAGGAGAAGTTCCTCGGGCGCAATATCACTTACAAGCGCGCCACGTCGAGCCAAAAATGCCTGAGGACTGGGGACCTTGAGAACGTGGGCCGCACACCGCGCCATCATACGTTCTTTGAGATGCTCGGGAATTTTTCGTTCGGAGATTATTTTAAAAAAGAGGCTATCCAGTATTCATGGGAGTTTTTTACCGTGACCCTGAAAATAGATCCCGCGAAATTATGGGTGTCGGTCTATAAGGACGACGTTGAAGCTTACGATATATGGAAAGATGTTATAAAGATACCGCGTGACAGGATAGTCAAATTCGGTGAGAAGGATAACTTCTGGCCGTCCGAAGCTCCCTCTAAGGGGCCGAACGGGCCATGCGGGCCGTGCTCTGAGATCTTTTATGATCATGGTAAGGATGTCGGCTGTGGCAAGCCGGGTTGCACGCCGGAGTGCGATTGCGCCAGGTTCGTAGAAGTCTGGAACCTTGTATTTACTCAGTTTGACCGGCAGGCCGATGGAAGTTTAAAACCGCTGCCGAATAAAAATATAGACACGGGTATGGGCTTGGAGCGCATAGCGGCTGTCATGCAGAATGTCAAGACGAATTTCGATATCGATATCTTCGTGCCGATCGTCGAGGCGATAAATAAGCTTTCAGCTGTCAGCCCTCAGCCTTCAGCTATTAATGCTATAGCGGATCACATTCGCGCAGTGACATTTTGCATTGCGGATGGAGTGATGCCGTCTAATGAGGAGCGCGGATATGTGGTGAGGAAGTTGATCCGGCGGGCCATGTCTCGCGCGCAAGACCTCGGCATAAAGGAACCTTTTCTTTATAAGTTGGTAAGTGTAGTGGCGGATGTGATGAAAGCAGGGTATCCGGAAATTAGAGAGCGCAGGGACGATATAGCGCAGATCGTGAAGAGGGAAGAAGAAAGTTTCCTGAGCGTCCTGGCGATCCAGATGCCGAAAGTCGAGGCCGCCTTCGAGGAGCTGTCGAAAGAGAAAGGCAGCCCGGCTAAGATCGCTCGAAAAGCATTCGATTTTTACGATACATACGGAATGCCGTACGATATGCTTGAGGAGACGGCAGAGAGATTCCGTATAAAGATAGATAAAAAACTGTTCGATGAATCGCTTGAAAAGCAGAGAGAGCAGTCAAGGTCAAAGACCAAGATAAAGAGCGAAATATTTACCGAAACATTTGCGAAGAAAGTAGGGGCGCTGGGTTTAAAGACAGAGTTCTTGGGATATGAAAAGGCGCATGCAGAGGCTAAAGTTTTAGCGGTACTCGGCGAGGGAGAGGTCATCCTGGATAAGACGCCATTTTACGGAGAATCGGGCGGGCAGGTAGGAGACTGGGGAAAGCTTGAGACCGAATCCGGCGCGATGGAAGTCGAGGACGCGAAGAAGATAGGCGATACGATAGTGCATATAGGCAAGATGCTGCGCGGAAAGATAGAGAAAGGCGATACGGCAAAAGTCTCTATAAACCTAGATGTGCGAAATAAGATAATGCGTAATCATACCGCAACGCACCTATTGCAGGCGGCGTTGAGAAAGGTCTTGGGCGAGCATGTACGCCAGACAGGTTCTCTGGTCGACCAGGATCATTTGAGATTCGACTTTACACATATGAAGAAGATGGACCCGAGAGAAGTGACGAGAGTAGAGGAGATAGTTAATGAAGCGATAAACGCCGCCATAGCGGTAAAGAAAGAGATAAAGAGCATAGCCGACGCTAAGGCGTCGGGTGCCGTGGCATTATTCGGTGAAAAGTACGGAGATAAGGTGCGTGTTGTTTCGGTCGGGGATGTGTCAAAGGAGCTATGCGGCGGCACGCACGTAGATAATACAAAGGAGATAGTATCTTTTAAGATAACCAGCGAAAGTTCGATAGCGTCAGGAGTACGAAGGATAGAGGCCGTGACGGCAGATGCCGCAAGGGAATGGATAAAGAAGCAGGCCCATGCCCAAAAAGAGAAGCTCGAGGCCCAGAATAAGAGAGACGAGGAGAAGAAGGTTTCCGGCGCCAGGCTCAATGAAGAGATGGCGAAGATAGATCAATTGCTTGCCAAGGCTGCCACATTTGGCAATACCAAGGTGGTAACGGAGATGATCAAAGATCTTAATATGGAGGGCTTAAGGGTCTTGAGCGACAAGATAAGGCTGAAGGCTCCCTCATCGCTTATTATCCTAGCGTTCTCTGATGCCGAAAAGGCATCCTTTACGGTCTCATTAACCGATGACTTGGTCAAGAAAGGTATAAAGGCCGGAGACCTGGCAAAAGAGATGGCAAGATTATTAAATGGTTCCGGCGGCGGTAAACCTGATTTTGCACAAGGCGGCGGCAAGGACCCGTCGAAATTAGCAGGGGCGCTTGTAAAGATCACCGATATCATCAAGGAGAAGATCATATGAAGCTCGTAAGAGTGGGAAGCAAGCAATTCCAAAAATTATGCGACAGGAATTCCGGGCGCAATAAGCGCGTGTCCGAAAGCGTAAGAAAGATCGTAGAGAATGTGAAGCTCTACGGCGACGACGCGGTCATAAAATATACGCGCAAGTTCGACAGGGTAAAGTTGACTCCTAAAGAGCTTAAGGTAACAGAATGCGAGACCTCGGGCGCATATCAGGATATAAAACCGGAGTTCATATCGGCGTTGAAGGTCGTCATAGATAATGTTACGAAGTTCTACAAAAAGCATCTTAAGAAATCCTGGAATATAAAGGATACCAACGGCGTGTTGTTGGGCGAGAAGGTGATGCCGCTTGAGAATGTCGGCGTCTATGTGCCGAGCGGCACGGTGCCCCTGGTATCGAGCGTCTATATGACGGTGATACCGGCGAAGATGGCGGGCGTCAAGAAGGTGGTGCTGGTTACGCCGCCGAATAAGTATAAGTCGATAGATCCGTACATACTGGTTGTGGCGAATCTTTTGAAAGTGGATGAGATATATAAGGTGGGCGGAGCTCAGGCTATAGCGTCGCTTGCTTTTGGGACAAAGACAATACCGAGGGTAGATAAGATAGTGGGCCCCGGCAATGCTTATGTCACCGAGGCCAAGCGCCAGGTATTCGGCTTCTGCGACATAGATATGCTCGCCGGACCGACAGAAGTGGCTATAATAGCGAACCAGTCATCCAATATAAATTATATAAGAGCGGACCTCGAGGCTCAGGGCGAGCATTTTATGGGTTTATCGATACTGATAACGAATTCGAAGAGGATAGTCAAGGCTCTGAAGAAAGATGATCTCAAAGGATATATAATACTGGTCAGTAATATGGATGAGGCGGCCGATGTCGCGAATAAGCTGGCGGTCGAGCATCTTCAGATATTGACCAAGGACCCCAAGAAGATCGCTAAAAGAATAGTGAACGCAGGAGCGATATTCCTCGGGCCATATACGCCGGTCGCGGTCGGAGACTATGTCGCGGGGCCGAGCCATGTTCTTCCGACAGGAGGGAGCGCCAGGTTCTTCTCCGGTCTCGGCGTGCAGGACTTCTATAAAAGTTCACACATATTATCATACACGAAGAGCGCCCTGGAGGAGATCCGCGGGCCATTGGAAAAGATCGCGGAAATTGAAGGGCTTAGAAAGCATCTGGACTCGGTTAAAGTGAGGTTCGAATAGAAGGAGAATGTGATGGCCAAGATTACAAGAAGCGCGAAGATAAAACGAAAGACCACAGAGACGAATATCTCGGGCGAGCTGTCGATCGACGGGAAAGGCTCCGTCAATATAAAGACCGGTATAGGGTTTTTGGATCATATGCTGACGCTGTTCGCTTTTCATGGGCTATTTGATCTGGCATTAAAAGCGAAGGGCGATCTGAATGTAGACGCGCACCACACCAATGAAGATATAGCCATATGTCTTGGCAAGGCATTTAAGGAAGCGCTGGGTGACTGCAATGGCATAAAGAGATACGGTTCAAAAGAGGTCCCCATGGATATGGCGGCCGCCAAGGTTATGGTAGATATCGGAGGAAGGTACGCTTTTTTATGGAAGATGCCATCATATAACCAGACGATCCCCAGAGAGGATAAGTATTCCCTCGATGACGGCAAGGATTTTATGGACGCTTTCGC
>CAYVCD010000102.1:0-4282 GCA_964450115.1 uncultured Planctomycetia bacterium
TTTATTAAAGAGCTGTCTTTCGCTTTAACTTACATTATAAGTATACACTATAATACATATAGTATCAATGGCTTGAGAGCTGAATATTTTATCGTTAACTGATCACTTCCCGCTGATCATTTGAATGACCACACCTGCAATAACGCTTATCCCGATCAATAGGCCAACAATGGAGGCGGTGTCTTTCGTATCCTTGTTCTCTTTAACAAGCACAAGCATTCCAAGGCCCGCTCCCGCGCATAAGCCCGCTACCATTGAACCAAAACTTATCGCGCCTTTTGCAAAGAGTCCGGCTAACAGAACTGAAGCAAAACAATTTGGTATTAGCCCTATCATCGAAGCAAGGAACGGCTGGAATATTGTGCCGTTCAAAAGAAATCTTTCGATCCTGCTCTCACCAATAAAATATACCAAATAATTCAGCGCAGCCGAAAATATAAACAGAAATAGAAATATTTTAGCTGTATGCCGCAGAGGATGAATAAGCAGGGATTCTATTTTTGAGCGCTTCTTGTCTACCCCGTGAGAACAGCATCCTGAATGGCCCATAATGGCGTCTTCGCATGTCACATCTATGGAGGCGGTCTTCTTTAATTTAGATATCTTCATAGAATGCAGTATAAGATCTACCGCCATTCCGGCTGATATCGCAATGACTAATTTGATCAGTATAAGCGCCCCGACAAGGTGAGCCTTGTCCGGCATCGACAAAAGTATAGGTACGGCCTCATCCGAAGTCGATAAAAATACTGCCAGCAGCGTGCCTACGGATATGACCCTCTTTACGTATAGAGCGGACGCAACCACGGAAAAACCGCATTGCGGTATACAGCCTACTAGCGCTCCCAGAACAGGCCCATATTTATGAAAATGGGCCAGGAAGGATCCCACGCGGTCGCCATAACGGTACTCAAGAAATGAGACAAAAAAATAGACCGCCGCCAGTAAAGGCAACAGTCTCACCGTATCCGTAAAAGCGTCGTTCAATAAGTGCATTTTACGCTTGTGCTGCGGGCTTCTCCGCAGCGCGGGTTAGCTTGCGACAGCCAGGTCATGTTACAATTATGTTTTACCCATTCCTTTACGCTGTAATGCCCGATGAAACGGAACATGGCATTCCTGAAGTTCAGCTGAATAAGCGAGGCAAACGCCCTGCGTAGAGAGTAAAATTTCAGATACGCCTGAAGAGCGTTAATCTGCAGATCTTTTGCCGATAACAATTTCGGGGTAAAAACGACATGCTGGCCGTCATAAAGACTCCAGTCTTTTGTGAAGATCCTCTTCTCGGCGTCGAGCGATTCATAGACCTTAGTGCCCGGGAACGGAGTAAGTATCGCCATCTGTATGGTATCTATCTTGTGTTTTATGGTGAACTTTAAGGTCTCCCATATGGCGCTTTTGCCGTCGTCCTCTCCGCCCAGGATGAACATGCCGTGTATCTTGATCCTTCTTCTGTGAAAAGACCGGATAGCGCTCACAATATCATCGAGAGTCTGCCTCTTCTGATAGGCCTGCAGGGTCTTTGGGTTTATTGACTCAAAACCTACACAGACGGCCCTGCATCCCGCATCGGCCATGAGCCTCAAGAGCTCTTTATCCTTGGCGGCATCGCAGCGCACCTGACAGTTCCAATGATTCAGCTTATTCTTCAGGAGAAGCTCCAGTAAGAGCCTAGTGCGCTTCGGATCGGCCGTGAAGTTGTCGTCTACGAAAAAGAACGATCTAGTGCGCCTGGACTTCATCTCATTGATTATATTTTCGGCGCTTCGGAAACGGTATTTACGTCCGAATATCTTCGTGACCGAGCAGAAGCTGCAGTCAAAAGGGCATCCTCTTGAGGTGGAAATAGGCATAGTAAGGAACGAAGGCCAAAAACCTTTCACCAGCGTAAAGTCGGGATTGGGTAATGTATCGAGATCCTCTACCGGAGTGCCGTAAACGATAGGTTCTTTTATTCTGCCTTCAACTATACCAACGATAACATTGTCGGCTTCCCCTACTACTACCTGCCTGCAGAAAGGAAGAGCCTCATCCGGAAGCAGGCTTGCGTGAACGCCGCCAATAATAACTTTATCTTTAGGGAATTGTTTTGCTATCTCGTAGCCCCGCTTGGCTGTAGAGGTCAGAATTGATATGCCTATGAGATCGGCGTTAAGCTTAGAATAATCGGGCTTATTGATGTCCTCATTGTATATCTCTACCTCGTGCCCGGCTTTCTTTAAGATGGTGCCCAGGTATATCGGGCCCAATAGAGGCATGGCCGCCTTGCTGTAAACATTACCCTCTGAAGCTGTGGGCTCTATGAGAACTATCTTCATCTATCGCCTTGCTAGAGGCATGGAGGAGATCTGCATCATGGTGATCTGTTGATGGACGTGACAGTAGGTCTCAGGATTGTAGATGCTCAAAATATGCCCGCACCCTGAAAATTTGCAGACCCTGCGCTTCTTGTTCGTCTTTATCTTGCCTTTATAGACCATTTGCTACCCCCTTAGGATCATTGTACTCCCATGCCGGCCATTTGTCCATCGGTATCTCTCCTCTTGAGGTTTAACGCTTTTAGATGTATAATGTCTGATCGCGGGATTTCTCATATTTAAAAGGAGGATATATTGGCTAGAGATAACTATTCATATAAAAAATATGCCAGGGAGCTGGCAAAGAAGAAGAAGAAAGAAGATAAGCTGCAGCGTAAACTCGATAAGAAGAACGCCGCGGGCACAGAGGAACCCGGACAGGTTCCGAATGAAGAAGCGGGCGTCAATCCCGGCCTTTAACACCCTTACCGAAGTCGAAGATCTCTTTTTCGAAACGTATCCTTATTGGCACCCCTTCAAGATCGTAGCTCTTCCTGAAGAAGTTCTCCACATACCTCTTTAAATTTTCACTTACGTCTTTTGGGGATTTAACGCCTAAAATAAATCCGGGAGGCATGGCACCTTCCTGTATCAGGAATTTAAACTTTATCCTTTTGCTGCTTATCTCGGTGGAGTTATTAAGCGATTTGAGTATATCTTTAAGCCTATCGGGCTCGATCAAAGTCTTGGACTTCTGGCATACGGACCATATTGCATCGAGGCTGGTTTTAACGTTCCTTCCTGTCTTGCACGATATGAATACGACCGGGAAATCCTTTACGACGTTCATGTTCATTATGAGCCTGTCCCTGTATTTTGAGGTCTCGGCGTCTTTTACGAGATCCCACTTATTTACCGCTATGACTAGGGCCTTGCCCTCCTCGAGGCACAGCTCTATTATGCGCATACTGTCTTTCGTAAGCCCTTCGGCGCCATCGATAAGGACTATCGCCACGTCGCAGCGATTTATCGCTTCTTTGGAACGGACACTCCCGTAGAAGTCCGACGCCTCGTTTATCTTCGCATTATGCCGTATGCCGGCGGTATCTATAAGTATATAGTCTCTCTCTTTATATTTGAAATCGATATCTATGGCATCCCTTGTTGTTCCGGCTATGGAATGAACGATTACCCTCTCTTCATTAAGCACACAATTCAGGTATGAAGACTTGCCGACATTCGGACGTCCTACGATGGCTACCTTTACCGATTTGGCGCTATCTTTGGCGTCGCTCTTATCTATGCCCTTGGCCAGGTCATTACATAATTTATCTATCCCTCTGCCGTGCGTCGCCGAAACGGCATAAGGCTCTCCGAGGCCCAGCTCAAAAAACTCCACAGTCTTCCCCTCGTCGGCTTCGCTATCGATCTTATTCACCACAAGATAGACCTTCTTCGAACTCTTTCTGAGCATCGACGAAAGATCCCTATCCTGCCCCACTATGCCGGCTATGCCATCCGTAACAAATAATATGATATCCGCTTCCGCTACCCCTATGCGGATCTGTTTTAGAACAAGTTCGGCCATATCGCCGGGAGCGGCCGCTTCGAACCCTGCCGTATCGATAATAGTGAAACTCTTCCCTTTCCATCTGATGTCGGCGTGCAGCCGGTCGCGCGTGGTGCCCGAGCGAGGTTCCACTATGGCCTTCCTGGACCCGACGATCCTGTTAAAAAGGGACGACTTGCCGACATTCGGCCTGCCGACTATGGCTATTTTGAACAAATTGGCGCTATTCATAATGAGACATCTTACCATAGTCGGACAGATAGAGCCATCTAATCGTTTTAAAATATTTGTAAATAGTTGTAGCTAATCGCCTGAAATTGCGGTATAATACCGGCCGATAGTAAATGTAGCTGGGAATCTTAAACCTTGAGGTTTTTTCCTTTAGCTGTTATTTGCTATTAGTTCCAATGGAAGG
>CAYVCD010000103.1:0-4280 GCA_964450115.1 uncultured Planctomycetia bacterium
ACGGCAAGATCACTTTTACGGATAGATGGAACCTGATTAATGCGCTCGGCACGAAACTGGGCATTCGGCATCAGATGTACGAGAATCTCGCCAAACTGGTGGAATCGCTCAAGCTGGAAAAGGGGATAGATTTCGCCAAGGCCAATAAAGAGCGCGATGCACTCATAGATATTTTAAGCAAGAAGATGGCAAAGCAGGATCTCGAGCAGTTGGTCCTGAAGAGTCTGTCGTTCAAGACGAATAAGATCTCCCAGGGCGAGTACTATATATTCCTGCAGGAACTTGCTCAGCGATATGGCGTCGAGCCTGAGCCATACAAGACGCTCATCAAATACACCGAATATATCACGCTCTATGAATCGATAGACCTTCTGGAGATATTCGAAGAGGTGAGGAAGTTCGAAGATTCCATAAAAGAGAAGATATTCACCGATGACTACCAGAGGAAGCTGCGCGACCTGTCGAGGTTCGCGGAGCTCGTGAAAGGCCTGTACGAACTGAAGCTCACCAATGGCGACCTCTCCGAGATGATGCGGGATACGGAGAAGATCTCCGCCGAATCTACGGCCGCCTTCATAAAAGACGCGTCGCTCAAATACGGCGTGGCGATAGAGGGCAATTACGACCTCGGCAAGATATTCGAAAATATCCCGACCGCGCTATCTTTCTACAAGACCGCCGAAGATAGAAATTCCGCGATGCTCGCCAATACGGTAAACAGGATGCAGAAGGACGGCCAGAGAGTGGCCGCGCTGATCACCGGCGGCTACCACACCAAGGGCATGACAGAACTATTGAAGCAGAAAGAGACCTCCTACATTGTCATCCTCCCGAAATTCGACGCGTCCAAAGGCGATCGTCCTTACGTGGCGATCCTCACGAATAAGAGAGATCCGTACGAAGACCTGATACAGGGCGGCAAGTGCCAGATACTGGCGGATGAATATCTGGGAGAGGGCATATCCGATCCCATAAGGACGGAGGCGTTCATCGTAGACGTCATCATGACGAACCTGGCAGTGGCTGCCATAGAGAAGAAGGATCTCCATAGCGTGGCTAAATTATGGAT
This sequence comes from uncultured Planctomycetia bacterium, assembly GCA_964450115.1. Lineage (GTDB taxonomy): Bacteria > Omnitrophota > Gorgyraeia > 2-01-FULL-45-10 > 2-01-FULL-45-10 > 2-01-FULL-45-10. The sequence continues at coordinate 1,070 of CAYVCD010000103.1, forward strand.
CGACAGCTACGGCAAAGCCTATGAGGACCTTAAGGCCAAAGGCATAATAAAAGAGCCGGCCGCCGCAGAAAAGGATAAGCCTTTTGTGTGGACGTACGGCTACAGGACTGTCGAGATACTGAAAGACGGGACGATAGAGAACAGGCTCTCCACCCCGAAAGAGGTGGAAGAGTATAAGAATTCCCACAGAATAAAAGGCGCCGCTAACGGCAAGACCCCTTCCTTCGAGGAGAGGCTCTCGAGGCTGGAGAATACCACGAAGGAGATGCTGGCGGAATCGATCGCCGGCTCCATGAACAAGGCGAAGGCCAGGAAAGATTTTGACGAAGAATTCGACAGGGTCGCAAGCAGGAAGCAGGCATACAGGGTACTTGCCGAAAAAGAGAAGTCCGAAATTAAAAATAATGTACGCGGCAGGACCGATAAATATTTGGCGACATCGAGCAATCAGGCCCAGGTCGACGCGCCTTTAACGCCGCAAGGTATGGCAGGAGCGGTAAATGCCATAAGTGGCGCGATTAGTTTAGTGGGGGGCAGGGCCATGGTTATCCCGGCAGGAGAAGTGGCGACTGCGCCCGCACCGGTAACGCCGCCAGCACCGACCACACCCACAACTGAAATACCCGAGGCGACTTTCCGCAGGTTAGTTCAAGATGATGCAACGTTCGATCAGGCAAGGAATTCTTTGTGGTTTCATCCTGAAATTGCTACGCAGGAGAATTTTGATTGGGTTTTAACGACAGCAGAATCCAGCAATGAATTGGGCAGAACGAGGTTGGTTAGAATGATTCACTATTTGGTCAGGGCAAACAGTGAACTTGCAAAAGGCGCAAAGGGTCAGGAGAATTACAATCGCATAACGGTTTTGATGAATGAAAAAGGTTTTGCTGTAAATGAAGTGATAACACGAGAAATGGCGATAGCAAGGATTGGTTTTAGAGATAAGAATTCAACCCTTGTTGCGCCCGCGCCGGTAATGCCACCTGCACCGGCGGAATCTGCTGAAGCCATAAGAGATAACTTCTTTAGGGACGTTCAGCATGATGTTACGTATAACAATGCTTTGGAGCTTTTAAAATCACATCCTGAGATCATTGCTACGCAGGACGCCTTTGACAGAATTTTGACGATAGCGGAAACAGTGGAGGAGAAAGATGTCTGGCAGACAGCGATCCGCGTAATACAACATCTTATCAAATACAATGGAAACCTCGCGACTGAGCCAAATTTCAGACGTATAGATATATTATCTAAGTCGCCTAAGATCGAACGATATGGGTCCGATTATACCCAACTGGAAATAGCGCTGAACGTATGTACGGATCGTAATAAGGCGCTTAGGGAGGTTGACTATAAAATAAGACAGTCTGAATATCTCGATAGAATAAAAGGTGTGAAGGACGGAGATTTTGGCGTGGTGCTGTCACTCTTCACGGAAATAAATGGCGCGCTGAATAGCGGTGCGCTCATATTATCGCCCGCGGATATGTCCGCAGATAGCGGAAGAATAGAGCTTGAGCAAATAAAAAATGCCAGAGACTGGATGCAGTTTATGTTAAGCAATGCTCGTTGGCCTTCGGGAATTGAAACGCTTAACGAAGCGGGGGCCGGCGCCCTGATCGAAAGAATGAACAATGAGGCTATGTGGGACAATGTTCGAAAGGCAGCCGCGCTTTTGCGGGATAACAAAATACAGGATCCTGGAAAAGTCGGAGATGCCGTTGCAAACATAGCATTTGCCGTTGACCGGCTGGAGTTTGCCAAATGTAAAGCCATAATAGAAGATGCCCTTATACAGGCTGAAACGCCGAAACCGGCACCTGCGCCGCAAGTCATGAAAGGCCCGCAAAGGCCCGATATTCGCGGGCCGGAGAGGATGGGCATCGGCAATACAAATATTGTTATCGTCACAGGCATTGTTTTCATCGTTGCTTTCCTCCATATTGCAGGAGTGATGAATGCCGTTAGTTTCTTGATCGCATCCGGCCTTGGTTTTGGTTTGTCATTCTTACTTAAAAAATATCCTCAGGTGTATGAGCCGCTCGAATTCAGGGTTTCAGGGCAGGAACCCTTGACATTCAGGAGATTTTTAGGTCGGTACCACCAATTGATCGGCTTTGCTTTCTTTGGGGCGATCTTGATATTCCATATGTTTGACTTAGAATGGCAAAAAAATAATGCCAAAAAAGCACTTCAGGCGCCCGGAATCGAAAGAGTCGTTCCACCGCAAGAGCAGCCGGCTCCGTGGCGTATCATCCCGCGGCAAATAGAGCTGCCGCAAGCTCCCGCTGCTCCCAGGAACGATATAATTCCGCAGCAAGGAAGCCCGGTGCTAGTGAAAGCATCCGCTCCTACAATAGAAGAAGTAAGGAAAATGGAAATACCTCTTACGCGAGGCCGGTATCCTTCCAAAGACGCCCTTAAAAAGATTTGCAGGATGGGCGAAGCCATCATAAGCACACTGCATAAGAATAAAGATCCCGAATTTAAGAGGAATGCACTATTTCAGATGGTAATGATCCAATTGGTTGAAACAGAGCTAAAAACCAGAGCGCAATTTGGCGGAGGCCCCGGCAGGGGATTCGCGCAGTTTGAAGCCGCAAGAACTTTAGCAGAACAGATTCGTAATGGCAATAAGTATACATTGCATGACCTATGGCAGTACATAGGTAAATGGAGCGGCGTAAAGAAAGGAAGATTAACTACTATTGTCTCGCGGGTAATGGATCAGAGGTGGGACGATATTGCCGGGAAAACAGGCTATGAACTAGGGCTTAGGCTGGCAGCGCCTGTAGGGGATTCATTGAACCTTGCTCTTACAAATATAAATTTTATAAGGAGAGGAGCTATAGTAGCAAACAGGCATGATCTTCAAGGCTCATATCAATTTTGGGTAAAAAACTGGGCACCGGGTAAGCCTTCTCCTCAGAGGTATCAGAGAATATTTAATGCTGTACAAGCAGATCTTAATGAAATAATCGACAATTCTTTCCAGCCGGCAGGACCCGTTCTTTCTAGAATTAGTGTGAAGACCTATGCTGTCCCGTTATTCGTGCCGTTCGTGGTTAAGGGCGCATCTTTCGGGGCGGGCATATACATATCGCCCGTATTCATGGGCGTGTTAATTGTTGCAAGCCTGTTGGCTACTATATTTATGATGGCCGGCAGCATTATGCCGTCAATGCCAAAACCTGCTGTCGTGCCAGCGCCT
>CAYVCD010000104.1:0-4194 GCA_964450115.1 uncultured Planctomycetia bacterium
TGGTGATAATAGGCGCCACCGGATGGATGGGAATAGCAAGGCTTGTGAGGGCCCAGGTCCTTACATTAAAGGAGAGAGATTTTGTCTCTGCGGCTAAAGTAATGGGCGCGAAAGATAGCCGGATAATCCTAAAGCATCTCATACCAAATGCGATAGGCCCGGTACTTGTGAGCGCGACATTGGGAATAGGCGGCGCCATATTAATGGAAAGCGCTTTAAGCTTTTTGGGTATAGGAGTACAGCCCCCGACCCCCAGCTGGGGAAATATCCTCATGGATGGACGCTCGACCCTTGGGGTCGCTTGGTGGCTAACGGTATTTCCGGGGCTATTCATACTCTTTACGGTCTTGTCGTACAACATACTTGGAGAGGCTCTGCGCGATATCTTAGAGCCGAGGCTTAAAGAATGAACATACTACAGGTCAAAAACTTAAAAGTTTATTTTAACGCGCCGGGCGGTATAGTAAAAGCTGTTGATGACGTGAGCTTCGATATTGAAGAGGGTAAAGTCTTCGGCATAGTGGGAGAGTCCGGCTCAGGCAAGACTTTGACTGCTCTATCTATACTAAAATTAATATCATGGCCGGGAAATATAGCCGGTGGCAGTATTATATTTAATGGCAAGGACCTGTTAAATATAGATGAAAAAGATCTGCGCGGCGTCCGGGGCTCTGAAATATCGATCGTCTTTCAGGAGCCGGCGAGCTCTTTCAACCCGGTATTTACGATAGGAGAGCAGATAGTAGAGACGATCATGAAACATCAGAGTGTCGATCCCGATAAGGCAAAAGATATCGCGCTTACATATCTGCATAGAGTGCACATAAATGAAGCGGATAGGATATTTTACGACTATCCTCACCAGCTCTCCGGAGGCACAAAACAGCGCGCCATGATCGCGATGGCATTGGTAAATTCGCCAAAGCTCGTTATACTGGATGAACCGACCACAGCGCTCGATGTCAGCATACAGGCTCAGATACTCGATCTTCTGAAAGAGATAATCCTAAAAGAGAAGCTCTCCGTCCTCTTTATAAGTCACGACTTCGGGATAGTATCGAGAATGTGCGACCGCGTCGCGGTCATGCGTAAAGGCAGGATAGTCGAAAGCGGCATAACGCGAGAGGTATTAAAAAATCCCAGGGAGGCATACACCATCTCCCTGTTAGAATCCGTAAAGGCCTTGTCATGACTATGGTTAAATGCGAAAACTTAAAAAAGTATTTCAAAGGTAGGACCGGCACTGTTAAGGCGCTTGACGGCGTATCTTTGGAGATCAGAAAGGGTGAGGTCTTCGGACTTGTAGGCGAGTCCGGATGCGGCAAGACCACGCTAGGCAAGATCATTCTCGGCATAATGAAGCCGGACTCTGGAGTTGTCACCCTGGAAACAAAAAAAGTGCAGGTGGTATTTCAGGACCCTTACAATAGCCTCGATCCTAAGATGAAGATATTCGACGTACTTGCCGAAGGGCTTGCTATAAAAGGCCAAACCTCCCACACCATAAACAATAAGCTTACGATGATACTCGACCTGATAAGTCTGCCCAAGAGCTCTCTCAAAAAATATCCGCATCAATTCTCAGGGGGTGAGCGCCAGAGGATAGCTATAGGACGTGCCGTCCTCACGGATCCTGAATTCATAGTCTGCGATGAGCCCGTATCGAGCCTGGATGTCACGATACAGCTCCAGATCCTCAACTTGCTTAAAGATATCCAAAAGAAGCTTAATTTAACCTGCCTCTTTATAAGTCACGACCTTAAAGTGATCAAATTCATATGCGATAGGGTCGCTGTTATGTACCATGGAAAGGTGGTCGAGACAGGATCCGTACACGATATCTATACATCCGCGACAATACCCTATACTAAGGCCTTGTTAAAGGCCGCCTTTTATGATAGTATAAAAAACGATGGAACAGACAGCCTATAAAAGAAGCATCAGGACAAAGATCCTCGGTATAGTCCTCCTCTCTGTATTTATCATAACCGCGATCTTAGGTTACCTCTCATCGGATTTCAGCAAACGCCGCCTCACCTCTATGCTTTCAGGGTCCATAAGAGGTATCGCCGGCACCACAGCCAGCTTTATCAAGCCCGAAGATATCCTGCTCATACTACTTTACTCCGATAGGATAAAAGAGCGTTACATGTCGGTCAGCTCCGCGACACTTTCGCATCTATACGATAAGATGGGGGAAGAGAAAGAGCCGTCGGGTGACAGGCTGAACGAGGCCATAGGTCTCTACATCAAATATAAGGACCTCCTCACCAATATAAAGAAGATGAACAATATAGACTCCCCCATAAACATATACACGGTCGAAAAGAACTCTTTCCGCATGGTCCTGACCACGGAAAACATATTGTTGATGGGACCTGTATATGATCTCAGGCCGGAGGCGAAGAAGGCGATATCGGAAAATATGCCTCGATCTACAGGTATCTACCGCGATAAGGACGGCATATGGATATCCGCTTACGCGCCGGTGCCTGCGGTCTATTCGGAAAAAGATAAGATACTGGTGGAGATAAATTATAAGATAGACTCTTATGTAAGCAAGCTGCGCGGGGAGCTTTGGATAATATTTTTAGTATGCGTTATAGGATTTATTCTGACCGCGTTTGTCGGATATAAGCTTGTTATGACGCTTGTATCAGCGATACAAAAGCTCGCAAGGTCGGCGGAAGACCTGGCGGCGGAAAATTACGACAGCCCCATAGATATAAGGTCCGATGACGAGATCGGCCGCCTGGCCGATACATTCGAAAAATTAAGATTATCCATACGCGGCAAGATAGATGAGCTGAAGCTGGCGATAGTCCGTGAAAAGAGGGCTCACCTTGAATCTATAGTGGCCCTCACCAATGCCATTGAGATGAGAGACCCGTCCACGAAGGAGCATCTGAACAGGGTGGTGAAGTATGCGCTTCTTATAGCAAAAGGGATGCATCTGAATAAGGAAGACACGATAAAATTAAAATACTCATGCTTCCTTCACGATATAGGGAAGATCTATATAGAGAGCGAGCTATTTAAAAAGATCAAGCTGTCTCCGGGAGATTTTGAAGAGATTAAGAAGCATTCCGAGCGCGGAGCTAAGATCATAGAGGGGATCAGCTTTCTTGAGGGTGTGAGAGAGGCTGTCCTGCATCATCAGGAGCGTTACGACGGCACGGGTTATCCTGCGAGGTTAAAAGGCGAAGAGATACCGTTACTCGCGCGCATAATTTCGGTGGCCGATGCGTTCGATGCCATGACGAGTCACAGGCCGTATAAAGAGAAGATGAGATTTTCCGAAGCGATGGATGAGATAGAGAAGCATGCCGGCACTCAATTTGACCCGAAGATATGCGCCGCATTCCTCCAATACAGGGATTCGATAGAAGATATAGCGAAGAAACATTTCGAAGATCCCGCCGTATAAGACCGTTTATTATGCATAACAATAGTAGGATAAAGGATATATTAAGGCTCGTCCTTAAAGCTTATGGCAAGGACTTAAGGCCTTTTAAGTCGACCAGGCCTATAGACGAGCTCATCAGGACTATCCTGTCGCAGAATACTAGCGATACGAATTCGCTTAAGGCATTTGCCGTATTAAAGAAGAGCTTTAATTCATGGGAAGGCCTGCTCGGTACGGATACCTCAAAATTGGCCCGCCTGATAGAGCATGCGGGGCTCGCCAACATAAAGGCTAAGCGTATAAAAGAGGTGCTTTTAGAGATAAAACGGCGTGAAGGCAGATTGAGCCTGGGGGTTTTGAAGAATATGGGCTCGCCGGAGGCCATCTCTTACTTAAGATCGTTAAAAGGGGTCGGCCCCAAGACCGCAGCATGCGTTCTCTTGTTCAGTTTCGGCAAGCCCGTGATGCCTGTCGATACGCATATATGCAGGGTTACCAAAAGGCTGGGCCTGATACCCAAAGATTTGAGCATAGAAGAGGCCCATGAGCATTTAACCGATATGACCCCAAAGAGCTTGATATATGATTTTCATTTAGGTATAATAGAGCACGGTCGAAAGACCTGTAAAGCGCAAAACCCCAGATGTGGGGTTTGTTTATTATATGGTTTGTGTAGATTTAAAGAGAAGAGTTTCTACAAGGGAGAGTAATACATTGATCCGTAAAGCTACTGTAGCCGATGTGAAGAAGATTCAAAAGCTGGTTAACTTTTATGCCAAAAAAGAGAG
>CAYVCD010000105.1:0-4039 GCA_964450115.1 uncultured Planctomycetia bacterium
TATTGATCGCCTGCCGGTCAACCGGTTTGCCTTCGGCTTTCAGTTTTTTGACCATAGCCTGGACCATCTTTCGCTTGATTATCTTCTGGCCTGATACGCTCTTTGTCCTCTTACCGAATCCGCACCAATCTTTGTAAATTCCCATCGTAGATCTCCTCTATTAGAATTACACCGCTCCATGCAGCATCTTGCATCGCTTGTCCAGCGTCACCATTATAACATAATGTAGATAATATGCATCCAATTGATTTTCGCGAATACCTTTCTTATTGTATGATCAGTTAATTAGAAAACGTGAAGGAGGCGCTCAAACTGACTAAATATGGCGGAGAGACTGGGATTCGAACCCAGGGATCCCGTTAGAGATCACACGCTTTCGAGGCGTGCGCCTTCAACCACTCAGCCATCTCTCCGCTACTACAAGGCAGGTTAAAACCTGCCCTACTGTATATTTTATTTGTATTTGTTCAATACCTTTAACAGCTCTTTGGCGCTCTCCGGCATCCCGATTTTATTTTCGATCAATATCTCTCTAGCGGAAAGACCTTTGCCGTACAATTCTTTATCGCCATCCCAATGCTGGGTGATAACGGCGCCCTCGAGCTTCACTCCGGCAAATAATCCGCGGCTTCGGGAATAAGAGAGTATCCCGCCTTTCAGCTGTATGTCGGTCGATGCTTCGGCAGCCCTGCCGACCGGACCTCCGGCAACAGACGCGTCAGCGCCGAGTTTAAATTGCCCATCAAGTATGCCATCGACGCTGCGGCGGTTCATTATTAGCAGGACAAAATCCGTCGCTTGTCCGCCTATCTGCAGCCCCCAGCTGCCTCCCGCGATCGTAAAGATAGCCGGCGCTGACCATTTGCGGGTCTTAGCATCCCTTACCATCATGATGCCCTGGCCGTATTTACCGCCCAATATAAATCCCGCCGAAATAGTGCTCGGAAATATGGCTATCGCAGAACAGTCACGCAATAGATTATCCGGAATATTCTGATCTGGCATCTGCTGGATCTGGTCAAGCACCAGCCCCGACTCCTCAACAAGCCTTGCCCATTTATTCTCCTCGGCATAGGCATTTGCCGTGGAAAAGATGAATACAAAGGACAGAACTACAGATATCGCTACAAAATATTTTTTCATACTATCCTCCTTTTTGCGCTACTGGCTTGGAACTATTATATCAAAAACTATTCTCTTTTACCATCTCCAGGCGGCCCCCGCGTATACGGCCGATTCTTTGTTCGTTTTTAACAAGCGCAGAAAGGCCTCGCCATCGCCTTTCAATATTTTGCGGGACAATTCCAGGCTTGCGCCTATATCCCTCTTCTCTTTATCGTTCTTTAGCGTAAATAATATCGTATCCCTGTCTGTAAGCCTGGCGTCCACGCCAAAGACCATCTCTCTGGTCTTATTCTTCTCGTAATCTATCTCAAATATCAATCCGGCATCTTTTTTCAGGTTCCACCTGCCGAAGAACGTAATGGTCCGACGCACGGGATCCACCCTGTCATTCGAGCCTATACCCAACTCATATTTAATATAATTCTCTTTGAAGACGCCTATACTTGTTCTAAAATCGAATGATTGATCCGTCCCCTTACCTAACAGATAAGATATGCGAAACTTCTCCTGTATATCCCAATAACCTTTAAATATCAAAACGTGATATTGCTTCTTCTTCCGTATCATGCGGGCTTTTTCATATCGATATATGATCTGGTGGTTTTTATTTATCTCCCATATGCCGTTCAGGGAGAGGATATCGTATCTACCCGACTCTTTCCTTACATGGAAAGATAGGCGGTTCTTATCATCCGCCTTCCAGGCGCCTCCGAGATTAAGTACATATGTAGACCGGGTATTATCTTTTGTTGTGGCAGTAACGGCAAATAGGAGCGAGCTCTTATTCACATCCAGGATCTCGCCCTGCAGGGTTATCTGATCGCCGAATGTCTGTCTGCCCTGTCCGTCCAAAGTGAGGCGAAGCTCGTGATCATCCGTCAACGACCACGATCCTTTAAGTTTTATCTGGTGGGGTATATTCCCGTCTTCCGGGAGAGGCGCTTTTACGCGGTAGGAGAGGTCGTTATCTTTATCGAGTGAGAACCGGCCGTCTATGACCTGGCGGAATTTGGGCAGATCGCTCTTTTTTCCGTCACTTGAGATGAGGAGCCTATTATAAGGATCTACCTCGTATTGTATCTTCTTCATTTCGGAGCTTGGGGGAACTCTCCGGCGAGCGCCTTCTTTATCATATCCCTGATATCCTCGCCGAAATCTTTAGTGAGTATCCATTCCAGATATTCGCGGTCTTCTTTTGCTATCGCTTTTATATGCTTCTTCCTGCCATGCTTACCGAACATGGGATAGAGCTGGCCGTTCCACCAGCAGAACTTCCGCTCCTTGTCGAAATAGTCGCTCTTCGCCTCATAGTCTATGTCCTTCAAGCTCTCTATGCCCTTATCCACGCTGCCATACATCTCGATCTGCGCATCGAGTATATCCACGGTGGCATCCGCGTCGTTCAGCGCGGAATGCGCATTCTCCAATTTTTTGCCGCAATAGAGAAGATAGGCGGCCATCAGGTCCCTCTTCTCATGCACGTGGTACACCTTTTGCGCGTCATAGACGGCGCGGTTACGCCAATTAAAACTGACACCCGCGTCGTATAGTTCGCGTTCCAGCAAGGGTATATCGAAACGCAGCACGTTAAAACCGCCGAGGTCGGACTCTCCTATGAACGCGAATACCTCTTTGGCGATATCTTTAAAACGCGGCGCGTCTTTCACATCAGCGTCCGTGATATTGATTATCTTTGTGACATTCGCCGGGATCGGCATCCCGGGATTTACGCGCTTTAGATAAGTCTCGCGCGCGCCATCCGGCATTATCTTGATCATCCCTATCTCGACGATCCTGTCCTTCTCCACCCATGTGCCGGTAGTCTCAAGATCCAGGACTACCAGAGGGCGCGATAATTTCATGATCTCTTCTTCTTTTTGGAGACCGGCTTCTTCTTCACAGCGGGCTTCTTCTTTTCATGAATGGCTTCCGGCTTGGCGGCGTGAGGAGCCTGTATGGGAGCCGCGGCCCTTTGCCTGTTATCCTGTCCTCCCCCAAACGGGCCTCTGGTCTTACGCTTCGAAAAACAATCCTTGCAGTACACCGGGCGTTCGCCGCTCGGTTTAAAGGGCACTTCGCATCCTTTCTTACAGTCCGCGCAGACCGCTTTATGCAGGACCCTGCCGGGCTGCTGAAAAGGCTTTGGCTCAACCGGCCTTGTGTCTACTGGCCTCTGTGCTGACTTGCTGATCAGGGTATCTATCTTCCTGTCAATAATGGATATCTGTTCCTGTATCTTATTTATCAACTCTACCACGTCCGGCTTAATGGCCTTCTTCATCTTATTCCTCTTTCTTTAATTTAAACTACTTGTCCTCTACCTTACCTTCCACATCTATAAAATCACCTTTATCTATATGCGGACGGCCTCCTCCCGTTGACCGGAACGAATTGAATCTTATATCGATCCTGGGCGTAAATATAAAATTTAGTAACGAACTTATTATGCTGAACAATAACGCCGCCCAGAATGCGTTCCAAAAACCGGCGACGACGAAGCCCTTGATAAATTTGGTAGCTAGATAGAAGAGATAGCCGTTTATGATAAGAGTGAAGGATCCGAACGTGAATATGGTGATGGGTAGCGTCAGGATCAATATGAACGGCCGTATGAAAGAGTTCAGAAGACCCAGTATAAGGGCCGCGACAAATACAGTCTGCATATTATCGATGCTGACACCGGCTACCACGTGTATTACCACGAGCAGGGCTATCACATTGATGAACCACTTTATCAGGAATTTCATAATTTAGGTCTTTCGTTCCATCCACAGTATATCATCTTGCCATAAAAAAGAGCAATTCGATTTTTTTGGTCCGGCACCTTGCCAAAACCCGAAATATATGGCATACTTATGATAGACATATTGGAGGAGATGGAAGCGATAGCGAAAGCCATCAGGCCTATCACCTA
>CAYVCD010000106.1:0-3978 GCA_964450115.1 uncultured Planctomycetia bacterium
TATCCGGGGATCGCGCTGTTCAATATTATACCGAGTATCAATATGATGGAAAATAGCACAAGATAAACGCCGGCAACATAAAGCCCGCCGAAGGCTCCGAGAAGCCCGAATATCATGGCCTGAAGCGGCACGCATGGAACTCCTATCGAGATCAGCGTCGAGGCTATGAACCTTTCGCGCTTGGACTCAAGCACTCGGGTCGATAGTATACCGGGGACATTGCATCCGAATCCTAAAAGCATCGGTATGATGGCATACCCATGAAGGCCGAGCCTGTGCAGCACGTTGTCAAGAAGCACCGCGAGCCGCGGAAGATATCCTATATCTTCCAGTAAGCTCAATATGAGGTAAAAAGATATTATATACGGCAGCACCATTCCGAATTCTATGTATGGCGCTGTCGTCAACACTCCGAGGGATTGTTTAAAATCTATCTTCCCGTTTATCAGGTCGCCGATGAGAAGATGGAACCAGAAACCCTGCTCATGCCAGCGCTGTGTCAGAGTCTCCAATAAAGGCCTGTACAGATCATAAAATACAGGATCCGTTACCTTATTAATTATAGATTCGCCCAGAAAACGCACCAGTTTAAAAGCGGAATATATAACGACTCCGGCCATCAGAAGCCCGCTGATCGGCCTGACGGAAGCGTCTTCCAGAAGCTCTCTTAATGTGTGGTGCCTGTGTTCGAGAGTCTGGACAGTTTCTACGATATTTCCTATCTCGACCCATCTCTCCTGATTGGAAAGTTTCTTTCGTGAGATCTGCGCGGCATCCGGTATCTTTTCAATTAAAGACTTTATACCAACTCCAGTAATTGCGCATGTGGGAACTACGGGCACATTCAGTATCCCTCCAAGTTTCACAGGGTCGATCTTAACCCCCTTATGAGCGGCCTCGTCATTCATATTAAGGCACATCACTACAGGGAAACCTTCTTCTATCAATTGTATCGTCAGGAGGAGATTTCGCTCGAGGTTAGTCGAATCGACTATATTTATTACAACCATCTCATTCTTGGGATGCTCTTTCAATAGAGATACCGCGACCTCTTCGGCTTTAGAGCTCGGCTCAAGCGAGTACGTGCCGGGCAGGTCTACAACTTCGACTCTGCCGTCTTTAAGGGTCAGATAACCGCTGTCTATTCCGACCGTTGTTCCGGGATAATTTGAGGAGACGACCTGCACTCCGGTAAGGCGGGAGAATACTACACTCTTTCCTACGTTCGGATTTCCTAGGAGATATATTTTTTTTATCATTCGCTGCTTACAATAACTTTAGCGGCTACGCCGTGGCCGAGGGCTAGAATGCTTCTGCCGGCTTTTATGACCACGGGGCCGCGCAGACCGATATGGCTGACTTTGGCGATCTCTTTGCCCTCATAAAGGCCCATGCTCTCTAGTTTCGCCGCAAGATTCGACCCCCCGAGGATCTCGACGATCTTCCCTTTATGGTTCGACTTCAATTGGGCTAACGATATTTTTTTCAATCTGTCTATTGATCCTCATATTCCACGGTAACACTCAAAGCTTTCACCGGATTCATATTCTCAGATCCGTCGTGATAATAGTCGATCGTGACATAGTCGCCGACGCTTATATCGGACAGGGTTATGTCCATACCGTTCCTTTTTAATGAGGTGTCGGACGATATCGGAAATACCCCTGAGATCGTCGCCTGAACGCTGATGGTAGAGGCCTTTACGTCCACTGCCGTAACGGTGCCCTGAAAAGTCCTTAAGTTCTCATCGTCCAGGTCCTGCCAGTCTCCGCAGAAAGCCGCATTGGCCAAAAGAACCATGGCGACGCATACGCTAAGCGCTATTTTTTTCATTGTCCTATCTCCTATTGTTGGAGGCCGCGGCCGCCGTTATGGCGGCGCCTATGCCAGAACCGTCTTTTGTTAGAACCAGCTTTACGCGCGATGCCTTGCGGCCGAAAAGACCTTTTAGTCCGGCTCTAATATTTTTCGCGAAAGTAGGGTGCTTCTCGTACACGGTGCCGTCTATCGCTATGGTATGAGAGGATGATATCTTAGGGTCCATCTTCAGGATTATAGCGCCCAAACACGCTGCCACTATACGAGCGCCTCTGGAAGATACGGCCTTGCATATACTTAGAACTTCCGCCCTTACCTTCAATGTCGAAGTCTTTACTCCGAGGCTTTTTAACACTCTGCCGGTATTGGATAGATCCTTAGAAACATCCGATTCTATACGAGACATATGCTCAGTCGTAAAACCGCGAATGGGGCTTGCAATCGTCTGCCTTATCACGCTTTCGGCGATCTGCCCAAGGTACATACCGGAAACCATCTTCTCGAGGATCTGCTCCCCGGGGTTGGATGACATTTCATCTACTTCGAGGTCGAAACGCGTCTTTTTCAATTTATCGAAATTGCCCCATTCGATATTTATTATCATACGCCCGCTTGCAGACCCCGAGTTTTTAATACCGGATATATTAGATAAAGTTTCGGAATAACAGGCGTTCGTTCCGGTCCCGATGATCACTCCTATATCGCAATTACGGTCCTCATAGCTCTCCGCGGCCAGCGTCCCTACGGTGTCGTTCAACATCGCCGATATATTAAGGTTTCCAACGCCGCAGCGTATGAGCGCCTCATTCAAAAGCCGAACGACATCTTTCCCGATAACCCCCTTAGCGCTGAAACCCTTGGTCCAGCATACAAGATCGCCCGTCGCGATTCCGGTCTGCTTTACGGGAAACGAAAATGTAAACCCCAGAAAGTGTTTTGCCCCCAGAAGATCGTTCTTGGATAGAAATAATTTAAGGCGGGACGCTATAAAATCGAATAGATTATTTTCGCCGCCGGATATCTCTTTTTGGCCGAGTTTGAAACTCATTATAGCCGGCTTACCGATCCTACCCTCGCCTTTTAGCTCAAGCGATAGTATGCGAAAATTAGTCCCGCCCAAATCGAGGGCGATAAATTCTCCCGTCTCTTCGCCGGTCGGCTGTGAGGCGTATGTCGGGATCATCTTTAGAGAACTGCGAGCCCCGGACAAGCCGCGCCTCATCTCAGAGGTGAAGCTCTTTACAAGCCTGCGCATCTCGGAGGCGGAAATATCAAGATCTTTTATTATTTTATCTATTGGGGTTTTATCCATTATCTTTCGATACTTAGCACCTTATACTTTAACACCCCGGCAGGCACCTTTATCTCCACGCTGTCGCCTACTTTATGGTGCATAAGGCCGCTTCCTACCGGAGAGGATATCGATATCTTGCCGTTTGAATAATCGGCCTCGTCTTCGGATACTATCGTGTATATGATCTCGCCACCACCCTTAAGGTCCTTCAATTTCACGGTCGCGCCTATGAGGACTTCGTCGCTGGATATATTGTCATTATCCAGGATCTGAGCCGAAGCGAGCTTATTCTCCAGCTCGAATATCCTCTTCTCGTTCAGTCCTTGAGCGTCTTTAGCTGAGTCGTATTCGGCATTTTCGCTTATATCGCCGTGGGCTCTGGCGTCGCCTATCGCTTTGGATAGCGCCCTGCGTTTTACCGTCTTTAAATGCTCCAGTTCTTTTGCGAGTTTCTCATAGCCTTCTCTCGAAAGATGATTCCCACCCATTGCCATTTTTGATTCTCCCTTAGTTTAGTTTTTACTATTTACAACAGCTCGCCGCTGTCTCTTTGGAACAACATTCTTTTTTATCCGGACATTTCCCGGTCCAGCAGTAAAGACAGATCTTTTCGCGCGGTAGTCCCACCGCTTCTATCATATCCTCCACCGTCTGATATCGGAGTGTCGTGACCTCGAGGTCCTTTGCTATCCAATCAACCATCTTTTTGTATTTGGCCGTAGTGTGATCGACATATTCGGAAACATCCTCTATGTCCCTGCCCTCTATGCTTTTTATGGCCTTGCGCGCGGCCAGCTCCTCTATGGTCCTGGTCGAAAGATTAAAGATGCATGGGAACATGAGCGGCGGACAGGCGGGGCGAGCAT
>CAYVCD010000107.1:0-3860 GCA_964450115.1 uncultured Planctomycetia bacterium
AGATAGCGATACAGGCGGCGTTGACCGGACATCTGGTATTCTCGACCATTCACACTAACGACGCGCCCGGAGCCATCACGCGCCTCATAGATATGGGGCTTGAGCCGTTCCTCGCATCCTCCTCCATGATAGGAGTGCTCGCTCAGAGGCTTGTGCGAAAGATCTGCCCGGAGTGCAAGGAAAAGTATATGCCGACCGAAGAGGCGCTTAGAGATGTCGGCCTCAGCGAGGGTAAAGAAAAAATTGAATTTTGGACGGGAAAAGGTTGCCCGAAATGCTCGAATACCGGCTATAAAGGAAGGATAGGCATATACGAACTTATGATCCCTGATGAAAAGATAAAGAACGCGATAATATCGAAAGCTCCTTCGAACGAGATAAGAAAGCTCGCCGAATCATCCGGAATGGTGAGCTTAATGGAAGACGGGATCGAGAAAGCGAAATCCGGAATAACCACCATCGAAGAAGTTCTGCGAGTCACGAGAGAGGGATGATGACAACCTTCACATATAAAGCGCGCGACGCCGCGGGAAAACGGATATCCGGCACCATGGACGCGGAGTCTAAGACAGAGCTCATAGATAAGCTGCACAAGATGGGTTATATGACGACAAGCGCCTCTGAGGCGAAAACCGGTTTCAAGATGTCTTCCATGTTAGAAAGATTCAGACGCGTAGGGTCGGACGATATGCTCATATTTTACGTCCAACTTTCAAATATGATAAGCGCAGGCATAACGATACTCATGAGCCTATCTACCCTCGCCAAACAGGCCGAGAACCCGCAATTAAGAGAAGCTATCGGGAGCGTTTCCAGACGCGTAGAGGCAGGCTCGACACTATCGCAGGCATTTGCCTCATATCCATCCATGTTCAGCGGACTATTCATAAACATGATAAGGGCGGGGGAGGCAAGCGGAAAGATCGACACGGTCCTTATGAGATATGCCGACTTCTTCGAGCGCCAGCAGGACTTAAAAGAAAAGGTTAAGGGGGCGCTCTTTTACCCTTTGATACTTATGACAGCCGGAATATCGGTAATGCTTCTTATAATCACTTTCGTAATACCCCAGTTCGCCGAGATATACACTAAGGCCGGAATAGCGCTGCCCGGGCCGACGCTTTTAGTCTACAGGATAGGGTTGACTATAAAGAACTTCTGGTATCTGTTAATAATATTTGCGCTCGCCATCGCTGTCGCGCTTAAGTTTTATGTCGGAACGGCTAAAGGAAAATATCTGCTTGATTCCCTAAAACTAAATCTTCCTATAACCGGCCCGTTATATAGGAAGATAGCGATATCTCGATTCACCAGGACGCTTTCGACTCTTCTTTCGAGCGGAGTTCCAATACTGGAATCTCTCGATATAACGCGTGATGTCGCCGGCAATGTCATCCTGGAGCAAGCTATATCCAGCATCCGCGGGTATGTCGAAAAAGGCGAGCGCATGGCCGAGCCGATGAAGGTTAGCGGGGAGTTTCCTGCCGATGTGGTGCAGATGGTCTCAGTGGGAGAGGAGACGGGTAATCTCGACGGCATGTTGGCTAAGATCGCTGACTTTTACGATATGACGGTAAACTACGCCGTTAAAAAACTTACTACTGTAATAGAGCCCATATTTCTAGTGGTGATCGGCGGCATGGTGGGGCTAATAATGGCCTCGATGCTCTTGCCGATATTTGACATGGTCAAGACTCTGAGGCATTAAAATAAAAAGGGGGAGGTGAGTATATGGATATATTTTTAATCGTTTCGGCAATAATATTATTAGTATTCGGAGGCCTCTTATTAATGGCGCCGAACGTCGTAAAGAAGATATCTGACTTCCTTAACACAAGCGTATTGCCGGTCGAGGATAAGATGCGCGCGGCGCACGCGATGAGCGGGGTAATACTTGTGATATTGAGCATTATAGTTTTTTATATGGCGTTGAAGAAATAGGGAATAGGGATTAGAGAATAGGGAATAGGTCAGGCTATATATTTACTATTCCCTACCACCTATTCACTATCACCTAATCACTATTCACTAACAAAGGAGGGTGGTATGTTTCTAAGATCGAAGAAAGGTTTCACGATATTGGAGCTATTAATTGTAATAGCGGTCATCGCGATCCTCGTCGGGATAGCGCTGCCGAAATTTAAAGGTATGAGAGATGAAGGCAGCATAGCCAAAGCCAAAGGGGAACTCAGGACTCTTCAGACGGCTGTGGAGAGCTACAATATCCATAACGGCGCGTATCCGGCAAACATCGGCGCAGCGCTCACCGGAGCGACGCCGCAAATCATCGCCACAGCGCCAACAGATCCGTTCAGCGGAGCCGCATATGGCTATGTTTTGGCTGCCCCTTACTATGTCATCTACTCCGCAGGCCCTGGATCGGCGGCCGGCACGGCCACTGTAACAGCCCTCGGAGCGGTAACGGAGACGAACGGCGGAAGCTGTATTTATGTGACAAATGGAACACCGATCGACGCAACACCGTAAACAGGGAACAGGGACTAGAGAATAGGAATCAGGGAATAGGTCGGTCTATAGATTTACTATCACCTAATCACTATTCCCTATCACCTAATCACTATTCACTATAACGGTCACTAAACTAAGGAGGGTGTATGTTTGGATTTTTGCATGGAAGAAAGGGCTTCACGATATTGGAGCTGTTGATCGTAATAGCGGTCATAGCGATCCTCGTAGGCATTGCGCTGCCGAGATTTAAAGGCATGAAGGATGAAGGTAACTACGCGAAGGCTAAAGGCGAACTGAGGTCTATTCAGACCGCCGTTGAGAGCATCAAGATCCACACCAACGCTTATCCGGCCGACATCACGACAGCGACTATAGGCGCCGCTGTGCCGCAGATAATGGCGACCGTCCCGAACGATCCGTTCACCGCCGCAGCTTACGGTTACGGCGTATCGCCTAATGGCAATTATTACATCGCCTGGTCTGCCGGTCCCGGAGGAGCGGCAACAGTAACTGGTATCGCGAATACCGGTATCCTTACCGGAGCTGCCGGAGACGATATATATGTCTCTAACGGCACCGTTTCATCCGGTGGATAGAAAAGGCTTCACATTATTAGAGGTACTTCTGGCTGTGGTCCTGATGGTCACGGGGTCGGTATTCCTTCTCCAGGCCATCGGGACAGGCCTCTTTTCAGGCGGCGTGAACGAATCCGAGCTCATAGCTTATAACCTCGCTGCTGAAAAAATGGAATCTCTCGAGAACACGGCTTACGCTTCGATAGTAAATGAAGCGAAAGCCGCGGTATCGGGATTTCCGTCATTTCAGCGGCAGGTGGCCGTTACTACTCCTCAAACAGACTTAAAGCAGATCACCGTCACAACATACTGGACAGTTAAAGGGACAGAGATAGGCACGACTCTAGTCACATACTCATCCAATGCGTAAAAATAGCGCCCTTACCCTAATAGAACTTTTAATATCTGTCCTCCTTATATCCATATTGGTAGGGGCCGTGTGGGTTGTTTACAATGTAGGGTCCCGCTCATTCCAATCTCAGTGGACCAGATCCGGTTTAAAGAGCGAGGCGGGCAGGGCGCTTACCTACATGGGTAGAGGACTACGCATAGCTACAGCCGTAACCACATCGTCAGCGACCACGTTGACATTTACGGCGGATGTAGACGGTAACGGCTCGAACGATATCGTTCAATACGCGTGGAGCGGAGTTTCGGGAGCACCGCTTAACAGAACGCTCATAACTACAGTCCCGGCATCCACCACTACGGACCCGGCGATACGCTCCGTATCGAGCCTCACGTTCACATACTACGACTCCAGCAATATAGCCACTACGACCCCATCGCTGGTCAGGGTCGTTTCGATCAATGTAA
>CAYVCD010000108.1:0-3747 GCA_964450115.1 uncultured Planctomycetia bacterium
TTATAATCTTCTCATCGGATAATTTACCGGTTCCATACGTATTCACCATTATGGATAGAGGGTCCGCATGCCCTATCACATACGCCAGCTGTATCAACAGTTTATCGGCAATGCCGGCAGCAACGAGATTCTTCGCGATATACCTGCCCATATAGGCGGCCGATCGGTCTACCTTCGTCGGATCTTTGCCGGAGAAAGCGCCTCCGCCGTGTGAAACGGTCCCGCCGTATGTGTCCACGATGATCTTGCGGCCGGTCATTCCCGTGTCCGACTGCGGCCCGCCGATCAGGAATTTTCCGGTCTGGTTGATATAGAACTTCGTATCCTTATCGATGTACTCTTTCAAGACCGGCTTTGCTATCCTCTCTATGATCTCATGCCTTGCGTCCTCCGAAAAAAGGTCCGTCTTCTTATCGACCGCCTCTTCCGTATGCTGGCTTGCGAGCACGACCGAAGTTACCTTGACGGGTTTTTCGTTATGATATTCCACCGTTACCTGGCTCTTACCATCAGGGCCCAGATATTTAAGCTTACCGTTCTTTCTCATCTCAGCCAGTTTGCGCGCAAGTTTATGAGCGAGCATGATCGGGAGCGGCATGAGCTCGGGTGTTTCGTTGCACGCGTATCCCATCATCATACCCTGGTCGCCGGCTCCGCCCCTGTCCACGCCCATGGCTATGTTCGGCGATTGCTTGTGTATGGCATTCAGTATCGCGCAGGTGTGGTAGTCGAACCCGTATTTTTGGTGCGTGTACCCTATGTTCTTCAGGATCTTCCGGCACAGCTCATGTATATCGACATATGCCGTGGTCGTGATCTCGCCGCCTATGATTATAAGGCCCATCGTGACGTATGTTTCGCAGGCGACTCTGCCTGCCGGATCCTGCTTTAAAACTTCGTCAAGTACTCCGTCCGATACCTGATCGCAAACTTTGTCGGGGTGACCCTCCGTCACGCTCTCCGAGGTAAACAGATATTTATGCATCGACATCTTTTACTCTCCTTTTTTGGTATACTCTGCGTCCGCTCTCTTATACGACTCCAGGTCGCCTATATCGTACCACTTTTCAGAGAACGGAAAACCATAAACTTTATCATTGGCGCTCAACCACCTTATATAATAACCGGGCGCGTCGAGCTTTGCGCCTTCGGAATTCACATATTCATTAAGACCGGCCACCTTACTCCTTGGGAAAAAATAAATTCCAGTGGATATCAGGGTGGACTTAGGCTCTTTAGGCTTCTCCTCAAAATCGGTCACCAGGCCGTTCCCGTCGATACGGACTACTCCGAACTTCTTCGCAGCCTCAAGACTTCCCACATCGTGCAGGGCCACACAGACACCGTCGTTGTGGCTCTTAGCGAATTTCATGAATAAGGTCAGGTCGAGATCGAACAGGTTATCTCCGGCGATAACGAGGAGATCGTCGTCTATCGATCCTTCTCTTATGGCAAGCTCCATATCGCGTATCGCTCCAAGCCTCGTATCGTTGGTCATAGTGCCGTCGTCGACCAAAAATATCCTGGACGCATCCTTACGCAGGCTTTTCCACTCCACAAACTTCTGAAAGAACCTGTGGTTAGACACTATATGGATAGCGTCTATATCTTTTACGGATGATGTCTTTGCAATTATCCTGTCCATCATCGACTTGCCGCCTATCGGCAATAGAGGCTTCGGGGTATCCAGGGTGAGGGGCTGCAATCTTACCGCATATCCCGCCGCTAATACAAGCAGTTTCATGCCTTACCCATCTCCTTCTTCAGATATGTTATCTTCTCTACGGGCGTGGGGTCTATGCCGTTCAATATGGCCAGATAGAAACTTACGAAGTCCCCGATATAGACAAGGGAGAAGATCCTGGCCAGAAGCCCAACGCCTGATGACGATACCTCTAAAGCTTTTACTTTATCTTTTTTAAGCAGACTCCTTGTGGCGTCCATCCTTTTAGATATCCTTGGATGATCGGCGGAATCTCTTAATATTATAGCGACACATTCTTTCAATACTTTTTTTGGATTCTCCCACCCGACTATCTCATTGTGATCCAGCTCCGGGAAGAGATGTCCGGACGAAAGGGTCTTGGAGTTTTCCGCAAGCTGCCCTCTCCACCTGGTGACGACTGCATCCATATGGTCGGAGCTCGCGTAAATTACGGGAAATCGATCAAATATCTCCGCGGCTATCTTCTTCGCGGGATTATCCTTGCCCGTAACCTTGTATCCCAACTTAGAGTCTTTCAGTTTCCTTAAATTATGTATGGCGTCATCTATCGATCCGGCCTGGTCCTTTATTATACCTATCTTGGCAAATAACGTCAGGAGCGGAAAGAACGAGTACCCAAGCGCGCATCTGGGCGGGAAACCCTCGGGGATGA
Organism: uncultured Planctomycetia bacterium; assembly: GCA_964450115.1. Taxonomy (GTDB): domain Bacteria; phylum Omnitrophota; class Gorgyraeia; order 2-01-FULL-45-10; family 2-01-FULL-45-10; genus 2-01-FULL-45-10. The sequence goes on from CAYVCD010000108.1 coordinate 2,379, forward strand.
TCAGGCATGGAATATCGTCTTTTTTAGCCGTCTTCTCAAGTTTGCCGCCGGAAGTTATGACTATTATATCAGAGCCTCTCGATAAAGCTTCATGGTAGGCGCTCAAAGTCTCTTCCGTATCACCGGAATAACTGGATACTATGACAAGGGTCTCTTCGGTAACGAAATTAGAAAGCGTATAGTTCCTGTTCACCGATACCGGGATCCGGGCGTCATCGGCAATATAGGATCTCGCGAGATCCGCCCCTATGGCCGAGCCTCCGAGTCCGGTGCAGACTATATTTTTGTAAGAGCGCGTGAATTTTTCGGGCAGCTCAAACTCGTCGCCTATGCGTTTGGCATCCTGGCATTGATCTGGAAAAGATTCGATGAGCTCGAGCATGCTCGACTCATCATACTTCTCTATTCTCTTAAAACTGTCTAATTCTTTCATCAACTTATTCTATTTCTATGGCTATATCCGGGATTATCTCTTTAAGTTTTCTTCTGGCAAATTTCTCTATCTCTTTACCTGTGGATAGAGTAAGGGCCTGCTGGGCGATCTCTTTTGCCTGTTCCATATTGACAGATCTTATGATCCTCTTGATCTCGGGGATCGCGATCGGCGAAGTGGAGAATTCATCAAGGCCTAGCCCTAAAAGTATGAGGGTCATGACTATATCTCCGGACATCTCTCCGCACATGCCGACCCATATTCCCGCCCTGTGTCCGGCCTCTATGACATTCTTTATCAGGAGTAATACCGCCGGATGCGCCGGTTCGTAAAGATACGCTATCTTCTCGTTTACTCTATCAACAGCCAGAGAATATTGGATGAGGTCATTAGTCCCTATAGAGAAGAATTCGGCTTCCCTGGCTAAGATATCGGCCGTCAAAGCCGCGGACGGCACCTCTATCATGGCGCCCACTTCCATATTCTCGTCGAACGCTATGCCCTCTTTCCTTAAATCTTTCCTTACCTCTTCCAGGATAACGTTAGCCTGTTTCAGCTCCTCAATGCCCGATATCATAGGATACATCATCTTCAGCTTTCCGAAAGCGGAAGCCCTCAATATGGCGCGCAGCTGAGTCTTAAATATGTCGGGCCTTGCCAGGCAAAATCTTATGGCACGCCATCCCATGAACGGGTTCATCTCCTGCGGTATCTCAAGCTGCGATAAGAACTTGTCCCCGCCCAGGTCGAGCGTCCTTATGACTACGGTGTAAGGTTTGATCTTTTTGGCGACCATCGAATATTCCTTGAACTGTTCTTCTTCGGTCGGCAGGTCTTTGCGGTTCATGTAAAAGTATTCAGTCCTGTACAGCCCTATCCCTTCGGCGCCGTGGGCAATAACGGAAGTGACCTCTTCCTGCAATTCTATATTCGCCA
>CAYVCD010000109.1:0-3696 GCA_964450115.1 uncultured Planctomycetia bacterium
ATTTGTCAATATCTGTATATAAGGAGTTGGGACGTCTTTGGTGATAGACGGGCATATGACCATATAGGATACGCCCTGTTTTTCGAGAAGCTTTGATATGCCTTCGGAGTGAAAACCGCCGGTCACAAGCACGGCTATTTCAGCTTTATCCTTCTTCATCTGACCAAGAGTATTGTCTACGAGAGTTTTATCGCGCTTTATCGCTATAGAGTAGAAGTCCTCGAGTTTTGGCAGGCTCTTAGAAACAGCTTCGTTAGGGTCGTCCAGTTCATATGCCAGGGCGTACTGCACCGTCTTCTTCCTTATGAAATCGGCGAATATCTCGTGGGCGAATTCCGCTTTGTTCTTCTCGAAGTATTCAAAATCATCGTTCAAAAGTTTTATATTGACCAGCCCTATCAGTATCTCAATGTGGCGGGAAAGCTTTTCAAGCGTGCGCTGGTCGTCACTGGTAAACAACTTTTCTTTTATGTCGATCTCGACCTTCTTTATATCGTTAAAAAGTTTCTCATTCTCGATCTTCGAATAGACGGAGTTGTATATTATGTAATTATAGAGATTCGGATAGGTCTTACCCATATCGATGTCATTCTTCACGGACAAGGCTCTGAGGTAAGTGTAATAGTCGGCCGAGGTTATCTTCCCGGCTTTGAACTCCAGCGATTTATTGACCAGCTCCGTCAACGTCTCTTTCGGTATTAATTTACTAAGCTCGTCTATCAGGACGCTGCGCTCTTTATCGGTGACATTAAAATCTATCTTCTTTTCATACACTAGCACATTCACGAGTTTGAACAGATTATCGTAGGCGCGCAGGTTTATCTTGGCTCGCTCGGCTTCGGACTGGAGGAACTTCACGTAGTCGTTAAATGGAAGCTTCTTCGACTCATAGTCGACAGCCTTGGCGTCCATCAGCTTTAGATCATCGGAATATATAAAGCCCTTTAACTTATTGAGCGCCCGCTTTAGTCCATTGAGGTACTTCTCGGTCTCGGCCTTAAGCGGATAGCTCGCGGTGAAAGCGTTAAGGTTATCTATATAAAATGAGCGCGTCTCGGCGCCGAAAAGTTTTATATTATAATCGCTGGTTATAGATAAAAATTCCGGGCCGGTTATCTCGCCCTTCTTCATGAAATAATCGGCGACCTCTTTGCGGACCTCATCGTCCGGGAACGCCTTAAACCACGACGTATCGATGACGCCGTCAGCGCCTTCTACCGATATGAGGCTTACGCTGTAGTTCTTATTGAGATTCTCGAGGATCTTTACGATATTGGACTGGGCTTCGTAGTTGCAGTGGGCATCCTGGATATGGATGATAAGCTTCGGCTCTTTGCCTGTAAATTTCGTCTTCACAAGGCCGAATTCTCTAGGTATAACGATATTATTAGGGTCTGTTGTTATAATCTGTTGAGCCTGAACTTTAGACGGTGCTTCCGACGGAGCTGCAAATACAATGTTGGATGATACAAAAGATAGTATTAAAAAGATTGAAATAAGCTTTGTGCAGGGACTTCCCCTTCGTGGCATTCTCGAGAATGTCATTCTATGATCCTCCGTCGGTTATTGTGCTTTTGGGTATAACTTTTTGTTTTGTTATCAATAAATATACCACTTTATAGGCGATGAGTCAAGGCAAAAAATCTACCTTTTTTATATCTTATCACTTTTTGTAAATGCACTTACTACTTTCGGGTCGAATTGCGTCCCGGAACATCTATTCAGTTCCGCTACAGCCTCACCATGTGACATGGCCTTTCTGTAAGGCCTGTCGCTGGTCATGGCGTCATACGCGTCGGCAACCGCTATTATCCTGGAGCCGATCGGTATGCCCTCCCCCCGCTTCTTCGGATCGGGATATCCGCCGCCATTAAAGCGGGAGTGGTGATATTTAACTATTGGTACTATATCGTTAAGAAACCCTACCTGTCTTATTATCCTGGCGCCGATCTCGGGGTGTTTCCGTATCTTATCCCAATCTTCCTCGGTAAGCTTGTCGGCTTTTCTTATAACGCTTAGATCTACGCCGATCTTTCCTATATCATGAAGTATGCTTGCCGTCCTTACGGCGTTCGTATGGCGCGGATCGAGATTCAGATGTTTGCATATCTTTATGGAATACTTCATGACCTTGTCACAATGCCCGCTTGTGTATGTGTCGTTGGCGTCTATTATCTCCGCGAGGGTCTTTATCGAATTTAAGTAATCTTTCCTTACCCTGTCGATCATGGTGGCGTTATCTATAGCCATAGAGCACATAGAGGCTACCATGCCCAGCATCTCTATCTCTTCCTTCTCGAAGAATCTGACGTCCTCCATGTAAGCGGCCAGGACCCCCGAATGCCTGCGATTCGAGAATAGCGGCACCATCACGACGGCGTGTATCTTCTTTCTCTTGAGGAAGCGGGGGACTTTTTTGGAGTAAGCCGATATCTCGTTCAATATTAGCGGCATCCCGTTCTTCAGAACCTTCTTGGCCAATTCACTTTCAAAATCACGAAATTCCTTAAATGACCCTTTGCCGAGGCCAGCTTCCGCCGCAAGCTCCATCCTGCTCCTTGATCTATCTACTATATTAAGAGTGCAGATCTTTGACTTCATGAGAAGTCTGGTCTTTTCAAGGATAGTCTCGAGAAGTAGCGACGAATTGACCGCGGAAGTTATGGACCTGGACATGGTAAATAACATCGACATATCCCGTATCTTCTCTTTGACCTTACGGTCCATCCTGTCGTACAGGCCGATATCCGCTATAGCGAGAGTAGATTGCTTAGTTATAGCGTCAAAGACTTTCAGGTCGACTCCTGTGAAGCGACGCTTGGCGCGAGTCAGGACCATCAGGACCCCGATGCGTTCATCGTCGGTAACCAGCGGGGCGGCTAAAAGTGACGACAGCCCTTCTCTCCTTACGAGTCTCTTCAGCGGCACCCTCTTATCGTTAGACATATCGTAAATATTGGTAGGGTGATTCTTATCCATAATGCACTTTACCAGGCCGATGCCGAGCCTGATCTTAACGGATTCTACTATTCTGGATTTCAAACCGAAACTTATGCGGGGTATGAGATTGCCGGACTTATCTTTAAGCCATATTATGCAGACGTCGGCGCCCATGGTGCTCATCGCCTGCTTTAGTATAAGGGACAACAGGTGATCGACGCTAACGGCTTTCGAGAATCTGGCGCCCATCTCGGACAGGTCCGTTATCTTCGATATCTGGATCCTTAAATTGTCGTACTTCCCTTTATTTGCCATATTTCACTCTCGTCTGATTATGCAGGCCATTTGCGGCCTGTATAAGGGCTGCTTGGCAGTAGACCCTTAACAGGACGCAAATGGCGTAAGGAGGCATCTCCTCACCCCGCTTGTGGCGGGGCGCTGTTTCTCCTTATTTTGCTACATAATTTGTAAACGAACAACTGTCATTCTGAGCCGCATCCTTCACTGTCATCCTGAGGCCCGATAGGGCCGAAGGATCTAGATCCTTCGTCGCTTCGCTCCTCAGGATGACGAAGTCAAACTTCAATCCTCAGAATGACGAGCACTTCTACTCCAAAACCAACTCTTACGCGGAACTCGATAAGAGCTTCATCGCGGTCGAATACTCCGTTATCTCCCTGCCGTAATCTATCGGCACGGCACGCGGTATGTATGTGAACCATCCGCTCTTCTTATCCTGCGTAACGGTCGGAGGTA
>CAYVCD010000110.1:0-3627 GCA_964450115.1 uncultured Planctomycetia bacterium
GGAGAGTGCCCGAAGCGGCGTTACAAAATTTGATACCTTATGGCAATACAGAAAGGCCGGACAAACTGCTCAAGCTATGGATGGTTTGCAGGTTGGACGGACATCAAATTTTGTCCGAGCAAATTTACTTGCCTAATGTAAATTTGCGTCCGCGAAGGGCACGCCCCGCAAGGTCGATGCCTGCCTGTAGGCAGGAAATCCTTGAAGTTTCCCCTTGAGTTTTCGACGGAATATACTATAATATATGGGCTTATATTAATACTAAGGGAGGCATATGAAGCTTGCGAAGAGGGTGTCGGACATAGGGGAATCGGTCACTTTAGAGATAACTTCCAAGGCTAAATCTATGGCCAAGCAGGGCATAGACGTGGTCAGCTTTGCCGCAGGAGAGCCGGACTTTGATACGCCGGACTTTATAAAGCAGGCCGCCATAAAGGCTATAAACGAAGGATTTACAAAGTATACGCCATCAAGCGGCATGCTGGAGCTGCGAGAGGCTATATCCAGGAAGTTCAAGAAGGACAACAACTTAGAATATTCTCCGGCCCAGATCGTTGTATCAAACGGCGCCAAGCATTCGCTCTACAACATATTCCAGGCGATATGTGAAAAGGGTGATGAGGTCATCATCCCGGCACCTTACTGGTTGAGCTATCCTGCCATGGTCAATATGGCGGAAGCTAAGAGCGTATTTGCGCCTACGAGCGCTTCAAATAACTTCAAATTGACCGAAAAGGACCTGGTATCCAAAATTACGGATAAGACAAGATGTCTGGTACTTAATAGCCCGTCTAACCCCACAGGCTCTCTGTATGAAATGGATGAGCTTAAGATGGTCGCCAGGCTCGCAGTCAAACATAAATTCTATGTCATAAGTGATGAGATATATGAAAAGCTGGTCTATGATAATAAGCCGTACGTTTCCATCGGTTCGTTGGGCAAAGATATAAACGACCTTACGATAACGGTGAATGGAGTATCGAAGAGCTATTCTATGACCGGCTGGCGCATAGGTTATGCCGCGGGACCTATTGAGGTCATGAAGGCCATAGCCAACGTGCAGAGCCATGCGACCTCTAACCCCTGTTCAATAAGCCAGAAAGCGACACTCGCCGGATTGGAAGGCGATCAGAAATTTATATCGGATATGAGGGCGGAGTTCCAGAAGAGGCGCGATCTGATGGTCTCTCGTTTAAACAGTATGAAGAATATATCCTGCATAAAGCCTGAAGGCGCCTTTTATGTATTCTGCGATATATCGAAATTTAAACAGGGATCGGCAAAGATAGCCAACAGGCTGCTTGAAGAGGCCAGAGTCGCTGTGATACCGGGAGAACCTTTTGGAGCCGATTCATTCATAAGGTTCAGCTTCGCGACTAGCGTCGGGGCGATAAATAAGGGCCTTGACAGGATTGAGGAGTGGGCAAATAAAAATGGCTAGCACTATAGCTGAAAAGATACTATCAAATCATTGCGGCAAAGATGTAAGGGCGCTCGACATAGCGGTCTGCGATGTGGACTTCTGCTTTGGGCAGGACGGGACAAGCTCTATCGTTATAGACAGCTTCAGGAAGCTCGGCCTCGGCAAGGTCTTCGATAAGAATAAGTTCTGTATGGTCATCGACCACTCAGCGCCGAGTCCCAATATCGGAGTCTCCGAGATCCATAAGAAGATGAGGATCTTCGCAAAAGAGTTCGATCTGGGGCTGTATGACTCCGGATGCGGGGTCTGCCATCAGATAGTCCCTCAATATGGGCACGTAACATGCGGCGACCTCGTTTTGGGCGCGGATTCTCATACCTGCACTTATGGAGCGATAAACGTATTTTCCACCGGTGTAGGGTCGACAGATATAGCCATTACGCTGGCAAGCGGCAAGAACTGGTTTAAGGTCCCCGAGACTATCAAAGTCATCGTAAATGGCAAGCTGCCTGTCGGCGTATACTCAAAAGATATAATACTGCATATTGCCAAAGATATAGGCTCTAACGGCGCCACATACAAGTCAGTAGAATTTTATGGTGAAGCTATATCGGACTTGAGCGTCGATGCCCGCCTGACGATATCTAACATGGCGGTAGAGATAGGGGCTAAGATAGGCATAATGGAAGCTGATAACAAAGTATTGAAATGGGTTGCCGGCAAGTCGAAGAGAGCGCCCAAGCCGGTTCAGGCGGATATCGGCGCGCGATACGTAGCGGTGAAGGAGTATGACATATCAAAGTTGTCGCCACAAATAGCGAAACCGCATGCCGTAGATAATGTTTCGGATGTCGGGGAGCTTGCCCAACAAAGGATAGATCAGGCGTTCCTGGGCACATGCACCAATGGACGGCTTGAAGACCTGGAGATCGCGGCAAAGATACTGAAGAGGAATAAGGTGAACCCGGAAGTGAAGTTCATCATAGCTCCTGCTTCAAGGGAGATATTCCTCGAGGCCTCGAAGAAGGGCCTGATCGATATATTCATAGAGGCGGGCTGCGTCGTGGTAGGTCCAGGCTGCGGGCCGTGCGTAGGCACACACAATGGAATTCTCGCTGACGGGGAGGTCGCCATATCCACCGCGAACAGGAACTTTAAGGGGAGGATGGGGAACCCGAATTCATTCATCTATCTTGCGTCTCCGGCGACAGTTGCCGCATCCGCCATAAAGGGGAGTATCGCTGACCCGAGAGAGTATAAGAAGAGGCTCGCATGAAGAAGATTAAAAAGAAAAAAAATAAAATTACCGAAGGGGTAAAAACACCTATATTGACCCAGCACTTTGCCAGACGATTGAAGGTGCAGGACAATATCAACACGGATTACGTTATCTCTGGAAGGTACAAGTTCAGGATCCAGGACCCTAAAGAGCTTTGCAAGCATATATTTGAGGATATAGATCCGGAATTTGCGGCGCGTGTCAAGAAGGGCGACATACTTGTGGCCGGGGAAAATTTTGGGTGTGGTTCGTCTCGGGAGCAGGCGCCTCAGTCACTAAAGACGGCGGGATTCTACGCTGTGATCGCGAAAAGCTTTGCCAGGATATTCTACAGGAACGCGTTCAATATCGGCCTTATGCTGATCGAATGCAATACCGGATTTATCGATGACGGTGATACTGTAGAACTTGATATAGAAAGAGGAAAATTAAAAGATGTAAGCAAGGGATTGGTCTTCGATGTAAAGCCGATACCATATGTGATGAAGAAGCTTTTGGAAGACGGCGGAGTCATAGAGCACTTTAAAAAATACGGGGGATTTTCCTTTAATGAGCAAGCATAATATTACTTTGATACCTGGAGACGGCATAGGGCCGGAGCTTGCCGATGCGGCAAAGAGGTGCGTAGACGCGCTCTCCCTGGATATCAAGTGGGAGATCATGCCTGCGGGCCTGGACGCCATAGAAAAATTTAAGACGCCTTTACCGGCGCATACCCTAGATTCCATAAGAAAGAACAAGGTGGCCATAAAAGGCCCTATCACGACACCTGTAGGTACTGGCTTCAGGAGCGTGAATGTCGAGCTCAGAAAGACGCTCGATCTGTATGCCTGCTTGAGGCCGTGCAAGACCTATAAGGGGGTCCGCTCGAAATACGACAACATAGACCTGGTTATCGTCAGGGAGAATACCGAAGACCTTTATG
>CAYVCD010000111.1:0-3580 GCA_964450115.1 uncultured Planctomycetia bacterium
GTGATCTTGTTGGTGAGGACACAGGGCAGGTCAGCGCGCACGGCTATCTCCCATCCGGGGGCCATGCAAAACGGCTTGTCGGTGCGGATAGTGAAAGTGTGTTCGGCGTGACCCTTTAGCATATCCTGATATTTGTAACTCGTGTCGAACCTGGTAAGCGGGCGGGTAACATCCCGCCCGTTATTGATCGCTTCCGCATAGGAATAATCCTGCGCGATAAATATTGAGAATACCGCGACAGTAATTATTATAAGCTTTTTCATTTCTTATCGTATACGACTTCGCCGCCGACAATGGTCTTTAGGACCTTTACGTCCTTAAGGCCCTCTTTCGGCATCGTGAAGATGTCATCCGACAGCACAGTCATATCGGCATATTTGCCGGGCTCTATGGAGCCCTTCAAGTCAAACTCGCCCATCGACTTTGCCGCCCACTCTGTCCACATCTTGAGCGCCTCTGTAACGGTTATAGCCTGTTCCGGCTGAAATATCCCCATATCGGAATTACGCGTCACCGCAGCATACATATGAAGAAACGGATTTAATGTGACCAGATATATTCCGGTTACATCGGTACCTGCTGCCGGCTCAAGCCCTGCGTCGATCATAGAACGGAACTTGAACCCCGTAGCTGCGCGCTCTTTCCCAAGGTTCTCTGTATTGGAATTTGCGAGCGTCGTAAGCCATGCCGGCTGAACGCTGACTTTTATACCCATATCTGCCGCGCGCTTCAGCTCTGCGTCGGAAAGCATGAATACTCCGAAGTGCTCTATGCGCAATATATTCTTCGGATTGCCTCTTTTCAAAACATTCTCGTAAGCATTCAATCCGATATCGGTAGAATGGTCTGCCGAGCAATGAAAAAGGCACATAAGCCCGGCGTCATCAACTCTGAGGGCAAGCGCGTTCGCTTCTTCCTGTGTAAAATTTAATATACCTTTGCCGCCCGGAATATCGGTTGGGAAATGGCCTAAATACGGTTCATACACGGCGCCCGTGCGGGCATCCGGTTCTCCGTCGATCCATGCCTTTATACCGCCGGTTTTGAACCATGCTGGATCGGCATCCTTGGAGACAGCTAAGGTGGATAGATCCTCAGGTAAAAGCTTATCCCCCGGATCGGTCCATACCGGAACAGTCCATCTTAATCTATGGGGAGCGGTCTTCGATGCCGCGACAATGTTAAGAACCGGAAGCGTCCTGGCATTTGTCAGACCAAGGATCGAAGTAAATCCGTTCTTGTTCCATATATCAGGGATCGATTCGGAATAGTATCTGACCAGATCTTCTTCGGTGGGATCGTCCGGCACGTCGCCCTCGGATTCTATAAGATCCCCGGTCGGCTCGCCTTTATCATCACGCATAATCACGCCGCCGTGTTTGAGCTTCTTCATATCTTTTGTAATACCCATCTTTGCTATGGCGAGAGTATTGATTACGGATTCGTGGGCGCCGTTTAAGAAGACGACCGGGTTGTAAGGCGCCGCCTGGTCAAGCTCAGCCTTGTTGGGGATACGTTTCTCTTCAAATTTATTCTCGCTCCCGGACGCAGCGGCGGCAAATATCCAATCACCCTTAGGAGTCACTTTAGCCCGGTCCACTATATGCTCCATCGCCTCTTTTACCGACTTTGTTCCCGGATAACGGCAATCTACCCATTTTTCGATCATCCTCGCAGCCTCTACGGGATGGGTATGACCATCGATAAGCCCCGGCACGACCGTCTTGCCGCTTAGGTCCACCATCTTTGTGGATGGGCCGGCGAGCTTCTTTATTTCGCTTTCTTTGCCGACTTTTAGGAACTTGCCGTCTTTGACAGCAACCGCACTAGCTCTTGAACCGGCCGCGTCAAGTGTAGTGATCTTAGCGTTGTAATAAATAGCGTCCGGCTCTGCCTGGACCGAATATGAAAGCGCTGGCACAGCTACCAATACCGCAATGACAAGCACTGCTAACAATTTTTTCATAACAAACTCCTCCTTTTTCAGAAAACCCATATAAGGTTGGCCGTCGCAAGTACTCCCTTAAAACGGTCGACCCCGTAATATTCATAAAAGCATTTTGTAGTGACACTTAGTTTATCCTTTATGACCCATCCGCCTATCTGGCCACCTATACCGTTTATCTGATAGAAGACGTCTTTATTCTTCGCGGCCGTCCCGGCGTCGGGAGAGATCTGCCATTGATTATATCCGCATACGCCGATCTCTACACGGTCGGTTAGATAATGGCTTAAGGAGTATTCAATAGTCATACTCTGGCCAGGCGTAACATCCTGATCATATTTTTTGCTGTTCAGATTATACGTTCCCGTCACGATCAAGGCCGTAGTGCGGGGATCATTAAAATAGTAAGCCCCGAACGCCTGGAACTGCTGGCTCCAGAAACCCATACCGATATTGGCAATACGGTTCTCGGAATAAGCTCCAGTGGGAGCCCAAAAACCGTAATACAGGCCCACGTCGTAATTTTTGCCGCGCCAGTCGAGCATGATCGGCTGTACGAGCAAGTCGCCAAACCCGTATATGTCGCTCTTAACCTTTACGGTCTCATCCTTAGTCACCGTGCGGGAGTAGTCCCCTATCGTGATCGTGCCCGTCGCGTGCGCCTTGGCTTCGGCCTCGATACTTACGTATCCCAAAGACGGGGCTATAAGCATGCCGAAATCCGCGCCTAAGAATTTCCACCCGGTCGACCATACCATGAGGAGCTGTTCCGTGGTAAACATCATGGATGCGTTAATATCGGCCGTGAGCCCCACGGACAACTTTACCGGTATTTCATGGCCGTATGCATTTATATATTTTGTCTCGGATGCGGATGTGGAGTAATTGCCGACTTTGTTGCCGTTGGCGTTGGCTAGGTCGTTACTGTAATATATCGGGTCATAGTATAAAGCGTATAGGCCTTTTGGCGGCAGGATCACATCGCGCATACCCATAACGCCTGGGTAATAATGACCTTGCGTTCCGGCATGAGCATACTGAGATATGAGGATCACAGCAGCTGCAATAAAAATGACCTTTAATATCTTCATAAGGTCTCTTCCAAATAATTATGGCGGACGCGAGTGCAACCAATTCTCCCGCCTCTGAGCTCTCCGCCCGCATAGTGATCCAAACACCTGTTAGGATAGCATTATACCAAAAGTTGGCTCAAAAGGTGAAGGAATTGTCGACTTTAGAATTATCCCGTAGCGACATTGCAAACAGTTTGGGTATTAGTGTTGCAACCGTCAAGCGCGCCCGTCGAATCAGGTAATAAATTCGGCGGGCAAGAAACTTTACCTTGCCCGCCGTGATCACGTTGATAGATAAAACCGTAATTCTATTTCGATAGTCTCCTGGCCTTTCTTTCGGCCTCTCTCTTAGTTTTCTCCGCTTCCTTCTCTGCTTTTTTCGCGGATTTCTCAGCTTCTATCTTCATTTTTTTCGCTTCGACCTCGGTCTTCCTAGCGGTCTGCTCTAGTTCTTTATTCTTCATATCCTCGACTCTATTAAACCTGGCCTTATCACTGGCATTCTCGTATGCCTTTTTGTTTGGAGTAGGTCCTTTCACGTCATTTCCAAATCCCGGCGTCA
>CAYVCD010000112.1:0-3575 GCA_964450115.1 uncultured Planctomycetia bacterium
AGTTATTGATAGAGAAGCTGTCAAAGACAAAATCGAACGCCGAATTTTTAATGTCATTGAACCAGAAGTAAAAAAGGAGGAATAAAAGATGAAAGATAAGATACATCCGCAATATAAAGAGGCGACCATATCCTGTGTATGCGGCGAGACGATCCACACAAGATCGACGAAACCCGTCATACATGTGGATATATGCTCCAAGTGCCATCCGTTCTTTACGGGCAAGCAGAAGCTGATAGACTCCGCGGGCAGGGTGGAGAAGTTCGCAAAGCGTTCAGCCCTGAAGAAGCAGGGGAAGGCGAAGCCGGCGGCTGCAAAACCGGAAGCTCCAAAAGCAGAGGAAGATAATAAGGCGTAAATGATCTTAAGGATCCTCGAAGAGAGAAAGAGGCGCTACGACGAACTACACGACCTGTTGGCCGATGAGAAGGTCGTGTCCAATCAGGCCGAATATCAGGCCTACGCCAAGGAGATGTCCTCCCTGACGCCATTGATCAATGAATACAGCTCGTACCGCAAGATACTGAAGGACATTGATGAGATGGAGAAGGTGCTGAAGGATGGAGGACATGATAAAGAGTATATGTCAATGGCGAAGGAGGAGCTCCTTAGTCTGAAGGCGATGTCCAAGGCTAGTGAGTCGAAGCTCGAAGAGATCATCCTTGAGAAGGAGTCCGGCGGCGATAAAGATATAATCATGGAGATACGTGCCGGCACCGGCGGGGTAGAGGCGAGCCTCTTTGCCGCGGATCTGTTGAGGATGTATTCCAGATATGCCATGAAGAAGGGTTGGAAGGCGGAGCCAATAGACTCGAGTACCACGGAGAAGGGCGGCTATAAGGAAGTCATATTCTCCATATCCGGGAAAGGCGTTTACGGCAGATTAAAATTTGAGAGCGGCACGCACAGGGTCCAGCGCGTCCCGGACACCGAAGCCAATGGCAGGATACACACTTCAGCGGTGACCGTAGCGGTGCTTCCGGAAGCCGAGGAAGTCGACGTAGAGGTAAAGCCCGAAGATATCAAGATAGATGTCTTCAGGGCGGGTGGCGCCGGCGGACAGAGCGTCAACAGGACGGATTCAGCGGTGCGCATGACGCATATTCCCACGGGAATGGTAGTGACGTGCCAGGATGAGCGATCGCAATTGAAGAATAAGGCCAAAGCCCTCAAAGTATTAAGGGCCAGGCTATTTGATATGAGAAAGACCGAACACGATAGAAAGATATCTAAAGAGCGCAAAGCCCAGGTGGGGTCGGGCGACCGCTCCGAAAAGATAAGGACATATAATTTTCCAGATAGACGCATTACGGACCACAGGATAGGTTTCACGGTGCATAATCTTGAGGGTGTACTGGAGGGCGATCTGGACGAGATGATAGATGCTTTGAGGGCGGAAGACAGGAAGCTGAGGCTGGCGTCAAAATGATAAAGACCGTAGAACCATATACGCCGCTGCAGTACATCATAGGCAAGGAGAAGTTCTTCGGCCTGGATTTTATCGTTAACGAATATGTGCTTATTCCCAGGCCCGAAACGGAAGTGCTGGTTCAAACGGCCCTGGAATTAATTAAGGCAACGCGGAATAAGCGATGCTCAGTACTGGACCTATGCACCGGCTCCGGCAATATAGCTATATCATTGACTAAAAACGCCGCTGATTGTAGAATAGTCGCCTCGGATATATCCGGGGATGCGTTAGAGACAGCAAGAGAAAATGCCCGCCTTAACGGTGTTTTCGAAAAAATAATTTATACAAAGAGCGACCTTTTTTCAGATATAGATGGCAGATTCGATCTCGTCGTGTCAAATCCGCCTTACATAGCGCGGCATGAATTTGAGACATTGCAGAAGGAAGTATTGAAAGAGCCCGTTCTGGCTCTGGACGGCGGCGTGGACGGTTTGGACTTTTACAGAAGGATATTCAAGGCCGCACCGGGGCATTTGACGCATGGCGGATATTGCATGGTGGAGATAGGCTTCGGGCAATTACCAGCCATAAAAGAGATCATTGAGGAGACGAAAGAGTTTAAATTTATAGAAACGAAGATCGATCAATACGGAATAGATAGGGTGGTAGTAACGCAATGGATAAATTAGTAATAGAGGGCGGCAAAAGGCTGAGCGGCACAGTTACGATAAGCGGAGCTAAGAACGCCTGTCTTCCTATATTGGCTGCGACGCTTCTCTCGGGCGATAGATCGGTGATCAGGAATATCCCCGCTCTAAGAGATATGTCCACAATGCTCAAGATCCTGAAGAACTTCGGCGTAAAGGTCCAGCAGGATGGCGGCACCGTAACCGTGGAGCCGAAAGGTTATAAGAAGTACATAGCCCCTTATGAGCTGGTCAGCACGATGCGCGCCTCAATATGCGTTCTAGGGCCACTCCTAGCTAAGCAGGGACGGGCTGAAGTATCGTTCCCCGGCGGCTGCGTCATTGGACCCAGGCCGATAGATATCCATTTAAAGGGGCTGACCGCTCTTGGCGCCAAGATAAAAGTTGAGAAGGGATACTTAATAGCGGATGGGAGAGGATTAAAAGGTACCCATATATATTTAGGAGGCCATTTCGGTTCAAGCGTACTTGCTACCGACAACGTGATGATGGCGGCAACGCTTGCCAAGGGTGTGACGATAATAGAGAATGCGGCATGTGAACCGGAAGTAGCGGACCTGGCGACTTTCTTGGTTAAGATGGGCGCCAAGATAAAGGGTTATGGAACCCCAAGGATAATAGTAGAGGGCGTAAAGAAGCTCCATGGCGCGGAACACACAGTGATAGCCGACAGGATAGAAGCCGGCACCTATATGCTTGCCGCCGCGATAACAAAAGGCGATGTGACATTAAAGAACGCCAAGCTCGAACATATGATCGCCATGGTGGACAAGCTTAAAGAGTCCGGATTGGATATAAAGAATATACCGAACGGAATAAGAGTAAAGTATATCAAAAAATTAAAACCCACGGATATGACAACACTGCCGTACCCGGGATTTGCGACGGATATGCAGGCTCAGTTCATGAGCCTGATGGCCGTGACCGACGGAATAAGCGTTATAACCGAAAAGATATACCCTGAGAGGTTCATACATATAAGCGAACTTAACCGAATGGGTGCCAGCATTCTATTGGAAGGCCCATGTGCTATAATAAAAGGAGTCAAAAATTTAAGCGGGGCGCCAGTTATGGCGTCGGACTTAAGGGCTTCGGCGGCGCTTGTGCTCGCCGGGCTGGTAGCTAAGGGCAGGACGGATGTGCATAGGATATACCATCTGGACAGAGGTTATGAGAACCTGGAAGAGAAGCTACTGAAGCTGGGTGCGAAAGTGTGGAGAGAAAAAGAAAAATAAAAGGGGAGGTATGAATGCCAGCAGTGATAAGACTTAAAAGGTTCGGGACGCTAAAGAAGCCGTCTCACCGTATAGTCGTGATGGATAAGCGCAGAGCAAGAGACAGTGAGCCGATAGAGACTCTCGGATATTATGATCCGAAGACGAATCCGGCCAATGTGAAAGTCAACAAAGAGCGCGCCGAATATTGGTTGGGAGTGGGAGCCATCCCGTCGCATGCGG
>CAYVCD010000113.1:0-3527 GCA_964450115.1 uncultured Planctomycetia bacterium
GGCCGGTGCAAGATAATCTATATATCGCTCGATTCCGACGTGAAGCCCGGCGATAAGGTGATGACCGCCGGATTCGGCAGTGTATTCCCCAAAGGCATACTTATCGGAGAGATCGAGAAGGTGGGCAGGGAGGAGGGGCGCCTGTATAAGTACGCCATCCTTAAGCCCTCGCAGGACCTCTCCAGGCTTGAAGAGGTCTTGTGCATAATAAGATGAAGAGATTTACGCTGTACACCATATTGATAACAGCGTTCTTAATACAGCTCCTATTCCTAGACAATATAAGGATAGCGGGCATCAAACCGGACCTTCTCGTTCTTTTTGTGGTATTCTTCGCCATCTTCTTTGGTCCCGGTGCCGGAGCCGAGGCGGGGCTTATATCCGGGTTGCTAAAAGACACATATTCCCTGGACATATTCGGCGCGAATATTATCCTATTGTCCCTGACAGGGCTTGTCGTGGGAGGCTTGAGCCCAAAGCTTTTTAAGGAGTCGAAATTGACGCAAGGCCTATTGGTCTTTGTCTCTTCTGCCCTTTATATGGTGAGCCACTACTTTGTTTCGTTGTTAGTATTAAAGGTAGAGTACATAACTCTGCAGGATTATCTCTATTATCTTATATTGCCTTCAAGTCTCTATACAGCAATACTCTCGATCCTTCTCTTTCCCGTCCTGATCAACAGATACCGATTAAAAGAGGACGCGGAATATCTATGATGAGAGAAAAATATTTAGCCATTCCGATACGCCTGCTCTTTATTGTGCTTGCGCTGGCGCTAGTCTATACTCAAGCTATCAAACACACTTACTATTCACGGCTTTCCAAGGATAATGCTATAAGGATAATCCCTATAGAGGGCCCGCGCGGCGCCATATTTGACAGGAATGGCGTTGGGCTGGTATCAGACAGGCTATCCTTTAATGTAGCTCTCGTCTATCAGGAGCTGAAGAACAGGGAGAAGCTTATAAGGCTTCTGATCAATACGCTAGGCGTAGAGAGAAAGGATGTCGAGCGCGGCATAGAGAAGGCCGCGAGAAGGCCTTATGCTCCTGTAACGATAGTGGATGACATAGACAGGGATAAGGCATTCATCCTGGAAGAGGAGAGCTTTGACATCAGAGGGCTTGTCATACAGACAAGATCTGTGCGTAATTATCTGCATGGAAATATCGGCGCGCATCTTTTGGGATATTTGAGCGAGATCTCGGACTCTGAGCTTGAGAGGATGAAGGAGTACGGTTATCGCGCCAAAGATCTGATAGGACGCGACGGCGTTGAAAAGTATTATGACAGTTATCTGTCGGGAGTCGACGGCGGTATACAGATACAGGTCGATAACAGGGGCAGACACGTCAGGACGCTCGGCATGAAAGAGCCTGTCAACGGAAAGGACCTCTTCCTCACTATAGATATAGACCTGCAGTCGGCATGCGATAAGGCGCTCGATAGATACCGCGGCGCCATAATAGTTATGGATCCAAACACCGGCGAGGTGCTGGCGCTTTCCAGCTCTCCGGGATTTGATCCGAATATATTCGTGCGTCCGGAAGGCTCCCTTAAAAGAACAAGATTGATCAGGGACAAGAGCATGTATCCGCTCTTGAACCGCGCGATAGCCGGCATCTACCAGCCCGGATCCGTGTTCAAAATGATCGTGGCGATGACAGCTCTCGATATGGAAAGGATAGAGCGTAAGACCAGGTTCAATTGTTCGGGCTCTTTTACTTTGGGCACCGGTAAATTCGCGTGCTGGAAGGAGGGCGGTCACGGTTCGCAGAATGTGATCGACGCTCTGATGAATTCATGCAATGTATTTTTTTACAATACGGGAAGGGCTCTGGGCATAGATAACATAGAGACTGGAGCGAAAAATTTTGGTTTTGGCAGGATCACCGGCATTGACTTGCCCGGTGAAGCTAAAGGCGTTATCCCGGGAAGATCCTGGAAAAGGAGCGTTAAAAAAGATGGTTGGTATGAAGGTGATACGGTTAATCTATCTATCGGGCAGGGATATATCCTCGCCACTCCTATACAGGTGCTTGAGATGATATCGATAGTGGCAAATAACGGAAACGCTGTAAAGCCTTATGTCGTTAAACGGATAGATAAATCTGATGTGATCCCGGCACAACGCCATGATCTCAATATTAGTAAGGGCGCGATGAAGACCGTAAGGGAAGGGCTCTATCAAGTAGTCAACGCGGAGAACGGTACCGGCAAACGCGCTAAGCTGGAAGGCATTGCTATAGCGGGTAAGACGGGCACTGCCGAGAATCCGGGAGGCAGGACCCACGCGTGGTTCTGCGGGTTCGCGCCTTTCGATAACGCCAAGATCTCCCTTGTAATATTCCTGGAGCATGGCGGGAAGGGCGGACTGGAGCCAAGCGAGATCGCGAAAGAGATATTCACTGTCGCCAGATCGAAAGGGTATCTATGATCTTCGATAGAAGGCTTTTGAAAGATTTTGACAAGACTCTTCTGGCGATAACATTCATCATATGTATAGGAGGGTTATTCATGCTGCATAGCGCGACGCAAGTGAAGAGCCTCCCGTTCGTGGAGAGCTATGTATTCAGGCAGATCAGTTGGATAGCTCTCGCTACAGTACTGCTTCTCTTCATAATAAATATATCTTACCAGAAATTTATAGATATTTCATACGCGCTCTACGCGATCAACGTGATCCTTCTGGCTCTCGTGCTAATACTGGGACGTGAAAGGCTCGGCGCCCAGAGATGGTTCGCTATAGGCGATTTCGCTTTCCAGCCATCGGAATTTATCAAGATAAGTTTTATACTCGTTCTAGCAAGCATCCTCGGCTCCAAGAGGGTGGACTTGAAATATGCAGGAGGGCTGGTCCTGCCGCTCTTATCGTTGGCGGTCCCGTTCCTACTTGTACTGGTACAGCCGGACCTCGGGACGGCGATGCTATTGATACCGATATTCTTTGCGATGATCTATGTGGCCGGGGCGCGCGTAAAACATCTCGTGATCCTTGTTTTGACCGGCCTGGCGGCGATGCCTTTCTTCTGGCACTTTTTACGCGACTATCAGAAGCAGAGGCTTCTTGTATTTTTAAATCCAAATGTCGATCCGCTTGGCGCGGGCTATACCATAATCCAGTCAAAGATAGCCGTCGGCTCCGGCGGCCTTATAGGCAAAGGGTGGCTCGCCGGGACACAGAACCAGCTTAACTTCTTGCCGGAAAGACATACGGACTTCATATTCTCCGTGATCGGCGAAGAGTGGGGGCTCTTCGGGGCGCTGGTGTTGATACTGCTATTCTTTCTTATCATGAGACGCTCGCTCGACATAGCCAGTTCCACGAACGACATGTACGGCAAGCTCGTAGCGGTAGGCATCGTCACGCTGCTGTCGCTGCAGGTAGTGATAAATATCGCGATGACGATCGGGTTCATGCCGGTCGTGGGGATCCCTTTGCCACTAGTAAGCTACGGCGGCTCTAGCATGATCACATCATTTATTGCCATAGCGCTCTTATTGAACATCGGCATGCGCCGCTCGAG
>CAYVCD010000114.1:0-3505 GCA_964450115.1 uncultured Planctomycetia bacterium
CTCGCTGCCCGCATCGTCATTTCTGTCAATAAACAGGTTATATTATACAAAATGTTCGCTAATAAGGCAAAACAATTGCATATGTTAGGAATGAGCTACGAGGCGATAGGCAGATCGCTAAAGATCGGCCAGGAGACAGCCAGACGAGCCTGCCACTATGAGGCGTGAACCTATACATGCAATTTGAAGTCACAAATTGTGACTTCAAGGCTTGAGGTTTCAAATTGAAACCTCAAGCGTCTATTCCTGCTTAAAACCTATCATACGCCGCGGCTTTTCCGGTGGCGGTGCCATGAGCTTTTTAATTGCTTCAAAAATAGCCGCTATGTGCT
Source organism: uncultured Planctomycetia bacterium (assembly GCA_964450115.1). Lineage (GTDB taxonomy): Bacteria > Omnitrophota > Gorgyraeia > 2-01-FULL-45-10 > 2-01-FULL-45-10 > 2-01-FULL-45-10. The sequence goes on from CAYVCD010000114.1 coordinate 333, forward strand.
TATCGTATTCCGAAAGCTTCATATCATGATTCTTATATTTGAGCTCAAGAGCCGCAATTTTAATGGCGAGATCCTTATGCGTTAGCAGGATCTCTCTCAACCGCACAAATGCCCGCATAATAGTTATATTGACCTCAATAGCACGTTCACTATTGAGTACGCTCGAAAGCATCGCAACGCCCTGCTCAGTAAATACATATGGTAAATATCTACGGCCGCCATAACTTGAGGTTGCAAATTGCAACCTCAAGTTTTCTTCTTTAGTCACTTGAAACATAAAATCTCTGGGAAAACGTTTTATGTTTCTTTTAACTTGTAAATTCAGATTTTTTGTCTCTACACCATAAAGACCTGCTAAGTCCTTATCCAGCATTACGTTTCGCCCTCTAACGAGATAGATCTTCCTCTCAATAATCTTCTGGGGTATCAAATGCTTCACGGTTGCCTCCTTTTCTGCCTGTACAGGCGTTATATCCCTCTATACTATAAGACGGAAAAAGGAGGCAAATTGTTGCAAATTATTTTAAAATAGTTTTTCTCAGACGGGAAAAGTTTTTTGGTTAAAAACTAAAAAGGAGGATTAAGTGTAATCTGGAGATACGTCTGACAAGTTCTACAAAACTGGCGGAGAGGCAGGGAATCGAACGTCGCTTCGGCCTCACTGCGACCAACTTTTTATAAAACCGGTTAGTCTTGCTCGGCCTTCGCTCCTTAAAGGAAAACCCAATGGTTTTCCTTTAATATATCCTTTCCTTCGCAGGCTATAGATTCGCTCAGGGGAAAACGTTCTTTTCCCCTGAAACCCCTTTTTAGGGTTCTCATCCCTGCCCAACTATTATTAAAATCAACTCTCAAAACACATTTTTTATTAATGGCGGAGAGGCAGGGATTCGAACCCTGGGTGCCGGTAAAGGCACTCCTGCTCTCCAAGCAGGTGCGCTAAACCACTACGCGACCTCTCCGCGAGATTTTTACAAAAATTCTTTCAATGCCGAAAATATATTATCGTTGCGCTTGAAATTCTCAGTCCGCCAGGAGTAGATCATGCTCCCCTTCTCCTTCGGCCAGAGAGAAGCGAACGTCTCTAATCCCGCTATCGGCCCCTGACGATTGACCCACGCAGGGTTGGCGGTGTACCTGTATATCCCGTCGGGATACGCGTAATTTGCGACCGTTTTATAAGTCCAGTAAGTCCAGCTGACGTTATACTTTCCGGCGACCGATAGTATGTCGCGGACCCATTCGCCCTCGCCGCAATTACCGCCGCGCACATTCACGCCGAACTCCCCCATGAATAGCGGCACCTGGACCTTCCGGGCAAGATCATCATAAGCCTTTGCCATGGTATCGAATATCTTCTTATCCCACATTATATTGTAGACTTTTCCCGGATAACGCGTGTCCGCTTCAAAGTTGTGTGTGAATTCAAGAGGCGCATAGCAGTGTATGCTGTACGCGGTATTGTCATCTTTAGGCTTGCCCAGAAACTCCAGCCTCTGCGACCAGACATTTCCCTCCAGGAATATTATGTGCTTCTTATCGGTATCTCGTATCTCTTTGGTCACCTTCTCATAAAGGTCCTTGATCTGGTTCTCCTCCAGGATGCCGACAACCGGTTCGTTCAGAACGTCGTAACCGGCTACGGCGCTGGCATCTCTATATCGGTCGGCAAGAAAGAACCATAGTCTCAAATAGCGGTCTTTATTGGTTTCGTTCAGGAAGAGGTCCTGTTTCCCGTAGGAGTCGGAATGCCATGCGTCATTCTGCGCGCCCGGCGCCGCGTGAAGATCGAGTATACAGTATATGCCGTGTTTTTCGCACCATTCGACCGCTCTATCAAGATAACTTAGACCCTCTTCATTCAAGCTATAGGGCCGGTCTTCCGGCTCTATCAATCGATAGTTAAATGGCAGTCTTATGCAATTTGCGCCCCAGCCCTTTATTATCCTGATATCGCTCTCCTGGATAAAAGAGTCGCGGAAAGACCTCGTAAAATCTTCCAGGGCGTCTCTGCCAAGGGCCTTTTCAAAAGAGTTCCTGAAGTCGTGTTCGGCTATATTCCTTCCGCCGAACATATATCCTTCCATCATGAGCCAGCCGCCGAGATTCACGCCTTTTAGGATAACCTGCTTCCCTAGCTCGTCGACTATTTTTTGGCCGCTGACTTTTAAGAAAGGTAATTTCTTTGACATATGCGAGACCTGGTTTCCTATATTTTTACTTCTTTAATGAAATCCGCCGGATTCAGCAGGCCGCCCGACATGACGAGCCTCATAGCCTCTTTTATTCCGATATCCAGCATGATCACCTCGTCCTGCGGAACAAAGAAGAAGAAGCCCGTAGTAGGATTCGGTACCGAAGGCACATAAATATTATAGAATTTCTTGCCGGTCTTCTCTTCAGCCTCAGAGTATCCGTCATTGGCTATAAAACCCATCGACCATATCCCTTTTGACGGATATTGCACCAATACCACCTTTTTGAACCCAAGTCTCGTATCCGAGAATACAAATTCAAATACCTTCTTTACGGATGGATATATGTAGCTTAGCAACGGGAATCTGGCCAGCGCCCTGCCGAGAAAGAGATGCAGCCTTGCGCCGAAGAAATGTATGCTCAATATCCCCGACAGGAATATGATGGCCAAAAATAGTATCAGCCCCAATCCTGGGATATAGAACCCTAGCAGGTTCTTCAGATAGACATTAAGATATCTTCCGAGGATACCGTCTACGATCTTGAATAGGACGAGCAGTATATAGACGCTGAGAGCCAGCGGCAGTATAGTAAGCAAGCCCGCTACAAAATATTTTCTGATCTGCGCTATCAATTAACCCCTCTTCACCGGCAATATCCCGGCCATCTCGCCTATCACATTTACCAGCTCCGTATTCGCCGGAACGACTATCTTAGCATTGTCCTTAAGGGACTTTTCCACCGCCTCAAGCTTTCTCAATACCTGAGCATTGCCGGTAAAAAACTTTTCGGCAGCCTCATTCACCAGCTTTATCGCTTCGCTCTCGCCTTCTGCCTGCAGTATGCGTGCCCGCTTCTGGCCCTCCGCCTCTAGTATGGACGCCTGCCTTACGCCTTCCGCCTTCTTTATCTCCGCCCTCTTCTGTCCGTCGGCAACGGTCTCGGTAGCCGTGGCAAAATCTATCGCGGAGATCTTC
>CAYVCD010000115.1:0-3477 GCA_964450115.1 uncultured Planctomycetia bacterium
CTGCTCGAATATCTCTTTCAGCATGAAGTGCTCATAGCCGGATTTTTCGGCAGCCTTTATATCCCACTTTATACTGACCTGCTTTTTGCTGACCGTTCCGCCGGAAGCGTCGAATATCTTCACGGAGCTCGCGGTAATAACAACGATCTCGTGGTTATCTATATATATGATATTCTTTGTGTGATCCAACACCGCGGGGATATCGCTGGCTATAAAATTTTCCGTCTTTCCGACGCCCACAATGAGAGGGGAGTCGAGCCTGGCGCCCACTATCATATCGGGCTTGTCCGAATGGACCACCGCGATCGCGTAGGAGCCCTTGAGTACCTTGACCGTTTTAGCCACAGCGCTTTTGAGGTCACCTTTGTAGAATTTTTCAACAAGGTGGGAAATCACTTCCGTGTCGGTCTGTGAGGTAAACTTGTGACCGTCTTTAATGAGAGCGCTCTTCAGTTCCAGATAATTTTCAATTATGCCGTTATGAACCACGGCAATCTTGCCGGTGCAATCGAGATGAGGATGAGCGTTGATATCGCTTGGTATGCCGTGGGTAGCCCATCTCGTATGTCCTATGCCGATGGTGCCCGTGACTGGATGCGAGGATAACTCCTGAGTAAGGACCTTAAGCTTTCCCTGTCTTTTGACAAGGTCGATTCCGCCGTCCTTCAATATTGCCAATCCGGCAGAGTCATAACCTCTGTATTCAAGCCGGCTCAATCCTTTAAGGATAACACCCTGAGCCTGCTTATTGCCTATGTAGCCTATTATCCCGCACATGCTATTTTGCTTTCCTGATTGAGAGTTTGCCCCGCACCATTCGTCGCCCCTTCGGGGACTCCTCAGGTGCGGGGCATGTACCACTAAACTCTATGGCCGCGCCATGTACCCGAGCGATGGCTATCTCTAGTTTTCGCGAGTGGTACATGGCGTCCCCATGGGGATTTGAACCCCAGTCGCAAGCTTGAAAAGCTCGTGTCCTAGGCCAGACTAGACGATGGGGACGCGTATTAAATTCAAAGATTCTCTGTCGTCCTGAGGGAGGCCAAGGGCCGACCGAAGGATCTAGATCCTTCGCTTCGCTCAGGATGACGGTACTAAATAACTATTTCCGTTTTACGCGCCTTACTTTTGCAGCTTTTGGCGCTTTTTCGGCTTTAGCCGCGGGCTTTTTTGCTTCTTTCGATTCAGCCTTCGGCTCGATTGCCGTTTCCGGCTCATTCGTTTTTTCTGCTTTCACCGCTACGGGCTCTTTTGAGGTGAGACTTACCGCCGCTTCCACCTTTTCGCTCTCATCTTCAGGGACGATCTTAGCCACTACAGCTACTTTATCCCCGGCATCGAGCTTCATCAGGCGCACTCCTTGAGTTGAACGGCCCGTAGACCTTATATCTTTTACCGGAGAGCGGACTACCATGCCCTTTTCGGTCATCAGCATTATTTCATCTTTATCGGACACTGTCTTTAACCCAACGGCCTCGCCGTTCTTGCCGGTGACTTTCATATTAATAATGCCCTTGCCGCCGCGCGACTGCAGCCGATACTCTTTAAACGATGTCCTCTTCCCGAAACCCTGCCCCGTCACAGTCAAAACGGTCTGGTCCGGCTTTACGATCTCCATCGCTATGCAGGCGTCCTTCTTGCCTAAGCGTATTCCTCTGACCCCTTTGGCTGCGCGACCCATCTCGCGCACCTGGGATTCTTTAAACCTGATCGCTTTGCCTTCTTTGGTCGCCAGAAGAAGTTCGTCATCGCCGTTTGTCAGCTCTACCTCTATCAGCGCATCATCCTTTTCGAGCCCCATCCCTATGATCCCGCCTTTTCGCGGATTGGAATAAGCGGTAAGCGCGGTCTTCTTTATAGTGCCGTTCTTCGTGCACATAACCAGGAAGCTTCCTTCCTTAAATTCGCGCACAGGAATAAAGGCGCTTATCTTCTCGCCGCCGGCAAGCGACAGCATATTTATTATCGCCTTACCTTTCGACGCCCTTCCGCCTTCGGGGATCTCATGAACTTTAAGCCAATGGATCATCCCCTTGTCCGTAAAGAAGATCATATAGTCGTGCGTAGAGGCGATAAAGAGATGTTCTACAAAATCCTCCTCATTTACATCGGCCCCCGTTACGCCTTTACCGCCGCGGCGCTGCTTTCTGTAGCTCGATACCGGCAAGCGTTTTATATAGCCGGAATGGCTTATAGTCACTACCACATCCTCTTCGGCTATCAGGTCCTCTATCTCGAGCTCTTCGGCTTCAGGCGCGATCTCGGTCCGCCTGTCGTCTCCGAACTTCTCAACTAGCTCTTTCATCTCGCTCTTGATTATCTCAAGGACCTTCTTTTCGCTGGAGAGTATCGACTTATAATACTCTATCTTTTTTATGAGCTCGAGATACTCTTTCTCAATTTTATCGCGCTCCAGATTGGTCAGCCGCTGCAGCTGCATCTCCAGGATAGCCTGTGCCTGTTTTTCAGAGAGCTCAAATTTCTTTATAAGAGCTTCTTTTGCTACCTGCGGATTTTCAGACTCTCTTATCGTCTTGATTATGCGGTCCAGGTTCTTAAGAGCTATCTTTAAGCCTTCGAGTATGTGCGCCCGATCGAGCGCTTTATCCAGCTCATACTGAGTCCTTCGCACGATGACATCTTTTCTGTGCTTTATAAACTCTTCTATAACCTGCTTTAGATTAAGCACTCTCGGCCTGCCGTCGACAAGAGCCAGCATTATCACGCCGAACGTCACCTGCATCTGCGTGTGCCTGTATAATTGATTCAATATTACATTCGCGTTTATCCCGCGGCGCAATTCTATAACTACGCGCATCCCGTCCCTATCGGATTCATCCCGAAGATCCGAAATGCCCTCTATCTTCTTCTCCTGTATCAGGTCGGCGATAGACTCAATAAGCTTGGCTTTATTGACCTGGTAGGGTATCTCTTTTATTATGATGGCTTCTTTGCCGCTCTTTTGCTCTTCTATAAAAGCCTTCGCGTTTACCTTCAATATCCCGCGGCCTGTCGTGTAAGCGTTCTTTATGCCTTCATACCCGCGGATTATTCCGCCCGTCGGGAAATCAGGTCCTTTGACTTTTTTAAGCAGGTCCTTAGGTTCGCAATCGGGCGAGTCTATAACGAATGAAACGGCTTCTGATATCTCCCTTAGATTATGCGGCGGTATGTTTGTCGCCATACCGACGGCTATGCCGCTGGAGCCGTTCACTAAAAGGTTCGGGAGGCACGCCGGCAAAAGCGACGGCTCTTTGAGCGATCCGTCGAAGTTCGGCACGAAATCCACCGTATTCTTGTCCAGATCCTCAAGCATCCAGTCGGTGATGTGCGCAAGCCTCGCCTCGGTGTACCTCATTGCCGCCGGCGAATCTCCGTCGACGGACCCGAAGTTACCCTGGCCGTCTATAAGAGGATATCTCAAACTGAAATCCTGCGCCATCCTGACGAGAGTATCATAGACCGCCACGTCTCCGT
>CAYVCD010000116.1:0-3449 GCA_964450115.1 uncultured Planctomycetia bacterium
ATTTTATCTTTCCTTTAAAATCGGCGAGCGTCTTTTCTTTCAGCTCATTATCAAGGACATTAAAATCGTTAGCCCCTTGGCCCGCCTTCACCTCGGATCCGATCAAAGTGACAGGGCCTCCTTTTAAAGTGACAACGCCATTTCTCTCCATAAAGATCTCCTTTTTGCCTTATTTCGTCGGGGCCGCGGCGGCCGGCTGCTCCAGGCTCTTATCGACCTCCATCGCAACAACTCGCCATTCTGTCCCATATAACCCGGAGGTATCCCAGACCGCTATCTTCTCTGCCAGCGTCTTATCTTTGGGCGCATCTACGTAAAAACTGTAAGATCCGGCACCGTTCCTTGACGCTACGACGGTCTTGGAGAAAGAGATCAGGTCCTCAAACGGACTAAACATCGGGTCGGAGAACATATTCTTTCCTATCTCGTCCGGATCCGCGTCATAGACGATCAGGCCGTTCTTCTGTATCACCCATATCTTACATGGCTCATCTTCCACAAGCGGCTTCAAGAAATTTTCATGCCTGATCAACATCCTGACCGCCCCTAAAAATTCGCCCTTGTCCGAAAATATTGGATACCCGACAGTTACCGCATGAATAGCCTCGGCCGATTCGTATACGTTGCTCAACACGGGCTTTTTGTTCTTCAAGAGCGACATCACGTGCGCCAGATCGCTTCTGTTCGTGCCTTCATACTGTTTGTATTCGGCCGGTTCTACTGTGATCTTTACACCATCCGCATTGATGATAGAACAGTCGATGACATACGGGCGGTACTTACGTAAATCGTTTAATATTTTCCGCGCGACTTCACCCTTTAGATCGATGCCAGATAGCGCTTTAGCCGCGGCCTGGATATCCGTGTCTATCTCCGCCAATGTTTTATCTATCGCCTGTTTAGCGGCTTTAAGAGACGGCGTAATGTCTCCGATGTCAGCAGCAAACGCAGACGCGGTACTGAATATTGCGATCCCCACCAACAGTATAATCAGCTTCTTCATGCTAAACCTCCTTTTTCAACTCTTTGTGCAGGCGCTGCCACCCGACTTGACTTTATATAGATCCCTGTTATAAGGCAGCTTCATGAGCAGCAGGCCCATCATGCAGCTGTCTGTAACTCCCGCAAATATAAGCCCGCTCGATACAAATATCGATATGGCCAAAAACCATGAATTAACGAATATGGAGAGCAGTATGCCCGACAAGATCAGGCTTCCCGCTATTATCCTCACCTGGCGCTCGAGCGATATGACATCTTTTGTCTTCTCCACTAAAATATTGGCGCTGCCGCCTTTTAAGCCCTCAAGAAACTCAGCGGCAGTCTCGACACAGCCGACGCACGAAAGCCTCTTACCCTGCCTGATCTCTTTGCATTTTAATGAACCGGCTTTCGACAGAAAGGCATCTCTACATCTTTTTATGTCGTCCCCATGATCGTCCCCCATGATAAACTTTGCGGCATAGTAAGCTCCGCAGACGCCCTCGGGAGCCATGCCCCTGCCAAATGACGCGAAGAGGCCGACCGAATTTTCATCCAAAAGAAACTTTTCGGTAAAGGCCGCTATCACCGCCTGGGCACAATTCAGCTTCCTGCCGCCGCCTTTGTCGGTATAATATTTTTTTGCTCTTTCTTTACTCATGCTTTTGACCGCTCCTTATCATTTCTATTTCAGATCTTCTTATAGTGACCGAACCAGCGCCTGTCTGTAGACTTAAATTAAGCTCGATGCCGTCTTCGTTATCCCGCACGATGACCCCCTTAAGGACCCTCCCTGATTTTAAATAAACAATGTCGTGAGCCTTATCATCCGCTTCTACCGACACGGATGTTAAAACTGTGCTTGCCTTACCCATCTCTTTTTTCAGCCATTCCATAATTTGATTCCTGTAAGAAGAGTTTTTAAGATAGAGTAGCGTACATATGACGAGCAATATGCTTATGAATATGCGAAGCGCTCTTTTGATCTTTCTAAATAAAATATGTCTGTGCAGAGTAGCTCTGCCGCGGCCGTGTGTCTTTGAAAAATACATAGCCTTGTCAGCCTTCTGAAGTATCTCTTCGACTTCGTTACCATCGAAAGGATAAGATGCTATGCCGGCGCTGAAACGCAACTTGAATATGCGCCCTCCGGACAGGAACGGCCGCCTCCTTAAGTTCTTCATTAGTTTAATGGTCGTCAAGCGCGCCTCTTTGGCATTCTTCCCCGAGAAGACTATCACAAATTCATCCCCACCAAAACGGAAGATGGTCGTCTCCTCTTCTCTAAGGCTGAGGCGGAGCGTGCTGGCAAAATATTTCAGCGCTTCATCTCCGTCGATATGGCCGTATTTATCGTTGTACGCTTTAAAATGGTCCAGGTCTATTACGAGCACGGAAAACGGGATCTTATATATCTTACACTCGGCCTTGATCTTGTCGAGCATAGGATTAATGACTTCTTTACTGAAACATCCCGTGAGGAAATCTGTTTCGCTCATCTTTTGGCGTTCCCGTTATTGGTTATCAGCCCTATGAACATCTCGACCAGTTTCGGGTCGAGTTTATTCCCGGCATATTTTCTCAACATCTTTATGCCTTCCTCATGGCTCAGAGCTTTCCTGTAAGACCTGTCGGTGATCAGCGCATCATATATATCGACTACTGTCAGGATGCGGGCCGCAAGAGGTATCTCTTCGCCTTTCAGGCCATCCGGATATCCGGTGCCGTCATAAAATTCGTGGTGGTGCCGGACCAGCACGCTCAATCTTGACATTGAATGCAGCGGCTTCAGTATGTTCTCGCCTATTACGCTATGTTTTTTCACTATCTCATATTCCTGGGGAGTAAGCTGCCCCTTCTTCTTTAAAATAACATCCTCTATGCCGACCTTCCCCAGGTCGTGGAGCAGCGCGCCGCCCATCAGCATCTTTTCGGCCTCTTCATCGAGGCCAAGCTTCTTCGCTATCATCTGCACGTAGGAAGAGACGCGCTCCAGGTGGCCCGCGCTATAAGTATCCTTCGCCTCCACTATCCGCGCCAGCATGACAAGCGTGTCATAGTAAGTCTTCTCTATGTTTCTGCCCAACTCCAGTATCTTTGTTTCAAGGCCGGCATTGATCCTATTGAATGATTGAGCCAGGTCTTTAAGTTCGTCGTTCCAGACGACCTCTATCATTTCGCCTTTATTTCCCAGGGAGATATATTCGGCCTTTTTAATTATCGCTATCAGTGTATTAAAGACCTTTCTCAAAAAAAGGTATCCGAATAAACCGCATACGCTCATCAGGATGATGATGGTGCGGGTATGTTTCAGGAGCATATTTTTATCGGAGATTACGCTCGGGGCTAAAAATATGAGGTAGCATGCGAGGAGCGTTGGGATGACGAACATGAAGAAGAACGCCAAAACGTTCTTCTTCTGTAATCCGATATCCTCTAACGAAACTTTTTTATTGAAAAGCGCTTTA
>CAYVCD010000117.1:0-3436 GCA_964450115.1 uncultured Planctomycetia bacterium
TATCGCAATTGGTAAGACAAACGAGTCCGTCAAGGCAATGCGCCTTCATTATGCACTCTATCATATCGGCTATGAGCTCGCGCGAAGCAAGCGAATATCTCATTCCGGAGTGGCCCATCGCTATGCCGTCGCATATCCCTGGAACACCGAAGAAGAACGGCACGCCGCCACCCGCGCATATGCCGCGCTCTATAAAACGCTCTAATCTGGGCATGTGTATATGGCCCGGGATGAGGTCCGTTCTGGATGTAACGACGCCTATAAATGGCTTCGCCATATCGTCTTTAGATAGACCTGTAGCATACAACAAACTCCTAGCGCCTGCCCTCTCGACACCTTTTTTGATCTTATCGCTCTTCATGCCTGGACCCTCGTTTTTAAACGGCTAAGGATACATATCTTACGAAGCATTCTGTCTATTGAGCATAGATTGCGAAGTAAGGTAGAATATTGTAATGTTATTATATGATAATAGGGCATAGAGTGTCAAATAAATTACGGAAACAAAAGCCGTAGGGGAGGTTTAAACCTCCCCTACGGCTGTGGATAACTTTTTGTATCAGCTGGCTTACGCCGCGATCCAGAATGCCTTCAATATCCTTAGCTGCTCCCCTATGATGGTGGAAAGTTTCACTATTGTACCCAGGAAATAACTAATTCTGACGCGTACGGCTTCCCTTGAAACCGCATCACCCTCTTTTTTGGCCAGATTTTCCATGAATTTTACCGGGTCATCGGATATCCTGCCGGTAAGCTCATCCCGAAGCGAGGCACCTATAGTCAAAATATTACCCTCCTCCAAAAGAGCCGATAATAGCGCAACTTTAAGGAGCCATGCTTGATTTACGGTATTCTCGTCCTCGCCACGGCCTTTAAGTACGGCCGCCGTGAATACGCGGTTACCTCTCAAAAGATCCAACCCACCCTCACTGCCGGTAAGCCTCCTAAACTCGGCAGTCATAGTAAGGTCGTTGACAAATATTCTCCTGACACCGTCAGCTTTACGCTTAAGGCATTTTTCAAGGTTTTCTGAACTGTAAGGGATAATCTTTATCGGGTCCTCTGTGTCCGCACGCCCCTGATGATCCCTTGCCCTATCTTTTATTATTTTATTTATACGCTTTACCTCTTCGGTCACCGATCTTGTAAGGGAATCATTTAAATTCTGCGGAAAATATACTTCAACCCTTTCGCTCTCCAGCATGTTTATTGCCGGATAGAACGATGCTATCTCATTTACTAAATTCGACGGCTCAAGCGATCCGGGGCCTATATCCTTTGCTGCATTCAAAGCATACTCGTCAATAACTTCGAGAATCGACTTGGCCTGCGTCTCCGAAGCATCAGCAAGCCTGGCTGCGGTGCGCGGCAAGCTGCTCTTGATATTCATTTTATCTCTAGTTATACGTACCGCATCTTTTAATGTCATTACTCCGGTTATCCAATTTTTTACATTCACATCTAATGTGTCAAATTCATTTGATCTAAGAAAGTTATCCCTGTGCGGCGACGCATCTAATGCCTCCTTTGCCGCCACGGCTTCTGCCCAGGATTTCTCCATAAGAGGAGTACCATCTCTAAGGTATGGAAGATTGTAAAATTTGATATCCATATATATACGCAGCTCACGGGCATCGATTCTCTCAGCTAATAACCCGATACGGCCTTTTACCTCGGCCACTTCCTTTAAATATGCGTGGGACGCCGATGGCGCGTTGTAAGGCTCTTCCGAATCAGCGGAGGGATTCCTGCCTCCCCATCCTTTTATCGTACTCAGAATACCGCTTACCATCTTCTTAGCTTCCTCTTCCGCTTTGGCTCCGTCATCGGCCGGACTGAAAGCCCAAAGACGCCACGATATCCTATCATCATCTAAAGCCAATATATCTGTCTGGAGCCTTATACGCTGACCATCCTTACCTATAATAAACCTGACCCCCTCATTTTTATTATCTTTATTCCTGATCGTTATGACGAACCTCATACCATTGATTTTCGAATCACTGGTCTCTTCCATGGACATCTCCGCGCCGTATTCTTTAAGCAAATTTAAAACATATTTGGCGACATTAAGTAAATTTGAAATATATTCGGCGGCATCACGAAGCTCCGGCGGTGCCGCGGTAATTTCCGCCGCAGGTACTATTGCCGCGGTTGGGGATTCAATGGCTTTTTCCTGCATACCAAGTAACTTGCGCAACGTTCTTCCGCCCTTGACATTTTCTCCGGAGGCTATAGGCCTGGCAGCCATCACCGGACAGAAGCGCTGCGCTATATTGTGCGCCTCTTGGATAAACTCGGCGTACGACCAATCTTTGGAGCCGCCGGGTATGATCTCTATATTGTAGGAATTGTTAGGCTTACTCACCAGTATATTGAACTTGATCTTTTTATCGGGGGCAGTCCTCCATGCCCTGTAATCCGCGACATCTCCTTTAAGCATCTTCCCGATAACCGCTTTGTGCACGGCTCTCTCGAGTCGTACGTGCGCTATTATATTCGGGCTTCTCCTGTAATTGGCCATGATATAAGCCCTGCCGGTTTCTACACCGAAATGCTCCGGCTGTAATGACAGGGCATTTTCGAAGGCCTTAACCATCTCCGGACTGACTTGCGCACTGATCCCCAGGCTCCTAATTATAGCCTGCAGGACCTGCATCTTTTCATGGAATGCCGCCGGTTTCCCATTCCAATATCTGTGTGCCGCGAGCCAGTTAAACAGATCAAGGAACGATGTACCCGTCTGGTTTTCTTCGCCGAGCCAATATATGTCGTTGGTCTCATCATATCTGACAAATCCGGTATGAGCAGGAGCAATATCCGGGATTTTGAAAACTCTATCGCCATCGAGATCAACCTGTTCAATAGCGCGTGCGGCGCGAGATCCTCAAGGGTTGCCGCAGTAACCGCGGTCGGCGCTTCCGCCAGAGAGGCAGGCGCCGCTGCAGCAGCGGTCGCAAGGCCTCCGGTCTGAGAGGGCATCTCGATTATGCCGGTGACCCAATTACCAAGACCCGGCGCGTTAGGATGGCTCATCTCGAAATATATGTTTCCCGACGGCAATATCTTCTTCAGGTCGAATATATAATCGTCCGGTCCGTCGATGAGCTCGGAGCCGGCTGTTATCTTACCGGCCTTTATGCGGGCACCGTATTTATCGAGGAGGTACCTCTTTATTAATACCCGTGCCGTGGCTGTATTAACGCTTCCGATCGTCTGAAAATGTATGACGAGTCCAGTCGCCTCATCGGTATATTCTTCGGGATATTTTTCGGGATACGCAGAGTAAAGCGGCGGTATGGTCTTAGAGAAATGGTCCTGTATTATCGGGTTTGTAATGCGGCCGTTCTTAAGATCGATGGCGTCGCCCAATTCCGGCAGCAACTTTGCTGCGTGGTCCAGGCCGTAAAGCGCCATGACCGCAAGATACTTTGCC
>CAYVCD010000118.1:0-3381 GCA_964450115.1 uncultured Planctomycetia bacterium
GGAATAACTGGCGATTATTACAAGCGACTTGCTGCCCACGAAATTCGGCAGCGTGTAATTCCTGCATACGAATATCGGCGTCGCGGATTCATCGGCGACATATGACCTCATTATGTCGGCCCCTATCGCAGATCCGCCGAGTCCGGCGCACACTATACTGGAATAACCGATCTTGTACGATTCTGGCAGTGAGAATCTTTCCCCTATCTTCGCGGCCTCGGAGGCCTGTTCTGGGAAATCCGCTATCAGTTTAAGCATATCAGAAACATCGTATTTCTTCATGACCTTCAAACTATCCAGATCGCCCATCTTCTTATTCTACCTCCAGCGCCAGATCCGGCACTATTTCTTTTAATTTCTTCTTTGCGTATTTTTCCACATCCTTACCCGTAGAGAGCAGCATGCTCCCCTGGGCTATCTCCTTAGCCTGTCTCAAGGTCACCGCCCTTATTATTTTTTTCAATTCCGGGATCGCTATCGGAGAGGCGCTGAATTCATCGAGCCCCAGCCCGAGAAGAACCAGGGTCATGGATATGTCCCCGGCCATCTCTCCGCACATCCCTACCCATATGCCGGCGTTATGAGCGTTCTCGATGACCATTTTTATGAGCCTTAAAACAGCGGGATGGGCCGGCTCATATAGATAGGCTATCTTCTCATTCACTCTATCGACCGCCAATGAATATTGTATAAGGTCGTTGGTGCCTATCGAGAAGAAATCCACTTCCTTGGCCAATATGTCGCTTGTGATGGCCGCAGACGGGACTTCTATCATCGCCCCCACCTCTATATTCTCATCGAATGGCAGGGATTCTTTTTTAAGATCCTTTTTAACTTCCTCAAGGATAGAGTTAGCCTGCTTCAGTTCTTCCACGCCGGATATCATAGGATACATTATCTTTATCTTGCCGTGAGCCGAAGCCCTGAGTATGGCCCGCAACTGGGCCTTAAATATATCAGGCCTGGCCAGACAGAATCGTATCGCCCTCCACCCCAGAAACGGATTCATCTGTTGAGGAACTTCCAACTGGGAAAGGAATTTATCGCCTCCTATATCAAGAGTCCTTATAATAACGGAATTCGGCTTAATGCGCTTAGCCACAGCTGAGTAAGCTTTGAATTGCTCCTCCTCGGTAGGCACATCCTTCCTGTTCATATAAAAAAATTCTGTTCTGTAGAGTCCTATGCCGGAAGCTCCGTGCGCTATCACAGACGGGACATCCTCGGGGACCTCTATATTTGCGGCAAGCTCGACCGTTTTACCATCAAGCGTTACGCAGGGCAGATCCTTCATCTCCTGCAGGTGCTTGCTAATGACGGCGAAGCGCTCCTTGTCAGTCTCGTATTTCTTGAGGGTCTTGGCGGAAGGATTGAGCACCACGATGCCGTGAGTGCCGTCTATTATTATGACATCTCCGGTCTCAACCCTTTTAGTCAGGACCTCGATACCTACAACAGCCGGTATCTCCAGAGATTTTGCCATGATGGCGGTGTGAGAAGTCCTGCCTCCTATGTCGGTCGCGAATGCCGTTACATTTCTTTTATGCATAGTGGCCGTATCGGACGGAGAGAGATCATACGCCACCACTACGACCTTCTCCTTAAGGTTGGTTAAGACATCCTCTTTGGCGCCAATAAGATTCCTTAATATCCTCCTGCCGACGTCATTTATATCGCTTATGCGCTCTCTTAAATATTCGTCGTCCATTTCCAAAAATACTTTTATATATCTGCGCATGACGTCTTGGAATATATACTCTATGGATAATTTATCTTTCTTAAGGCGGGCTATTACCTCTTCTATGAGCATACTGTCATCTATTACCAAAAGATGCGCGCTGAATATTTGCCCGTGCTGATCGCCCATCTCCTCGGATATCTTCTTCTTTATCTCGTTTATCTCAATCTTCGTCTGGACGAGCGAATCTTTAAAACGCTTTATCTCATTGGGAATCTGTTCATCCCGTATAGGGCGGCGGGGTATCACATACTGCTCCCTGCCGAAAAGGAACGCTTTTCCTATCGCTATCCCGGGCGATGCCGGTATGCCTCTCAATATAAGTTCTTTTTTCTTTATGGTCATTATAAGGCGTTCTCCTCTATGCCTTCGCTCTCGAGAAGATTCTGAAGTTCCCCCATCGCATCGGCCGCGTCTTCACCGGAGATGGTTATAACTATCTTGGAGCCGGCGCCGGCTTCAAGCATCATTATGCCCATGATCGACTTACCGTTAACTTTTTGCCGGCCCTTCTGTATAGTTATATCGCTTGTATATTTATTGGCTATCTGGACAAATAGGGCCGCGGGGCGCGCATGCAGCCCCTGTTTATTTTTTATAACTACGGATTTCTCTATGGTCATGTATGAACGCGATCCTTTATTTCTTAAGACTCCCGACTAGATCTACAATTATTTTAGCAAGCTTATCCGGATCGTGCCTTATATAGCCTTTGGCATTCACGATATGAGCCTCTATAACCTTACATTTAAACTTCCGTATATTATCCGAATCCGCTATTACCGGATGCGACTCCTCAGTAATATATTTCCTTGTCATCTCATCCGGTATTCTAGCCGTATTCAGTATGCAGTAATCCATTATACCGGGAGCGGTATGCTCTATTATTGCTTTCAGATGGTCGCTGGCCTTAAAATCATCCGTCTCGCCCTTCTGGGTCATAACATTGCATACATAAACTTTTATGGCCTTTGAGGAAGCTATCTCCTGGTGCATCCTGCCCACGAGAAGATTCGGCATTATACTTGTATACAAGCTCCCGGGCCCCATAACGATCGCGTCGGCTTTCTTTATGGCCTCCAAAGCTTCGGCCGTTGGCCTGCAGTTAACCGGTTGCAGGCGTATGCGCTTTATCGGGCTCTTTGCTTTAGGTATCTGGCTCTCACCTATAGTATGAGTGCCGTCCAAATGCTCCGCGACAAGATTCACCTTATCTATAGTCGATGGAAGCACGCTTCCTCTTATGGCCAATATCTTGCTCGACTCTTTTATCGCCTCGTCAAAATCTCCGGTCACTTTGGACATCGCGGTTATAAAAAGATTTCCAAAACTATGCCCGGCCAATTCGGTTCCTTCTTCAAATCTGAACTGGAATAATTTACCCATCAAAGGCTCGGCGTCGGCGAGCGCGACAAGGCAGTTTCGTATATCCCCGGGCGGCGGAACATCAAATTCCTTCCTGAGCCGTCCCGACGAGCCTCCGTCGTCGGCCACCGTCACTATGGCCGTTATATTGCTCGTATAGCTTTTCAATCCGTGCAGAAGCGTCGAAAGCCCGGTGCCGCCGCCTATAACTACTATCCTAGCTCCCTTCTCAAGCACGCGCTTCTGATATACCTTATCTACAAGCTCGCCCTCTCTTT
>CAYVCD010000119.1:0-3342 GCA_964450115.1 uncultured Planctomycetia bacterium
TCCTGGTAGCTCATGAACTCCGCCTTCAGCTCTTTATTCGCGAAATCCCTGGGCCTCTCCTTTAGCGGTATTATCTTTTCGTTATAGAATACCGGCGCTCCCAGCATCTTTCCGGCGTTATCCACCTTATACGTTATGACTTTAAGGAACTTCCACTCACTGCCGGTCCATATGGCGCTGTTGGCCGTGATCTTCAATACAAGATGTTCTTTTGTGTCATGTTCATGGATTATGATATCGCTTAACTTCTTCTCCACGGTATCATAGCTCCTGGCAAAGACTATCCTGTTTCCAGTGCCGTATACCGCGACATTTTCTATTATCTTTAGCTGCTTATCTCCGGACTTATATTTCTCCAGTTCCTCGCGCCGGATCATCTGGGATACCTTGGATGTAAGCGGTATGACCCTGTCATTGACCGTGAAGGTGAATACGCTTATCAGGAATCCCAGGACCAATAGCGGTGTAAGTATGCGCCACAGGCTTACGCCGCTGGACTTCATGGCTATGATCTCATTATTCTTATTCAGGTTGCTCAACATGTAGATGGTGGAAAGGAGCGCAGCCATCGGCATGATCTGTACGAATATGGTGGGGATATAGTAAAAATAGAAGGCTATCACTGATCCGAGCGGTATCTTGTATTTAACTATATCGTCGATAAATGAGAATATGTCTATGATGACCGCCATTATCACAAATACGAAGAGGCACCACAGAAAAGAGCTTAAGAAACCTTTCGCTATATACTTGTCGATGATCTTCATGTTATATTCCCCGCGCAAGCGTAAGACATATTACGCTTTTTGCGCCGCCGGCTAAAAGAGTCTTTGCGCATTCTCCGAGAGTAGAACCAGTCGTCGTTATGTCATCTATCAAAAGTATCCTCTTATCTTTGATCTCGGCTTTGGGCGAAACTCTGAAGGCGCCCTCAAGATTCTTTAACCTCTCGCTCTTCATAAGCTCATTTTGGTACCTGGTCTTACGCGTCTTCTCAAGCGCGTTTAAAAGAGTAAGCGAATGCGCTTTTGCTATAGGATTGGCTATCAGAAGCGATTGATTAAATTCTCTTTCTCGCAAGCGTTCTTTATGCAGAGGAACTACCGTTATCAGGTCGACGTCCGCGATCTCAGGGTTCTCCTTTATATGGTCTATCATGAGCTTTGAGAATATCCCTCCAAGGACCGTCTTGCCCTTATATTTGAAACGGTGTACGAGCTCTTTCAATCCGCCGTCGTACAAACATGCGGAGTAGACAAGCCCCGGCAGATCGTCCAGCTCGAAGGGCGGCATAGCGTTGCGATTTATAGAGGCTACACAGCGCCGGCATAGACGAAACTCGTTCATGGACTCAAGCGGAGTTTCACAGCCCAGACAGTGGAGAGGGTAGATAAGATTCAGAAAATTTTTCGCGAATATCTTTATGGCTTGCATGCCGGTATTATATACTGTCGCGGCTCAATGGTCAAGCCATGCGCGCCTGCCTGTAGCTATGTATTGAAAATATTGCAAGGTTTGTCTATAATAGGGACCTATGGCGAAGACGAGACAGGCGTGGGGGACGAGGCTGGGGATCATAATGGCCGTCGCGGGCAGCGCGATAGGGCTGGGGAACTTCCTGCGCTTTCCGGTGCAGGCCGCATCTAATGGCGGCGGAGCCTTCATGATACCGTACTTCATCTCACTCTTTCTCCTTGGCATCCCGCTTATGTGGATAGAGTGGACCCTCGGACGCTATGGAGGAGGGTTCGGACACGGTACGGCTCCCGGCATATTCCATACCATGTGGGAGAAGAACCGGTTCATAAAGTATTTCGGCGTCATTGGGATATTCGGGCCTCTCGTCATACTGATCTACTATACCTATGTAGAGAGCTGGACGCTCGCCTACAGCTGGTTTGCTATCACCGGGAGATACTCCTCTGCTGTCACCGAAAGCTCGATGAGGTCTTTCTTGAGCGGATTTCAGGGGCTGGAGAAGAATAGTTACTTCTCTAATCTCATTCCCGCGTATACCTTCTTCTTAATAACATTTCTGGCAAATATAGCGGTCATATACTACGGAATAAAAGGCGGGATAGAGAGGCTCTGCAAGATAGCGATGCCGCTCCTATTTATATGCGGCATAATAGTCATGGCGCGCGTCCTGACCCTGGCTGTGCCGGACCCGTCCAGGCCTTCATGGAATATCATCAACGGATTGGGTTTTTTTTGGAATCCGGATTTTTCCGCGCTAAAGAGCGCCAAGGTATGGCTTGCGGCGGCAGGGCAGATATTCTTTACTTTAAGCGTAGGCATAGGTGTTATACTTACCTACGCCAGTTACTTATCGAAAGGCGACGATGTCGTGCTGTCCGGGCTTTCGGCCGTCAGCACAAATGAATTCGCTGAGGTCATTATTGGCGGAAGCATTGTGATCCCGGCGGCGTTCATCTTCTTCGGGCCGGCCGGAACGGAAGCTATCGCCAAGGGCGGCGCTTTCAATCTCGGTTTTGTTACGATGCCGTTGATATTCGGCAAAGTCACACACGGCGCCTTCTTCGGATGCGCGTGGTTCTTATTGTTATTCCTCGCGGGAATAACCTCTTCCATATCGCTTGCCCAGCCGGCGGTGGCATTCCTTGAGGATGAATTCAACATATCAAGAAAGAGGGCGGTATCGATACTGGGAGCGGCGCTATTTCTTCTTTGTCAGCCGGTCATATTTCTGCTAAGCAAGGGAGTGGTCAATGAGCTCGACTTCTGGGGCGGTACATTCTGCCTCGTGCTATTTGCGACGGTCGAGACGATACTATTCGCGTGGGTCTTTGGAATGGAGAGGGCGTGGAAGGAGATACATCACGGTGCCGATATGAATATCCCCAAGATCTACAAATTCATAATAAAATACGTAACCCCGCTCTTCCTTATAGCGATACTCGCGGCCTGGGCATACCAGGAGTGGTGGCCCATGATACTGATGAAGGATGTGGCGGCATCGGACAGGCCATCTCTTCTCGCGACGCGGTTTGCCCTGATCGCGCTCTTCGTCATATTGTCGGTCCTGGTAAAGATAGCGTGGAAAAAGAAGAGGAGAAAGGCCATAGTATGAGGCTTTCAGGCTGGATCTTTTTAGTGCTGTCATGGGCAAGCATCTCGATCCTCACCACGTTCTGTTTCTACAAGGTATTCACTAAGAAGAAGGTAGACTAGGATATAATGTCCAAGATCGATATAAAGAATATTTCGAAGGATAAGTTGATAAAAGAGCTTGTCGGGATAGACGAGAAGCCATACAGGGCTACTCAAATATTCAGATGGCTCTACAAGACGCCGGTGCAGTCTATTGAGGCAATGAAGGAC
>CAYVCD010000120.1:0-3326 GCA_964450115.1 uncultured Planctomycetia bacterium
ACATACCACTTGGTCGCCTCTTCCGAACCGACAGGAAGATAGTTAATGACCACATCCGTCTTTGTCTTCTTCAGTATCCCGCATACATCGTCGGTCTTGCCCGGAGCTTTGGTGATGATCTTCGACAGATATTTACCTAGAGAGTCGTGAGTCATGCCGCGGTGGACTTTTACACCCAAGCGCGGGACTTTAGCGAAGACCTTGGTATTGTTCGGCTTCGTATAGATGGCTTCGCTTAAGTCTTTCCCGACTTTGTTCTTATCGATGTCAAAAGCGGCGGAGAACTCGATGTCGTTTATATGATAA
The DNA here is from genome assembly GCA_964450115.1 of uncultured Planctomycetia bacterium. Taxonomy (GTDB): domain Bacteria; phylum Omnitrophota; class Gorgyraeia; order 2-01-FULL-45-10; family 2-01-FULL-45-10; genus 2-01-FULL-45-10. The sequence continues at coordinate 307 of CAYVCD010000120.1, forward strand.
CCTCCCAGATTAACGTGCATCAATCCGGGAACGAAATCTTTCTCTTTCGCGTTCTTATAATATTCTACGCCCTGGACCAACGAAGAGGCGCAATTGCCTACCCCGATGATCGCGACCCTGATCTTAGTCATAGCTTAATACTCCTTTTTCGAACTTTAACGATAGATATATTATGTATATTATACAAAATTATATCTATTAAGGCAAAGCAATTGCGTCTGCTGGGGGTGAAATTACGGGGGGCTATTCTTTCTTATTGAAGAGCCGGCCGAGGGCTTTCAGGCCTTCATCCTTTATCTTATCCTGAAAATTTGCTATGTAGGGCTTGATCAGAGCCATCAATGACTCTTGAAATCCTCCGAACTGCGGCTTATCTAATGTGCCGGTAATATTGAATTTGAGTTTCAATGGGTCTATGCGGTTCATGGCGTCGCATACGGCCGAAATTGGCACAAATCCCATAAGAGGGCTTGCGCCCATCTTCTGCTCCAGCGCATGACCTTTCAGAGATATCTCGTTGCGGGAATCTATATTGCCTGCTTCTATGTATGTTCTGGATCTAAGAGTGACCAGTCCCTTAATAACATGTACCGGCAGCGAATCCTCATATACAAAACGGACCGCGTCCATATCGATATCGTTCAACTCAGCCTTGAAGACGGCTTTCTCTCCGTTCCTGTCAGCGCTCTTCGAGAAATAGATATCAAATTTACCGGCCGATCTGTCGCCTGTTTTTACATTGCCACGTAGATCCAGAAGATCCAGCCTCATCCCATTCAGCGGATCGTAGGCCATACGGCCCAATCTTATCTTCGCATTCGTAATATCTGCGGTATTGCCGTTCACTCTCACTTTGATATAAGCGTCTGAAATATCGAGGTTCTTTATCTCAAAGAGATAGAGGTCTTTGGCATTATTAAAATGTACCAGCTTGCCTTTTGGCAGGTCCTGGACCGTGGTGGTCACTTTTTTTGCATCTTTACGCTCTTCTTTTATCTTCTCCTTGCTCTTCTTGGCAAAACGTTTTTTTATCATCTCATAAGTCTTGCCGAAGAGGTCCTTCTTCTGCATCAGTGAACGCCAGCCTTGGTCGGCGTTGACCGCCGCAGCCTCTTTCTTTGTGCCGGCGAGACCGGCCACATTAAAACTGCCGTCGGCTGTGCCCTCTAAATTGATCTCGGCGCCTTTCATATCTATATGGGAAAAGATAAGGCGTTTCGAAAGAAGACCGATCGGGCTTATCCTGACTGAGCTGTCATCTATCTTGGCAATACGCATATCCTGACGCTCCGGATCGAAGACCTTCATCCCTTTTAGCGAAAAAGAGAGCGTCAACGGCCAGATACTCACCTTATCGATCGTGATCTTTGCGTTGCTATACTTATTGATGCTCTGCACTATAAATGAACTGAAGGCCGGGCTAACAAAAAGCCCCACCCCGAAATGGAAGACCATTAGCGCAATGATCACAATAGAGACGTTGACTATCTTTATGCGCTTTAATATGGAGTTTCCCCGACGCTGCGCTCTTCCCCTGGCTATAGCCTCTGCGATCTTCGTCTTTACGGTTAATTTTACATGCGTCCCGACATTCTTCAGTGTGGACCCGGTATCGTCTCCTACAAATCCCATTAATTTTATACCGGGCAGCAATTTCGCTAATGCCGAATTCTTGATCTGTTCGGCGTACTTAGCGCTAAGGAAGATGACAAGCCGTTTAGAGATAAAATATACCGGTATAGAGAGCGCTGTCGCGACGACCAACCCGCCGGCGACGAGCGTATTATTGATATCGAGGTACGAAATTATGGGAAGATGTGTGACCCACCGCCAGAACCCCGCCAGACAACCGGCCTTCTCCAGGATATAAGCTCCTGTGGCGTCGGCCAATCTGTACATTCCTAAAAGGTATACCAATTTGAAGACAGGTAAGGTAAGGAGAGTAGCTACACGGTTTATCCTGAAGAGAAAAAAGAATACGGCCAGAAGAAGCGCCATGGGGCCGTTCAGCGGTATAAACCCGAGAAATGCTCCCAGACAGACACCGGCGGCTATCTCGCGGGGCGATATATTCCCCTCCACGATACTTATTATCTTAGCCGGTAAGTTTACAAATGAAAGCATAAGACCTTCTCCTTCCAGCCGATTTTGGCTAAAGCTTATCCACAAAAACCATTAACAAGCTATATTATACAAAATGTGTGCCCACAAGGCAAAGCAATTGCGTAGTTTTTTATTCCTGTTTAAAACCTATTATGCGCCTCGGCTTTTCCGGAGGCGGGGCCATAAGCTTTTTGATCGCTTCGAAGATCGTCATTATGTGCTTATCGTATTCTGAAAACCTCATATCGTGATTCTTGTATTTAAGTTCAAGAGCCTTAATTTTAGCTGCTAGATCCTTATGCGTCAGCAATATCTCTCTCAATCTCACAAACGCCCGCATAATGGCTATATTTACCTCAATAGCGCGGTCACTATTAAGCACACTCGAAAGCATCGCAACTCCTTGTTCGGTAAATGCATATGGATTGGCACGTCTAGCACCACCCCAACTTGAAATCGCAATTTGCGATTTCAAGATTTCGTACTCCTTGTCACTCAATTGAAACATAAAATCGCCTGGAAACCTTTTCATGTTACGCTTAACTTGCTCATTTAGCCGCATGGCTGGTACTCCATAAAGCTTTGCAAGATCCATAGAAAGCATAACCTTATGCCCTCTAATTAGATAGATCTTCCTCTCGACGACCTCTTGGCGTATTAAATCCTTCATAAAATACCTCCCTCTGCCTTTGTATAGGCGTTATGTCCCCTATACTATAAGACGGAAAAGAGAAGCAAATTGTTGCAGATTATTTTAAAATAGTTTTCGTCCGACGAGGAAAAAATTTTGGTTAAAAACTAAAAAGGAGGGTATTGAAAAACATGGCGGACGCGAGTGCAACCAATTCGAACCATATCCGAGCTCGCTGCCCGCATCGTCATTTCTGTCAATAAACAGGTTATATTATACAAAATGT
>CAYVCD010000121.1:0-3288 GCA_964450115.1 uncultured Planctomycetia bacterium
CGAGCCTTCCGAAGTATATGAATTCGCCGGAGACCTACATCTATTCCAAAGGAAGGAACCTTTACGGACTGAACCACACGAAAGAGGGCATCAAAAAGGCGGGCTATGCCCTGGTGGTGGAGGGATATTTAGATTTTATAATACCTTATCAGGCCGGGATCCGCAATATCGTGGCGACGCTCGGCACGGCGCTTACGATAGACCAGGTCAAACTCTTAAAGCGTTTCGCGGGTACCGTGATAATGGTATACGACCCGGACGAGGCCGGCGAATCTGCGAGCCTGCGCAATATGGACCTATTCTTAAGCGAGGGAGTGAACGTATATATAGCCGAACTGCCGAAAGGTTTCGATCCTGACGGGTATATAAGAAAGTTCGGAACGGAAGATTTTATAAAACTTACCAAGGCCAGCAAAAACTTATTTGATTACAAGATGTCCAAATTATCTCTACGCTTTGATATGAAGAGCGCGCACGGTAAAGCTTCGATAGCCAGCGAGATGCTGCCGACCATATCAAGGATAGAGAACGCGGTGCTCCGGTCGAATCTGGTGAAGAAGCTGGCGGAGAAGCTTTCCGTGGACGAAGATTCGATAAGGCAAGAACTGAAAAAAGTAAAACCGGATTATACCATGCGCGTTTACAGCATAAGTCCGGTTGAGGCAAAGAAGGATTCCAAAAGCGCCGAGAAGATGGTCCTGGCGATCCTCCTGGAAGGTGAAAGTTACGTAAAAAAGGTACGGGAGTCTCTGTCGCCGGATGAATTCAAGGACTCTTCGGTTAGGGACGTTGTCAAGGCCGTGCTGGATCTGTCAAAGGATGACAGGTCTATAAATGCGGTAAAACTGATGAACTATTTTGAAAATAATGATGCAGCCACCGCGCTGATATCCGAATCGGTGCATCTTTCCGAGACGCTCGATAACAAAGAGAGGGTTCTTTGCGATTGTATAGCCAGGATAAAGAAGGACAACGTAAAGGATGTGCTCGGCAGGCTGCAGGATGCGATAAAGCTGGCCCACGATTCCAAAGACGATACGCTCGTAACAAAGCTCGTGACGGAGTATACGGAGCTTTTAAAGGTGAATAAGGCATAGATATGAAGAGAAAGAAGAAATTAAAGAAGGCCGCCGCGCGAAATAAGGTCGCGCGTAAGAAGCTATTGCGTAGGAAGGTCCGGAAGACCAAGAGGCTTTTCATAAAGAGGTCATCAGGAGCTGTGAAGCCCACATTGGGCAAGTCGAAGACGAGCGCCCCGGCCAAAGAGAAAGAGGTCCAAGCCGCGCCCGTTAAAAATAAACCACACCAGAAGAGGAGGCTCTCCAAGGAGCTTTCAGAGCTTATCGCGCTGGGCAAGGAGAAGGGGCATCTTACCTTCGAAGAGGTAAATAATATACTTCCCATCGAAATAGTCTCCTCGGAGGAGATAGACGAGATATTAAGCGTTCTCGGAGAAGAGAATATAAAGCTTGTAGATACGGAAGAAGAGGCTCAAAAAGAGACGGCTCATGAGAGCGAAGCAGCGGAAGATAAGAAGGAAGAAGCGGCTCCGGTCGAAGAAGCGGCCAGGTTGATACAGATAGATGACCCTGTGAAGATGTATTTAAGACAGATGGGCCAGATATCTCTTTTGACAAGAAAAGAAGAGATAGAGATAGCGTGCAAAATAAAGGATTCCGAAGGTAAGGTAAGGGACGCCGTCTCGGATCTGGCCATAGCTAAAGCGAAGGCGCTTGAGATACTGAACAAAGCGATCAAAGAAGAGGTGAGCCCGGAAGAATATTTTAACGTCGATCCTAAGTTCAAGATGTCAAAACTGAAGAAGAGGATCGATAATCTTGCCAATAGCCTGCGTAAGGCGAGAACCAAGTCGAGCATAGGCAAGCTTGTAAAAGAGTCCAATCTCGCGATGTCCGTAGTTGAGCAAATAATCAAAAAGATAGACGAGCTTCTAGGTGAGCATGCGAAGACCGAAAGTTCGCTTTCACGCGCCAGAAGATCGAGGGATAGGGATGAGATAAAGAGGCTTAATAAATATAAGAGGAAGATAGAGAGAGACCTCGGCGAGCCGGTTGACTTTATGAAAGAGCATTATAAATTTATAAAGTCATGCGAAGTCAAGCTGAACAAAAATAAGAAAGAGCTGGTTGCCGCTAACCTAAGGCTGGTAGTGAGCATCGCGAAGAAGTACACAAATAGAGGCCTCTCATTCCTTGACCTTATACAGGAAGGCAATATCGGCCTTATGAAAGCCGTAGATAAATTCGAGTATAAACGCGGGTATAAATTTTCCACATACGCGACATGGTGGATACGCCAGGCCATAACGCGGTCTATAGCCGACCAGTCCAGGACCATAAGGATCCCCGTCCATATGACGGAGACCATAAATAAGCTTATAAGGGTGTCGAGAGCGCTCGTGCAGGAGAACGGAAAAGAACCGACGCCCGAAGAGATAGCTCACAAGATGAGGATGCCTGTCGATAAGGTCAGGGGCATATTGAAGATCGCCCAGGAGCCCATATCGCTCCAGACGCCCATAGGAGAAGAGGGTGATACGCATTTCGGAGATTTTATAGAAGATAAGCGCGCGGTCTCTCCGGCAAATGCTACCGCCTACTCAATGCTTAAAGAAGAGATGGATGATGTATTAGGCACGCTGACCGAGCGGGAGAAGAAGGTTCTCCGCCTGAGGTTCGGTATAGGCGATGGCTATCCGAGGACTCTGGAAGAGGTCGGCGCCATATTCAAGGTCACGAGGGAGCGCGTAAGGCAGATCGAGGCAAAGGCTCTCAGAAAACTGCGCCATCCGACACGTTCGAGAAGGCTGAAGAATTTTCTTGCTATGGGTATGGGAGAATAAGCCATGCGTAAGATAATAATTGCCCTGATCCTGGTATCTTTATCGGTAGTGATAGTATATAAAGTGCATTCATACGATGTCAGACAGACGCGGCAGGAGCTGGAAGGGAAACAGCTAGAGAATAAAAAACAGTGGACAAAGATCTTAAAAGATATGCCTTCAGACCAGATAAAAGAAATACTTGGAACGCCGGAACGCATATCGGAAGGCGTCACCACGATATGGTTTTATCAGAAGGGTGGCAGCGTAAGTTTTAGCGACGGCAAAGTCATCAAGACGGTCAAACCATTTAGCTGGGACTATTAAGAAAAGAATCTTTACACGTAATTGTAATTCAGATATAATAACGTACTTATTTTGGTTTGCATTAGTGGGCCTGTAGCTCAGTTTGGTAGAGCAGGAGACTCATAATCTCTTGGTCCAAG
>CAYVCD010000122.1:0-3287 GCA_964450115.1 uncultured Planctomycetia bacterium
AATACCGCTAATATTATTAGCGGTATTTTACTGTTTATGTGCATCTTCTTCTCAGAAGTCGGAAAAAGGCGATCCATCTTGCTCAGGCTGAGGGTACCCACCACTTGTGGTAAGAGGCGCTTGGACGCCGCCGCCTTTTGCGACAAGAGACCTGCCTCTGTGGCTCGTCATTACGCCCAATAGAAGGCACGCGAATATATAGAGCACTGCCGAAATTGCCGTCGCCCGCTTTAAAAATACGGATGACTTCGTGCCCAGGATAGTCTGGGTGGAGGACCCTCCGAATGATTCGCTCAAACCGCCTCCGCGGCCGGCCTGGAACAATATAACGACTATCAAAACAAGTGAAACTATCACGTGTATCGTGATCACAATCCCGTATAGCATCTTTCTACCCCTCTATTTTGTATGGTATTACAGACAGTTCTTGACCAATTGAACGAACGAATCTGCCTTTAAACTGGCGCCTCCCACGAGCGCGCCATCAACATCTTCCTGCGAAATAAGCTCTTTTATATTTTCCGGCTTGACGCTTCCGCCGTACTGGATCCTTACCGATCTTGCGACCTCTTCACCGTGCATCTGGACCAATAAGGTCCTGATATATTTATGCACTTCCTGGGCCTGTTCCTTAGTGGCGTTGACGCCCGTGCCTATCGCCCATACGGGTTCGTACGCTACCACTGTTCTCAACATCTCTTCTTTGGAGATGCCGGCGAGCGAATTCATCACATGATCTTTGACAACGTCAAATGTTTTGCCGCTCTTTCTCTCTTCCAGTTTTTCGCCCACACAGACTATCGGCTTTATGCCTTCTTTTAATAGCACCTTAAGCTTCTTATTAACGGTCTCATTGGTCTCGCCGAAGAACTGCCTTCTCTCGGAGTGGCCTATTATGCAGTATTCGCAGCCAATGCTTTTAAGCATAGGAGCGGATATCTCGCCTGTGAAAGCGCCTTCCTTCTCCCAGTAACAATCCTGCGCGCCGAGTTTTATATTCGTCTCCATGGTGATCTCATTTACATCGCTTAAAGATGTGAAGGGCGGGCAGACGACTATCTCCACCTCCTCGACATCATACAATGAACGCTTTATCGAGCTGGCGAGTTCTATCGATTCACCTATATTCTTATTCATCTTCCAGTTGCCGGCTATTATTATTCTTCTTGGCATATCATCTATCCTGTAACGCGTCTATCCCAGGGAGTCCGCGCCCTTCCAGATACTCAAGTGAAGCGCCTCCACCTGTAGAGATATGCGTCATCTTATCTTCGACTTTAAATTTTAACATCGCCGCGGCAGTGTCTCCGCCGCCTATTATGGTGATGGCGCCTTTGAGGCCGGCCAGAAAGATAGCAATATCTTTGGTGCCTTTAGCGAATTTATCCATCTCGAATACGCCCATGGGGCCGTTCCAGATGATAGTCTTCGCGTCCTTCAACTTATCTTCAAATAATTTTATGGTCTTGGGCCCGATATCAAGCCCCATCCAGCCATCCGGTATATCCTCACCAACTATCTTTGTATTCGCACTGGCGTCAAACTTATCTCCTATGACGTGATCGATCGGCAGCAATATCGGTATATTCTTCTTAGCGGCCTTGTCTAAAGCGAGCTTCGCAGTATCAAAACCATCTTTATCCAATTTTGAATTGCCGATCGTCTTCCCTTTAGCCTTCAGGAAAGTATATGCCATGCCGCCGCCTATTATCAGGGCGTCGACCTTGTTCAAAAGGTTATCGATGACCTTTATCTTGTCTTTGACCTTTGCGCCGCCCAAGATCGCCACAAACGGCCTCTTGGGGTCATCCACTGTCTGGCCGAGATACCTGATCTCTTTCTCAAGCAGGAAACCTGCCACTGACGGCAGGTACTTTGTTACGCCTTCAGTCGAAGCGTGGGCCCTGTGCGCAGTTCCAAAAGCGTCATTGACGAATACGTCCCCCAGACTCGCAAGCTCTTTCGCGAACGCAGGGTCGTTCTTCTCCTCTTCGGCGTGGAACCTTAAGTTTTCCAAAAGAACCACATCACCGGGCTTCATGGCGGCCACGGTCTTCTTCACTGCATCACCGGTGCAATCATCTGTCTTAGTCACTTTTTTGCCGAGCAGCTCTTCCAGTTTTTTGGCAACCGGCGTAAGCCTCAGCGAGTCGACGACTTTACCATCAGGCCTACCAAGATGACTCATAAGGATGACTTTCGCGCCCTGGTCTATCGCGTACTTTATCGTAGGTACGGCGGAACGTATCCTTATATCATCGGTAATGTTTAACTTATCATCGAGAGGTACATTGAAATCCACCCTCATCAACACACGCTTACCTTTTAAGTCGATATCTTTTATTGTCTTCTTTGCCATTATCTATTACAACCCCTTCTTTATAATGTACTCTATCAGGTCTACGACTCTGGACGAATAACCCCATTCGTTATCGTACCACGCGACCACCTTCACGAAGTTACCGCCTAACACTTTTGTAAGTTTTGAATCTACCGTTGAAGAGGCTGGCGAATGATTGAAGTCCACCGACACCACATCTTCATCTGTATAGGCGAGAATGCCCTTCATCTTTCCCTCAGCAAAGGTCTTGAGGGCCTTGTTGATATCTTCGGCGGTCGCGTCTTTCTTTAATAAACATGTTAAGTCTACCACCGATACGTTAACTACCGGGACTCTTACCGCATAACCGTCGAGCTTGCCTTTAAGCTCAGGGATCACGAGCCCTATCGCTTTTGCGGCTCCGGTCGATGTAGGTATCATCGATACGGCAGCTGCCCTGGCGCGTCTCATATCGGAATGAGGCAGATCCTGCACATGCTGGTCGTTAGTATACGCATGGATCGTCGTCATTAAACCTTTTTCGATCCCCCAGGTATCGTTCAATATCTTGGCCACTGGCCCGAGACAGTTGGTCGTACATGAAGCGTTCGAGATCACGTTATCTTTTTTGGGATCATACTTATCCTCGTTGACGCCCATCACTATGGTGATGTCTTCACCTTCAGCCGGGGCGGATATGATGACCTTCTTCGCGCCGCCCTTTGTGATGTGATTGATGGCGCCCCTGACCTCTTTACCTTTTTTATTTACGCCGTCATTCTTTATTGTGAAGAGACCCGTTGACTCGACGACTATCTCTACGCCAAGCTGTTTCCAGGGTAGTTCCGCGGGATCTCTCTTTGCCAATACCTTTATCTCTTTGCCGTTCACTATTATTGAATCGGTGCCGGCCTTTACATCGCCGCCAGGGAAACGCCCGTGAACCGAATCATATTTTGATAGATGC
>CAYVCD010000123.1:0-3234 GCA_964450115.1 uncultured Planctomycetia bacterium
CTGAAAATCCCAATCTTTATAATAGTATCTGTAGAGGCCTTCTTTACACTTGGCTGTGCCGTATACCTTTGCCTTAGGACAGAGATTCATGAGCGCCGGCATGGCGCCGGAATGGTCCGGCTCGACGTGGTTGGCTATAATATAGTCTATCTTTTCGGGAGCGACTATAGCGCGTATCTTCTCTATCATCTCTTCCGCGAAGGGTCTGTAGACGGTGTCGACTAAGGCTATCTTTTCGTCTACGATCAGATATGAGTTATAAGTAGTTCCTCTCTCGGTGGTATATGTGTGGCCATGAAATGATCTTATGTTCCAATCGACCGCACCGACCCAGTAGATCCCCTTCTTTATCTCGAATGGCTTCACCCCGCCCCTTCCTTTCTTATACAAAATAAAAAATCTGTTTCATTATTCATATTAACAATACCCCACACACAAGATTGATGTTTGAACATAAGAAGGGGCGGGGTCCATCTCATCAGGTCCGCCTTTCCAGGTATTCTCTTATCTTGGCATCTCTATCCATGATCTTATCTTCCGCTTTGAATCTCGTGTCAAAGGCCTCGGACTCTCTTTTATACATAACGCCCAGAGGTATCTTGGCATCGTGATCATAATCCCACTCTCTTATTTTGGCCAGAGCGGCCATTCTATCCGACGGATCATGGCCGGTCATCTCATATACCCTCTTGTCGTAATATTCGTAGAGGTTATCGAATGTGACACAGACCTGCAGGACGTCGACTAAAGAGAAGCCCTTGTGCAGTATCGCTTCTTTAAAGATCTTCTTCAGGAGCTCTAAGCCGTGCGAAGTGCCGCGGGCCAAAAATGTGGCGCCGGCGGCCAACATCACATCGAGAGGATTTATAGGCATCTCCTTAGATCCGTTCGGCGTGGACCGCCCTTTGTAGCCGAGCGGGGACGTGGGTGTATATTGACCGGTCGTGAGACCGTAAACCCTGTTGTTATGTATTATCATCGTGATATCGATATTTCTTTTGGCGGCGAATATCAGGTGCTCCATCCCTTCGCCGTAAGAATCGCCGTCGCCTGAAAAGCCTATCACCTTTACGTTAGATCTTGATAATTTTATCGCCTCGGCTACAGGGACGACTCTTCCGTGCAGAGAATAGAAACTATTTACGTTTATGTAGTCCACTATCTTGGCGTGACAGCCGATGCCGGAGACTAAGACCACATTTTCCAGAGGAACTCCGTCTTCGGCCAGAGATTGCAGGACCGATCTTATCGCGGAGAGGATGGCGAAGTTACCGCATCCGGCGCACCATGTATTCTCGGCAGTCGTTGCCAGGTTCGTCATTCAACGCTCCTTACCGCATCTTCCAGTTCATCTATGGAGAACGGCCTGCCGTCGTACTTAAGTATCTCCCGATCCACTTTTACACCATAACTCTTTACGAGCGATCCTAATTGTCCTGTCGCATTACTCTCGACTAAAATTATATTTTTTACGCCTTTGAGCGCATCTTTAAAAGCATCAACGGGAAATGGTGAAAGGATTATAGGAGAGATCACTTTCAGGCCAAGCGACTTACCGACCTCTTCACAGACCGGCCTGTTTGAACCCCAGCACAATATGGCTCTATCCGAATTATTATTGCCGCCGCATTTCACAGTTTCGTATTTTTTTAATTCTTCGGCCAGAGATCCGGCCTTCAGCAATCTCTTACTCTGCATCCGGACCGTCTTTACAGGATCTTCGGTGGTTATGCCGTATTCATCATGTTCATAACTATTTATCTTTAATACCGTGCCTTTATCCGGAGGAAACGCCCGGATCAGCGACGCCTCAAGATTCATCTCTTTTATCGAATCGATGTCAAAATTAAAGAGCCCCTCGCATATAGTCTTATCGGTAAGCAATATCGAAGGGAGGCGGAATTTCTTTGAGATATTCAGGCTCACCGCGGCCCAGTAATACGAATCCTCGGCGTCAGTCGGCGCCACTACAAGCCGGGTGAACTCGCCGTGGCCCGCGCTCAAAGCGAAATTAAGCTCTGTCTGTGAAGTATAGGTGGGTAGCCCCGTGCTCGGCCCCGGCCTCTGGCCAAGAACTACCACTACCGGCAACTCTGCCATACCCGAAAGACTTAACCCTTCCGTCATCAGGCAAAATCCTCCTCCTGAGGTTCCCACGGCAACAGATTCTCCCGCGTATGCGAATCCCAGAGCCATGAGCATTACGGCTATTTCGTTCTCGGGGTGGATAACTTTAATAGAAAAATTTTCCGCCTGCGCTGCCAGGAAGTGCAAGAGCGGCGAGGCCGGCGTCATCGGGTATGCTATATATGTGTCGAGCCCGGCCTTCAGGAAGCCAAGGCCCATCGCCTCGCTTCCGGTAATAAGAGGCAGAGGCTCTCTCTTGACGGGCTTGATCGCGGCGATAGCTTGAACCTCGTCATATCCTCGGCGGGCGACTTTAAGATTGATCTCTATATCTTTAGAGATCTCTCTCTTTAATACTGTCTCTAATATACTCCATTCTATACCGGTGGACCCGGCAAAGGCTCCGATGATGCATGTATTGCGCATTATCTCGGGCGCCGCCTCTTCTTTAAGTATCCTGCCGACAGAAATGCCGACTGCGTTTTTGACGGGGCATACCCCGTCGCACTTAACGCTGTCGGCATCGTAAATTATTACAGAGCTCTCTTTGATTCTCTCTCTGTGTAACGCTACGGTATCCTGGTTTAATGCAAGAATGTAGTCTACAGCGCTCCTGTGACTTGAGACTCTCTCTGTAGAGGCCCTTATTATTGAAAATGTATGGCCGCCCCTTATTATTGAAGGATAATCGCGATAGGTATAGACACTATAGCCGAGAGAGTTCACGATAAATGATATTATCGCCCCCGACTTATCTATACCAAAACCGGCCTTACCTCCGATAAGAATGGAAACTTCGGCCATTTATACCACCTTTGGATATTTTTTAGCTGATTATGATCGCTGTGACCGGGCATTCTTCGGTCGCTTTTTTGCAGGTCTCTTCAACGCCCGCGGGCACTACAGAGCCTATGATAATCGCTTTATCGCCATCCATCTTAAATACTTCGGGACAAGTGCTTTCACAAAGTCCACAGCCTATGCATGCATCCGCATCTACTCTTGCCTTCATCATACCCTCCATATTAATTACAGTTTTTCGAACTCACTCTTCGGGGCACCGCACTCGGGACACACCCAGTCATCCGGCAGAGCCAAAAACGCCGT
>CAYVCD010000124.1:0-3213 GCA_964450115.1 uncultured Planctomycetia bacterium
GATCTTCTTGGCGACCATCGAATACTCTTTGAACTGTTCCTCTTCGGTCGGCAGGTCTTTGCGGTTCATGTAAAAGTATTCGGTCCTGTACAATCCTATTCCCTCGGCGCCGTGAGCGATAACGGAAGCAACATCTTCCTGCAGCTCTATATTCGCCATCAGGCCTATTTTTCTGCCGTCCTTAGTCTCACACGGCAGGCCCTTCATATCCAGGAGGGTCTTTCCGAAAGCTATTAATTTTTTACGGCTCGATTCATAATGCTTAAGCGTCGCCGGGGTAGGGTTTATCACCACCACACCGTGCGTCCCGTCGACTATCATGATATCGCCATTTTTTGCTTCTTTGGTGATAGTCTCAAGGCCCACGACCGCCGGTATCTCCAAAGACTTGGCCATGATGGCGGTATGCGAAGTGCGGCTTCCTATGTCAGTAGCAAAGCCTATTACATTCTTCTTGTGCATAGTGGCGGTATCGGACGGGGAAAGATCGTAAGATACCACTATGGCCTTATCCTTTAACGTGGATAGCGCGTCTTCCCTGGCGCCGATAAGGTTCTTAAGTATCCTCTTGCCTATGTCATTGATATCGCTTATGCGCCCCCTTAAGTATTCATCGTCCATCTCCGAAAATACTTTTATATATTTCTTCAGGACATCCTGAAATACATATTCGGCGGAAAGCTTGTCCCTCTTTATCTTGGCTATGACCTCTTCTATGAGCATGCTGTCTTCTATGACCAACAGATGAGCGCTGAATATCTGCCCGTGCTCTACCGAGAGCTCCTCGGATATGCGCTTCTTTATCTCCATCACTTCCTGCTTCGTCTGGATAAGCGCGTCCTTGAAATGCTTTATCTCATTCGCGATCTGATCATCTTTCAGCGCGCGCTTTGGTATCACATACTGCTCCCTGTCAAGGAGCAGCACTTTACCCGTGATTATCCCGGGAGCAGCCGGGATACCTCTTAAAATAAATTCTTTTTCTTTACTCATTTTATGATATCCTCGATATCGCTCAAGAGAAGCGTCTCCAGCTCCGTGATGGCCTGCTGGGCATCCTCTCCCTTAGTGGTGATGGTGACCTTGGCCCCTCTTCCCGCCTCCAGCATCATTATCCCCATTATGGATTTACCGTTCACCTTGATCTTGCCTTTAGAGACCATGACATCGGAATCGAATTTATTCGCTATCTGGACAAATAGCGCGGCCGGCCGGGCATGCAGACCCTGCTTATTTTTTATCACTACTATCTTCTCTACCACTATGACTTCCTTCACCCCGCACCTTCTTCTACCCCGCATCTCCTTTGAGAAGGTGCGGGGTTCATACTAAACTTTAGCCTTCTTTAAGCTTCCTATAAGATCTATCGTGATCTTTGCAAGCTTCCCGGCGTCATGTCTTACATAGTCCTTGGTGATGATCATGTGCGCCTCTATCAATTTACATCTCATCTTCTTTATGTTTTCCGCGTCTACTGCGACCGGGCTGGCGCCTTCTTCTTTGTATCTCTCTATCATGCTATCCGGTATCTTCGCGGTATTCGCGATGCAGTAGTCGACTATTCCGGGAGCGGTATGTTCCACTATGGCTCCAAGATGATCACTGGCCTTATAACCGTCGGTCTCGCCCTTCTGAGTCATCACGTTACAGACATATATCTTTACGGCCTTGGATGCGATTATCTCCTTATGTATCTTTTCCACAAGGAGATTCGGCATTATGCTCGTATATAGACTTCCGGGCCCAAGTATTATCCCATCGGCTTTCTTTATCGCCTCTATGGCCTCATGGGTCGGTTTTGAACCCTCCGGTCTCAAGAGGATCCTCTTTATCGGCTTCCCCGTTTTTGGTATCTGGCTCTCCCCGGCACTCTCCGTCCCGTCATTATGCTGGGCAACGAGCGTAACCTTATTCAGAGTGGACGGCACGACGCTTCCTCTTATCGCCAGGACCTTGCTCGATTCTTTTATGGCAGCGTCAAAACCTCCCGCGACCTGCGACATCGCCGTAATAAAAAGATTGCCGAAGTTGTGCCCTTTTAGCTCCGTCCCCTCTCCGAATCTGAACTGAAATAGTTTGGCCATCAATGGCTCGGCATCTGCCAGCGCCACTAGGCAGTTTCTTATGTCGCCGGGCGGAAGCATATCAAAATCCTGCCTCAAACGCCCGCTCGATCCGCCGTCATCCGCTACAGTGACTACAGCGGTTATGTTGCTCGTATACTCTTTTAAGCCGTGCAGAAGCATCGAAAGGCCCGTTCCGCCTCCCACAACCACCACTTTGGGGCCTCTCTCCAGTATAAGCTTATTATATACCTTGTCTACGAGGTCTCCCTCTTTTGAAGGAAGAAGTATGGTGACGAACGATTTTATTATACGTTTTATTCCGGTAACGATAGCGAGCATGCCCGCTATTATTATGATCGCGGCAAAGGTCTTACTTTTGGAGGTAGACTCCGATATCACCATGACAAACCCCATCGAGACCATGATGACGCCGAAGACGGCCAGGAAACTCCATCTCTTGACCCTCATGCCGGGATAAAGCCATTTAAATGCTTTTAGTATTTTTATCATTTTGAAGCTGACACTTTATATTAATATTTCTTGGAATCTTCGTCCTGGATTATCTGCAGGATCTCGCTCTCATTTTTTGCTTTTCTGAGGAGCTCTCTGAAATACTTGTCCTTGAGCATACGGGATATCCTGGCAAGCGCCTTGAGGTGTGGGCCTGCGGACTCTTCCGGGGCTATCAACAGGAAGAATATATGGACTGGTTCGCCGTCGAGGGAATCAAAGCTCACACCCTCCTTTGAAAGTCCGAATGCGGCGACCAGCTCTTTGACTACCTGGCTTTTGGCATGAGGAATGCCTATGCCTTGTCCTATACCGGTTGAGCCCAATGCTTCTCTGGCCAGGACAGCGCTGATAAGCTCTTCCCTGTTCTTCATGTCGGTAGCGTTAGCTAAAAGGTCGGCAAGTTCGTGTATCACGCCTTCTTTGTCTGTAGCCTTAATGTCCACCGATATGGCCTTTTTATTCAAAAAGTCCATGATCTTCATCATTTTTTGTCTCCTTTATATTGCGCCAAGCAAAATTTTGTGGTCCGCCTCCGCAATCAACACGTAATTGCGAAGGCGGATGGAGCGGCGGATGGGGTTCGAACCCACGGCATCGACCTTGGCAAGGTCGCATTCTACCACTGAATTACCGC
>CAYVCD010000125.1:0-3137 GCA_964450115.1 uncultured Planctomycetia bacterium
TTTTAGCGAATCAGGGCACGCCTGAGCAAAGATATGCGCAATTTGCCGAAGCCGTCAAAAAAATTTATGCCAGCACCATGAACGATGACGCTCTGGCATACAGAAAACAGAGGCATCTGGATAAATTGGACGAGCAGATGGCTCTTCTGGTCCAGCGGGTTTCGGGAGCGCATCATAAAAGTTACTTCTTCCCGGACCTTGCCGGGGTCGGAGTCTCCCATAATACATATGTATGGAATGAGAGCATGGATCCGAAAGCAGGATGCTTGAGGGTCGTATTCGGCCTAGGCACAAGAGCGGTCAACAGGGTTGAAGGCGATTATCCGAGGATCGCGGCCCTTGACGAGCCTCTGCGAAGGCCCTATGCGGAAAAAGATGACGTAAGGAGATTTTCCCAGCATGATGTCGATGTAATAGATACAAAAGAGAATGTTTTTAAAACCATCCCATTTGATAAATTGATAGCCGAAAGATCGTACTCAATCCAAAGCCAATTGGTTGAAAAAGACTACGAAGCGGAAGCCATGATGAGCGGAAGAGGTATGGAGGATAAGGAGTACTGGCTATTAACGCTCGATGCCGCGCTTGGCAACAACATGCTGATCGACTCTTTCGCAAAGATATTGAAAGCGCTTGAAGAGGACTACAACTATCCTGTGGAGATAGAATTTACCGTAAACTTTACCAAGGATAAGAACTTTAAAATAAACCTTCTGCAGTGCAGACCTCTACAGACCAGGGGGCTGGGCCAGAAGGTCGATATCCCGGACCATGTCAATAAAACCGATATTCTCTTTGAATCGAACGGATATTTTCTCGGAGGAAACGTTTCGCAGGATATCAAAAGGATAATATCCGTCGATCCCCAGGAATACGGCAAGCTTACGCAGTCGGACAAATATGAGATCGCGCATGCTGTGGGAGAATTAAATACGAATATAAAAGAGAGGGGCATAATGCCGACCCTTCTATTGGGGCCGGGAAGGTGGGGTACCTCTACACCTTCATTAGGGGTGCCCGTAAAATTCGCCGAAATAAATAATATAGCTGTACTGGTCGAGGTCTCCTTTTCGGCGGCTAATGCAAAGCCCGAGCTCTCCTTCGGCACACATTTCTTTCAGGACCTGGTCGAGACGAACATATTCTATGTAGCATTATTTCCTGAGAAGAAGAATGTCACGCTGAACCATGCATGGTTCACGAGATCAAAAAATATACTAACAAGACTTGTACCTAATGCCGAAAAATTTAAGAACGTAGTAAAAGTTTATGATATTGGCGATAGAGATCTAAAGATAATGTCCGATGTAGTATCGCAAAAGGTTATATGTTTTTCAAAGAGAAAGAAGGCGTAATATGACAAAATATATCTTTACCACGGGTGGGGTTATTTCAAGTCTGGGCAAAGGCATAGCCTCGGCGTCTATAGGCAAGATACTGGAGTCCCGCGGATTAAAAGTAGCGCTCATGAAGCTGGACCCTTATATTAACGTAGATCCGGGGACTATGAACCCTTACCAGCACGGTGAGGTCTACGTAACCGAGGACGGAGCGGAAACAGATCTTGATCTCGGGCATTATGAACGATTCGTCAATACCGAAACTACCAAGTTCTCTAACGCCACGACCGGCCAGGTATATAACACCGTAATAGCGAGAGAGAGACGCGGTGATTATCTGGGCAAGACCATACAGGTTATCCCTCACATAACCAACGAAATAAAAGAGAGGATAAGAAAAGCTGCCCAGGCTTCCAAGGCCGAGGTCATGATAGTTGAGGTGGGCGGCACGGTCGGTGATATTGAGAGCTTGCCATTCCTCGAAGCGGCAAGGCAGTTCAGGCTCGAAGTCGGTTACCGCAACGCGTTGTATGTGCATCTTACGTTAGTACCTTATCTGCGCTGCGCCGAAGAGATAAAGACGAAGCCTACCCAGCACAGCGTTGGAAAACTCCGGGAGATAGGGATACAGCCCGACATACTGATATGCCGCACTGAAAAGGCTCTTTCCGAAGATATTAAAGATAAGATATCGCTCTTCTGCAACGTAGGCAAAGGGGCTGTAATAGAGGCCAGGGACGCCGAATCTATATACCAGATACCTCTGGTATTTAAAGAACAGGGGCTTGACAAGATAATCCTTAACCACTTCGGGCTGAAATGCAGGTCAGGCAACCTTAAAGACTGGGGCGAGAGAGTTGTGGAAAGAGTGCTCAGGCCAAGGTATAAGGTGACCGTAGCGGTAGTAGGTAAATATATAGGATTACAGGATGCATATAAATCTATATATGAATCTCTCACGCATGCCGGAATGTACAATGACGCGAGGGTTACTATAAAGAAGGTGGATTCCGAAGATATAGAAAAGCACGGCGCGGCGGGACTATTAAGCGATGTTGCCGGAGTGCTCGTTCCGGGAGGGTTCGGTTACCGCGGCACAGAAGGCAAGGTGGCGGCCATAAGATACGCCAGGGAGAATAAGATCCCATTCCTGGGATTATGCCTTGGGATGCAATGTGCCGTTGTGGAGTTCGCCAGGAACGCCTGCGGCCTGAAGGGGGCCAACTCAACCGAGTTCAATAAAAATACCAAATATCCCATCATAAGCCTCCTGGAAGAGCAAAAAGATATAAAAAACATGGGAGGCACCATGCGCTTGGGCGCCTATCCGTGCAGGGTAAAGAAGGGGAGCCTGGCCTATAGGACATACAAAAGATCGATGATATCGGAACGCCACCGCCACAGGTATGAATTCAACAACATTTATCGTGACTTATTGGAGAAAAAAGGTATAATCTTCTCCGGCGTCTATCCGAAGAAGGGCCTTGTCGAAATAATAGAGATAAAAAAACATCCTTATTTTATAGCGGTCCAGTTCCACCCGGAATTCAAATCAAAGCCGGATAGACCGCATCCGCTGTTCAGGGAATTCATTAAATCGGCCCTCAATAGGGAGCGAAAAATAAAAAAATAACCTACACCTCAATATGGAAGCGATCCTGGCACTAGAAGATGGCAAGATATTTAAGGGAAGATCCTTCGGCGCATCCGGCGAAAGATACGGCGAGGTCGTCTTCAATACGAGCATGGCCGGCTATCAGGAGATATTGACCGATCCGTCGTATAAGGGCCAGATCG
>CAYVCD010000126.1:0-2987 GCA_964450115.1 uncultured Planctomycetia bacterium
TTGACCAGCCTTCCGGCACCGACAGGCTGGCCGAAGTGGTCAACCCTATGGATGTCAAGATAGTCGTCAATATTCAAGGCGATGAGCCGCTTGTGAGGCCCATAATGATCGACAATCTTGTGATGGCCCTCGAAAATGAGAAGGTGGCACAGATGGCCACTATGGTAAAGGTAATAGAAGATGACGCTGAGCTCACAAACTCCAATGTCGTAAAAGCTATATTTGACAAGAATGGCTACGCGATATATTTTTCTAGATACGCCATACCGTACAACAGGACTAACACCACCGATAAAGAGAAGAAGCCTATCTACTACAAACATATAGGGATGTACGCATTCACAAAAGATTTTCTATTCACATTCAGGAACCTGCCGAAGTCAGCCCTCGAGAACGCCGAGAAGCTTGAACAGCTGCGCGTACTGGAGTATGGATATAAGATAAAAGTGGTTGAGACGAAGTTTGATACCATAGGCGTAGATACGCATGATGATCTTATGAGAGTTAAAGAGATGATGCTCTCCCAGAGGCAATAAAATATCATGACGATGATAAAAGAGGTCAGGATAGGCAGTGTCAAGATAGGGGGCGATAATCCTCTGGTCCTAATAGCCGGGCCATGCTCGATAGAGTCCCAATCGAGCGCCATGCGCCACGCCAAGGCCTTAAAGGATATTACCGGTCGCCTTGGGATCTCGTTTGTGTATAAAGCGAGCTATGACAAAGCAAACCGCACTTCGATAGATTCTTTCCGGGGGCCGGGGCTAAAGAAGGGGCTAAAAATATTAAAGAATATCAAGGAGAGTCTCGGCATCCCTGTGCTGTCGGATGTTCACTGCAAAGAAGATGTAAAAGAGGCCGCTAAAGTGCTCGACATGATTCAGATACCCGCGTTCCTCTCAAGGCAGACGGATCTTATTCTCGCCGCCGCAAAGACCGGCAAAGCGGTTAATATTAAAAAGGGGCAATTCCTGGCGCCGTGGGATATGCGCCATATAGTGAAGAAGATAGAGTCTGCAGGGAATAAGAATATAGTGCTTACCGAAAGAGGCGTCAGCTTCGGTTACAATAATCTCGTGAGCGACTTCAGGAGCGTCCTTATAATGAAGGACCTTGGATATCCGGTCGTATATGATGCCACGCATTCCGTGCAGATGCCGGGCGGCCTGGGTGACTCCTCCGGAGGAGAAAAGCGTTTTATCCCGTATCTTTCCATGGCAGCGGTGGCATGCGGAGTCAACGGAATATTTGTAGAAGTCCACGAGGATCCCGATAAGGCATTAAGCGACGGGCCGAACATGGTCAGGCTGGATCAATTGGAGGCCATGCTGATGAAATTAAAGAGAATAGAGAGGGTGGTAAAGTAATGTCTCGAGAGATAGCAAAGAAAGTGCTGCGTATAGAACGGGACGCTCTTACGAGCCTGATAAGCAGGATAGACGTGAATTTCGAAAGAGTGATCAATGCCATCTATAACATAGAGGGAAGGGTGATAGTCACCGGCATGGGTAAGCCCGGCTTCATAGCGCAAAAGATATCGGCCACACTCTCTTCTACCGGGACGCCTTCTCTTTATCTTCATCCCGCCGAGGCTTTACACGGAGATCTGGGCAGAGTTACGAAGGACGATCTTATACTCGCTCTTTCCAACTCGGGCGAAACGGAAGAGATGGTGAAATTTCTTCCTATAGTAAGAAAGATCGGCGCTAAGCTTGTGGCCATGGTAGGAAATGTCGGATCAACCTTAGCGAAGAATGCGGATTATATAATAAATACGTCGGTAAAGAGGGAGGCATGTTCGCTGGGTTTAGCGCCCACGACATCAACTACCGTCATGCTAGCGATGGGGGACGCCCTTGCCGTGGCCTTATTGGAGAAGAAAGGTTTTAAGGCTAAGGACTTTGCCTTATTTCATCCCGGCGGAATACTCGGGAAACGCCTGATATTGAAAGTAGAAGATATTATGAGAAAAGGCAGGGAGAACCCGATAGTAAATGAGAACTATACTGTAAAGAGGGTGCTCTTGGCGATAACTAAGGCGCGCGCGGGAAGTGCGAGCGTTGTAGATGCCAGGGGAAAACTAACAGGCATATTTACTGACGGAGACTTGAGGCGACATCTGGAGTCCGAGCCCGATCTCATAAATAAGAAGGTCAAAGACTTTATGACAAAGAATCCTACCACAATAAAGAAGGATAGATTGGCCGCGGAGGCGTTCGATATACTCCGTTCGAAGAAGATAGACGAGATCCCGGTGGTCGACGATAAGAAGAGGCCTGTGGGCTTACTAGATGTGCAGGATCTTCTGAAAGCGGGGCTCGTATGATAGGCAGCGAGACAGTAGAAAGAGCGCGACACGTAAAATTACTCATAACCGATATCGACGGCGTCATGACCGACGGCCGTATCGTCTACAGTGTTTACGGCGATGAGCTGAAGTTCTTTGATGTGACGGATGGATTCGGCATATCGCTTCTCCATAGAGTCGGAATAAAGACGGTGATAATCACCGCAAAGAAATCCCGCATCGTAAAACTGCGAGCGCGCGACCTCAAAGTCGCGAAAGCTTATGCGGGGCATCTCGACAAGCGGATCCCTTTCAATGATGTGCTAAAAAGATTCAAGATACCCAGAGAAGAGATCTGTTTCATAGGTGATGACCTTATAGACATTCCGATCCTGAAGCAGGTAGGATTCGCCGTATCGGTCCCCAACGGCATGGAAGAGGTCAAATCGATCGCTCACCATGTTACCACTAAGCCCGGCGGCCGCGGCGCCGTGCGCGAAGTCTGCGAGCTCATCCTTAAATCCCAGGAAAAGTGGGACGAAGCAACCTCCAGATACTTCAAGTAATTTTTCACACCAACTCTAAGGCGGGAACTTACGGTGCCCGCCTTCCGCTTTACGTAAATTGCATTGGGCATGCAATTTACTATGTAAAAATTCTGACAAAAATTCAGCCCTAAGACTTATTCCAGCATCATTGG
>CAYVCD010000127.1:0-2954 GCA_964450115.1 uncultured Planctomycetia bacterium
CTGTTAACGCGGCAATAGAAGCCGCCCGCGCCGGAGAACAGGGCAGGGGCTTTACGGTAGTTGCAGACGAAATACGAAAGCTCGCCGACTCGACCGCCAAGTCCACGAAGGATATCACGGCACTGATCGAGCTTATCCAGCACGAGATGTCAAACGCCATCATGTCGATGGAGACTAGCGTCAACTCCGTAGATGAAGAGGCGAAGCTCTCGCAGGAATCCGCCGAAAGATCAAAAGAGATATCGCTATCATCTTCGCAACAAGTAATTGGATCCAAACAGATAGCCGACGCGATGATAAATATTGATGATGCCATGAAGCAGATAACGATAGGCGCCCAGCAGAGCCAGGTTGCCGTAAAACAGCTGACGGGGCTCGGAAAAGAACTCAGCGGCATGGCAGAAAAATTCAAAGTCTAAAATAACCTAAGGAGTAAAGATGAGAAAGAATCTTGTTATAGCGCTATCGGTGATGCTTATCCTGGTAGTTGTGGTCGGGGTTGTAGGCATTGCCGGGATACGTCAAGTCTCCAATGCATGGCGCCATTCGTATGAGGTAGGGACGGCCATCTCCGTTAAAGCCGACGATTTTGAAATAAATTTCTTAAATTCCCGCCGGAGGGAAAAAGACCTTGTGGTATTCTACAAAACTGAAGGCTTTGAAAAAGCAAAAGATGCATATATAACGAAGGGGTATGATCTATACATCGAAGGAATGCGGAAGGCCCTTAAAGAGATAGGCGTCGTGGAGTTAAAACAGAATGACGCCGAGGGCCTTGCGCGAGTTGACCGAATGGAAAAACTTATTACTACATATGCGTCCATGACAGCCGAGCTCGTTAAATTCATAGAAGGGCTGTCGAAGTCAGGTGCCGGCATAGATATAGCAAGGCAAGAGAATGAGCTTTACGAAGCGATGCAAGCGTCCCGCGAAACCAGTCACTCCATCGAGACCGAATACAATAAGATGTCGGAAGAAGGCCATCGGATGGCTAGTGCGGATATAAATGACGCTGTCACGATCGAGAGAAAGACCAATATGATCACAGGGATGTTACTCTTGTGCGTCATATTACTGGGCATATTCATAATGATATTCATAATTTCGATGATCTCAAAGACTACAGGGACGCTTTTTAACGCCGTCTCCCAGATAACGAGCGCCTCAAGCGAGATACTTGCAGCAAGCCAACAGCAGGCCGCAGGCGCCAGAGAACAGTCCGCCGCGGTATCTGAGACTACATCCGCCGCCAGAGAGCTTTCAAAGTCCGCTGAGGCTGTTGGAGACAGTATAAAGAGAGTCTCCGAAGTCGCAACCCACGCACTTGCCGGTATGGCTAAGATAAAAGAAGCGATGGCAAAGACGGGCGACATAATAACTTCTTTAAGTGAGAAGTCCCAGAAAATAGGAAAGATCACAGAAGTTATAGACGACGTCGCAGACCAGACTAACCTTTTGGCGGTTAACGCGGCAATAGAAGCCGCCCGCGCCGGAGAACAGGGCAGGGGCTTTACGGTAGTTGCAGACGAAATACGAAAGCTCGCCGACTCGACCGCCAAGTCCACGAAGGATATCACGGCACTGATCGAGCTCATCCAGCACGAAATGTCAAACGCTATCATGTCGATGGAGACTAGTGTCAACTCCGTAGATGAAGAGTCGAAGCTCTCGCAGGAATCCGCCGAACGGTCGAAAGAGATCGCGATGTCGACCACCCAGCAGGTCGCGGGTTCCAAGCAGATCGCCGAAGCGATGTCAAATATCGACGAGGCTATGAAGCAGGTGGCGATAGGCGCCCAGCAGAGCCAGGTCGCCGTAAAACAGCTGACGGAGCTCGGAAAAGAGCTTAAGGTTCTTACTGAAAAGATGAAATAACGAAAGGATCGGGATGCCTTTTGATAAATCAAAATTTATAGAACAGTTTAAGAACGAGACGCGCGAACATCTTCAAAACTTAAGCCTTGGCTTAATAAAACTTGAGAAGACGCCGTCCGATCATGAGCTCTTAAATTCCCTGATGAGAGAAGCCCATACCATAAAAGGCTCGGCAACTATGATGGGCTATAAGCGCATCTCCGATATAGCGCATAAGATGGAGGACGGGTTGGAGAAGGCGCTTAAGGAAGGCTTGAAACTTGAGGCCGGACATTTTGACGTATTCCTAAAATGCATAGACGCCATAGATCCTCTTCTGGAAGACAAAATCACCTGGGAAGGTAAAGGGATAACGCGTCCATTTGTGGATGACCTCTGTTCTGAGGTGGATGCGGTGTTTGCGGGAAAAAGAACAGAAAAAAAAGAAAGACCCTCCCCGGCAAGTACAGAAGGCGGGCCGGGGAAAAAACACGAAGAAACGCCGCAGGCAAGAACCCCTTTTAAAACACCTGAAGTCCGCACAACGCAAGTCAATGCCGCCGGTTCCGATACAAGTATAAGAGTTGACACAAGCCGTCTCGATAGACTCGTAAATCTGGCAGGAGAGCAGCTCATATCCAAGATACGCCTTGGGGACGTAATAAAAACTATCGGAAACAAGATTGAATCACACAGAGATATAGAAGACGCTCTGGGTGAAACCTTAAAGGACTTAAGTACGGTCAGCAATAATATTGATCTACTTGCTTCGAGCATTCAAGCCGAGGTCATGAATATACGGATGGTGCCGGTATCGGTCCTATTTAATACTTTCCCGAGGGCGATGCGTACGCTGGCACAGGAAAAGGGTAAAGAGATAATTTTCGAGCTTAAAGGCGAGGATACGGCGCTTGATAAATCAATAATCGACGAGATGCGCGAACCCCTTATGCATCTCTTAAGGAATACCGTGGACCACGGAATAGAATCTCCCGATGAGAGGGAGAGAGAAGGAAAATCAAGGGCCGGTAATGTGCTATTGTCAGCGTATCAGCTTGGATCTCAAGTAGTTTTGGAGATCTCCGACGACGGCCGCGGAA
>CAYVCD010000128.1:0-2855 GCA_964450115.1 uncultured Planctomycetia bacterium
GGGACCCTTATCAGCGCGGTCCTGTTCTTCTGCGCCCACGATACGTAGACAGGAGCCTCATATCCGGAAACTAGCCTCTTGTATGAATTTACCCACTGCGCCGTAAGCGAGCAGAACTCGCGGGCGTGCTTAAGCTGCCCGGCTATGAACTGCTTGGCCGTGAGCGAAAGATGATGTTTGTCGTTCTTATCGTAGAAGGCGTTCTTGTCTCCCTTGAATAATGACTGGTGGACGTGCATGCCGCTGCCATTCACGCCGAACATAGGTTTTGGCATGAATGTGGCGTATGAATTATTGGATCTTGCCACCTCCTTTATGCAGTACTTCGATGTTATTATGTTGTCCGCGGATATCAGGGCCTCATCGTACTTCAAGTCTATCTCGTGCTGAGACGGAGCGACCTCATGGTGGCCGGTCTCCATGGGGATACCCATATGTTCCAGGGTATCGACCGTCTTATTCCTCATGACATCGGCTATATCATTAGGGATGAGCTCAAAGTATGTTCCCTCGTCGAGAACTTCGGTAGAGTGGTCGTTCTTGAAGTAGAAGTATTCAAGCTCCGGGCCGATATAGAAGGTGAAGCCAAGCTTCTTTGCCCTATGTAGGACTCTCTTCAGCACCCACCTGGCATCTCCGGGGTAGGGTGTCTTATCGGGATTGAGTATGTCGCAGAATAGCCTTGCCACGGGTATGGTCGACCCTTCCCAGGGCAGTACCTGAAAGGTGGAAGCGTCTGGCATGGCGATGATATCTGACTCTTCGGCCTCGGCGAATCCCGTTACTGAAGAACCGTCGAATCCTTTGCCGTGATCAAGAGCCTCTTTGAGCTCTCTTTCGGTTATGACGACGCACTTTAAGATGCCCAATATATCGACGAACCATAGCTGTATGGTGTTTATCTTATTATCCCTGACGGTCTTCAGGACGCGCTCTTTCGTGTTCTTGGAGCGCTCCATCCTCTTTAAAGTGCCCTCGACCGAACGTCCTTCGGCCTTCATGGAGCCGAAGGCCTTTCTATCTATGATATACTGCTGTCCGACCTTCGTCGCGGCTATTGAGCCTTTCTGGATCCTCTCGACGACCGCCTGCCTTGAGATGCCGAGAGCCTTAGCAAGCTGCGTCGGCGTTAAGTAGTCACTCTTCATTTTAAGCCTCCTTGGGTTGACTTTACACCTGTCAAGTATACCATAGAGCCTTACAGCTGTCAAGAAGAATATGCCTAATTTTTAGGCACTTATTGAAGGTACGGGAGTATTGCCTGCGCCGCGCGACGGGAGGCACCTGGTGTGCCGAGAGAGTCTTTGACCTTCTCAAGCTCCACGATCATTGCGGATCTTTTTGTGTCATTGCGGATTATTTCAAGTGCGCCTTGAGCCAGCTTTTCGGGCGTAGCGTCATATTGCAGGAATTCCGGTACTATAACCTTGCCGGCGATCCAATTAACGAGCCCCAGGATCTTGCTCTTGGCGACCATTTTATATGCGGCGTAGTTAATAAGGCTGGTCTTGTATGTAAGTATGAACGGAGTTCCGATGATGGCCGTCTCGAGGGTCGCGGTGCCCGATGCCACGATAGCGAAGTCGGCCACGCTCAATATATTATAAGCATCTCCGTCGATGATCTTGATATCCGCTCCCATCTCTTTAACGGCCGGCTCATATAATTCTAACGGCAGACTGCGGTATTTTGCGATCAATATTTGCGCGCCCGGCAGCTCTTTCTCTATTAATTTAGCCGCGCCGACCATTATCTCAAGCAATATCGATACTTCCGTCCTTCTTGAGCCCGGAAGAAGCGCTATGATAGGCCTGGATGAAGAGAGGGAATATTTTTTCATAACTTCATCCCTGGAGAGGCCCGGCTTCACGGTCTCAATAAGGGGATGCCCCACAAATTCCGAAGTTACACCGTATTTTTTATAAAGCTCTTCCTCAAACCTAAAAAAGACCAGCATCTTTGTGACGCACTTCTTTATGATATTTATCCTGTCGCCGCCCCACGCCCATATCTGCGGGCTTATGTAGTATATCACCGGGATATTTCTCTTCTTTAATTCTTTCGCGAGCCTTAAATTAAACCCCGGGTAATCCACCAGTATCGCGAGATCGCATCTTTGCGAATCGACCTTTTTTAAGACCCCTTTAAAGACTTTCCCTATCGTGAATATATTTATCAGCACATCTACCAATGCCACTACGGCAAGCTTTGATATATCAAAGCACATCTCTACGCCGGCCTCTTTTGACAGATTACCGCCCAGGCCGAAGAATTTTATATCCGGTTTAAGCGATCTTAGGTCTTTGACTAGATTGGAGGCGTGAAGATCTCCCGACGGCTCTGGAGCTACTATGAGGATCGATTTCGCCATTATTGTCTGGTAGGTTTTATCTTTTCGATTATTGCCAGCGCGACCTGAAGGGCGCGCCTTCCTTCCACCCCGGAAACGATGGGCTTTTTATGGTGCTCGACGCATTCTATGAAAGACTCAAGCTCCTCATTAAGAGGCTGGACCTTCTTGATCTTTACCTTCTCTTTCAATATCTTGTTCCCGGTCTTCTTGAATATGGTGACTTCCTGGTTCAGGTAGTCTAAGGATATGTAAGACTCTTCCTGGAATATGCGGATCTTTCTCACGACGTCTTTTGTGACCCTGGAGGCGGTGATATCCGCTATAGTGCCGTCCTCGAAGGTAAGCCTGACATTTGCCACATCTTCAAAGTCGGACATGGTGCTTAAACCGACAGCCTCTATCTTCGCCACTTCCTGTTTTATCAGGCCGAGGACAATGTCTATATCATGGATCATGAGGTCGAGCACCACCCCCACGTCATCCACTCTTTTATGGAATGGTC
>CAYVCD010000129.1:0-2839 GCA_964450115.1 uncultured Planctomycetia bacterium
TTTTAGAGAAGGACGCGAGGACAACTCCGGAAGAGATAGCCAGGATGACCGGAAGCTCGAGCTCGACTGTAAAAAAGGCTATTAAAAAGTTCGAAAAGGACGGGGTAATATTAAAATATAAGACGGTGATAAATAAGGAGCTCATTAAGGACGAAGGATCCGACGTGCGCGCCCTTATAGAGGTGAAGATAACTCCGAAGAAGGATGTTGGTTTCAACTATCTGGCCGAACGCATCTATCAATTCCCGGAGGTTAGCTCCTGTTATCTGATGAGCGGCACATACGATCTTCTGGTGGTCGTTGAAGGTAAGAATATACATACGGTTTCAAATTTCGTATCATCAAAATTGGCTCCCATGGAGAATGTCCGCGGGACCGTCACGCACTTCATACTGAAGAAGTATAAAGAGGATGGGGATATCTTACGGCAGGCAAAGAGAGACAAGAGAGAGGCGATCTCGCTGTAAATGAGAACATCTAAATTAGTAGAAAATATACCTCCATCCGGCATAAGGGTCTTCTTCGACCTGGTGCTCGGCATGAAGGATGTCATATCTCTCGGTATCGGCGAACCAGATTTCGTTACGCCGTGGAATGTCCGCGAAGCGGCTATATTCTCTCTTGAAGAGGGCTACACTTCCTATACATCCAACAAAGGGATGATCGAGCTGAGAAAGGATATATCCGGTTACCTTAAGGATCGGCACGGCCTCGAATACGACCCTGAGGACGAGATCCTGATAACCGTAGGCGTAAGCGAAGCTTTCGACCTGGCTGTGCGCGCAATAATCAATAGAGGCGATAAGATACTCGTTCCGGAACCTTACTATGTCTCATACGGACCGCTCGTAACTTTAGCCGGGGGCAAACCGGTATTCGTCAGGACGAGCCCTGAGAACGGGTTTAAGCTGACACCTAAGGATATATTGAAGTATTGTGACAGCAAGACCAAAGCAATAATACTGAACTATCCCAATAATCCTACCGGTGTTTCATATACTAAGAAGGAATTGAACGCTATAGCTAAAGTCGTCCTGAAGAAGAACCTTATAATGATAAGCGATGAGATATACGGCGATCTTACGTATGACTTTGACCACACGGCTTTTCCCACTCTCCCCAAGATGAAAGAGAGAACGATCTATCTGAACGGATTCTCAAAATCATACGCTATGACCGGCTGGAGGATAGGTTATGCATGCGGCCCGAAAGACGTTATAGCCATGATGACAAAGATCCATCAGTATACAATGTTATGCGCACCTATAATGTCGCAAATGGCCGCGCGCGAAGCCTTAAAGAACGGGGAGAAGTCCACGCGGGATATGAAGCGTGAATACAAAAGAAGGCGCGAGTATGTAGTGTCAGGGCTGAATGAAGCAGGATTACCATGCCATAAGCCTGAAGGGGCTTTCTATGCCTTCCCTTCTATAAAAAAGTCCGGCCTCTCTTCGATGGAGTTCGCAAAGAGG
The DNA here is from genome assembly GCA_964450115.1 of uncultured Planctomycetia bacterium. GTDB lineage: Bacteria > Omnitrophota > Gorgyraeia > 2-01-FULL-45-10 > 2-01-FULL-45-10 > 2-01-FULL-45-10. The sequence goes on from CAYVCD010000129.1 coordinate 1,473, forward strand.
CTTCTGGAAAGAGAACGCGTAGCTTTGGTCCCGGGAACCGCATTCGGGCCGTCATGCGAAGGGTACGTGCGCATATCCTATGCTTCAAGCATAAGCAACATCAAAGAAGCCCTCATCAGGATAAAGAGATTCCTGTGCTCTCAAAGCTCATAGGCGTCATCCTCGTATTAATAGGAATAGCCGGCCTTATACTGCCCATAGTCCCGGGCATCCTCCTCATAATGGCAGGTGTATTGATCTTCTCCAGGAACAAAGCTGCTATAGATTGGGTCCATGTCAAAGAAGAGCTTAAGGCCCGGGAGCGAATAGGCCTTGACGATCATAGCGAAAGGGGCCTCGCCATATCCAAAAGCCTGGATGAATCTCTGGCCAAAGCTATATCCCTTTCAAAACCTAATTATACCCAAAAAGTAAAAAAGATAACTCGTATCGGAGAAGATCTTATAGAGCTCGAGGGAGGCATAAGATTTTCATCCGGGAAGATATCTCAATATATAAAAGGCGCAAGCCATGTAGTAATATATCTTGTGACTATAGGCGAGGAGATAGAGAACGCGGCCAGCTTGGAGACAAAAGGCAAAGAGCCTCTCGAAGGATATCTGCTCGACAGACTTGGCTCCTTCGCGGTCGAGAGCCTGGCGGAAGCTGTCGAGAATAAGATCCGTAAAGATTATTCTATCCTTAGGAAGAGTGTTTCGAGGCGATACAGCCCCGGATATTGCGACTGGCCGATAGAAGAGCAGCGGATACTCAATAGAATAATAGATTATTCCAAAATAGGCGTGTCGTTGACCGAAAGCTGCATGATGAATCCAAAAAAATCTATCTCCGCCATAGTTGCCGTAGCCAATAAGGGGGTTTTTACTAAATCTGGTTCGACTTGCGAGATCTGCGAAAGAAAAGATTGTTCCTACCGGCGAGTTACCTAAGCGACTGATTCCTTCTTCAAGAGATTTTCCCAGAATTTATCCGCCTGAGCCTGTATATCATCGACAATAGACTTATTCTCAGGCTTTAAGAGATGTCTGAAACGGCCCTGCAGACTTAACCACTCTAATACTGGCTTCTTCTCTTTGGGTTTATAATTTATCTTATACTGTCCATTGATTACCTCATACAGGGGCCAGGTGCATGTATCCGCGGCCAGACGTCCAAGCTCACAGGTGAGTTCCGGCTTATATGCCCACCCTAATCTGCATGGCTGAAATACGTTTATAAATTTAGGTCCTTCTATGGAGAGGGCCTTCTCTACTTTTGACGTCAGGTCCCGCCAGTTCCCTACGACAGCCTGCGCCACATAAGGTATGCCGTGAGCGACCATTATCTCGGTGAGATTTTTTCTATATTGTTCTTTGCCTTTTTTCATT
>CAYVCD010000130.1:0-2810 GCA_964450115.1 uncultured Planctomycetia bacterium
ATCAGGACCTGAGGCTCGAATGGTTTGGTTATGTAGGCATCTGCGCCCATGGCGACGCCGAACTTTATGTCATTGGGCTGAAATTTGGCGGAGAGCATTATTATGGGTATATTCTTAAAATTCTTGTTGATCTTTAATTTGAGGCAGACATCAAATCCGCTTATTTTGGGGAGCATGATATCGAGTATAATGAGATCTGGCCCATCTCTCTCTGCCCTCTCCAGGCCTTCCTCACCATCATAGGCAACCAGGACTTCGTAATTATTATCCTCTAGCCTGACTCTTAACACCTCTACAAAGTCGATCTCGTCGTCCACCAGCAATATCTTCTTAGCCACGGATAGCCCCCCCCCTGAAGCTTAAGTATATATTACAGCCAATATATTGTCAAAATATTAAGAGGCTATGAGCTCGAACCCAAATCCGAGGATAAGAGAGATGATAATGAGCGAGGAGAGAAATATCGCGAGTATCTTTATACCGTATTCTTTTCTAAGCACGAGGATCGTCCCGTAGCTTGTAACCGGGCCAATGAGAAGGAGGGTCATCCCGGCGCCGGAATTCATCCCCTGACGCATCAGGCTGTCGACAAGCGGCACCGTCGCGGTCGAACAGATATACATGACTATGCCGAAGACTATACTGAAGACATATCCTATCCATCCTCCGAGATATGCCTTAATAAGTCTTCCTACCGGGACGAAGGTCGCAACGCCCGCCGCGAGCAGTATGCCGATGATCAATTCCAGCCCGATCTCTTTAGGCAGATCTATATAAGCGTACTTTAGCGCGGATACGATCCTGTCCTTAAGCTTTTTCTCGTGAGTATGGATATGTCCCGGATCGGTTTCGCAGTGCGGGCAGGGTATTTTTTCGGGTATATTCTTCGGAACGTGCTTTATTCTATTGCCGATAAGGCCTATGGTGACGCCCATTATGATGACCGCAAAGAATATGTAGACGGCGAATTTTATTCCGATGACGCTGTATGCGACGAGAAGCGCGCTTATGGATGTGGCCGGCGTAGCTACGAGAAAGGCGAGGACCGGCCCGAGCTTCGCTCCTTTTTTATGGAAGCTCACAGCTATCGGGAGGCTGCCCCAGCAGCAGACCGGCAGAAGCGTGCCTATAAGCGTCGCGTAGAATACCGGCTCGATGCCGCCCGTGCCGAGATACTTCAATACCTTATCTTCCGGTATCATCTCGTGGACCAGGCCGCTTATAAAGAATCCTATCGCGAGCGCCGGCAGTATCTCATAGAGATAATGAACAAATACATGCGCGAAATGCGGCACCTACTCCTCCTTTACCGGCCTCTCCTTCAGCGGCTTAAATGAATATCCGGAATCCGCTCCGGGCAATGCCTGGACGAACTCAGTCAGGAAGAACTTCTTATCAGCAATCCACTTCTTGAGCTCTTCGGATATTTCACGCGCTTTCGAATAGCTCGAGAGCGATGACGTCGGGACCGGTTTACCCTTAACGGATATCTTACCGCTCTTCAGCTCTTTATAATTCACTTCGCCGAGCGACCCGATCTTGCCTTGAGGATAGTCTTCACTGTAATCGACTATCTGGCACCAAAGGTCCTCGTCCTTCACCGCGGCGCTCTTCAATATTTCCTCATTCAGGACCGGTATCGGAATACCCATCCCCACGACGAGCGAAACGCCGTAGCCCTGGAACGATGTGCCGCGCAGCCATTTATCGCTCATCTCTTTCAGGTCTCCAGTTACAGCGATCGTTCCCGCAGGCGCCTGAGGCACGCCATTATCTTTTCTCTTTACCGATGGATTATGCTGTGTGCCGTGCCAATATACATAGCCCACGCCGCCTCCTAAGAATATCCTCGTTCCGATGCCTATCGTCCTGTAAAAAGGATCCTTTAATAGCGGCGAGAGCTGCCCCGCGGAACAATAGTTGGCATTGGCGATATTCGGCTTCAACGCCCCCATGTAGGTGTATATCGTCTTGTCGGTTGACAAGTTCACCGCACAGTTGTAGTTCTGGTAACAGTTCCTCGGATTCAAGAGAACCGCTTCGTTCACGTCCTTTATGTTAATATACGTCTTGATATGTTTTCTGGGATAGCAGTCGGTGCCGTATGTGGTCCCCTCCAGAATAACATCTTTCCCCGCCACAAGCTCCTCGATGACGTGCGCCCCGCCGTATTTGAACTCGCCGGGATAGACCTTATTCCTCGGATCGTCGTCCGCCATAGCTGTAGCGCCTATATAGATATCTACCGCGGCAAAACCAGAATATGCGGGAATATTATTTAATGTGACCCGCCCGCCGCCCAGCTTTATCTTGGGTTTGGAGTGGCCCACATTCAGGTATGCGCCGCTTGAGCACATCGGCCCGAAGGTCCCGGTCGTAACGACGTCGACCTTCCTCGCGGTTTCGGCCAAGCCGTTCTTCGCGACGAGATCTATGACCTCCTCGGCCGTGACCACAACCACTGACCCCGCTCTTATCTTTTCATTTATCTCTTTTATCGTCTTCGCCATATTTATATTTCTCCTTTCAAATTTTCAAAAAATCTCATATCGTATAGTCTGCTATTGATTTGGCGCGCTTCTTCTTCTCTTTGTACTTTAGTATAAGATCCGCAAACGTAAGACTGTCTACGATCTTTGAAGTGGCAAGCGCTATCTCCTTCCATACGCTCCGGAAGATGCAGCTTGCAACATCTTTACACCCCTTATATCTACCCTCCTCTACACATGATATAGGCTCTATGGGTCCCTCTATGAACCTTATCACTTCACCGACCGTTATATCTTTAGCCGGCCTGGCCAAAGAGAACC
>CAYVCD010000131.1:0-2723 GCA_964450115.1 uncultured Planctomycetia bacterium
CTTCCGGTCATCCTGGCTATCTCTTCCGGAGTTGTCCTCGCGTCCTTCTCTAAAATTTCCAATATCTCATCCATGTGTATTCTCCTTTTGGTAAACTAATAAGGGGCTCGCCCTTGTTACCGAGGCCAGCCCCTTATTTCAGACTATTAATTATAAACTCTGAACTATTTAGCGGATGCCTCCTCTTCGCCGACAGCTGCCGCAGGTGCTTCGCCGCCCGAAGTGTATTTGCTTAAGGCCTCCCATGTCTTCTTTCCGACTACGCCGTCGGCCGTCAGGCCGTTAGCATCCTGAAATTTCCTTATAGCGCCTCTCGTCTTTCGTCCCTTTACGCCATCAACTTCACCTTTATAGAATCCGGCGTTCTTCAAGCACGTCTGGATATCTCTTATATGCTCTTTGCTCTGTCGGCTACCTTTATTTTTTATACCTACGTTAGTCTTTCCGGAAGATCGCGCCGATCTCTCTGCCTTCAGCTCTTCGACTCTCTGAGCCTGCTCCATAGCGAGACGCTCGACCTCAGATTGTTTAGTCTCCACGCCTTCGACCCTGGTCTCGAGCGTATCGACTTTGGTCTTTATGCCTTTCACATCTTCGGAAAGCTTCTTCTGCGCGGAACTACAGCCGGACATCGTAAATGTAGATAATATTATCAACGCTAAAACCACAAAACCTAATCTCTTCATCTCTATTCCTCCTCTTTCTCTTATTGAAGAATTATATGTTAAGATACCGGGAAAATCAAGATAATTGTGTTTCCAGATCTTTATATTGTTGCCACATCTCCTCTGGCATCTTATCCGCGAATTGTCTTAAGAACGTCTTTACGTCTTCAAGCTCATTCTTCCATTCCTCTGACTTTACTTCGAAAAGCTTTTCCATATTCTCTTTGCTTATATTTAATCCAGTCAAATTGAGTTCCTCTAAATTGGGAACGACGCCTACCGGAGTTTTGCGTCCCCTTGCGGTGCCTTTGACTCTTTTGATCACCCATTCTAAAACGCGTATGTTATCTCCGAAGCCCGGCCATATGAACTTACCACTATCGTCCTGCCTGAACCAATTCACCGAGAAGATCTTGGGCGGCTTTGTCATGCGCTTGCCTATCTTCAACCAGTGTCCGAAATAATCGCCCATGCTGTATCCGCAGAAGGGGAGCATCGCCATCGGGTCGCGCCGTAATACCCCGACCTGGTGAGCCGCCGCGGCGGTCGTCTCGGAGCCCATCCTTGCGGCCGCGAATACGCCGTTCGGCCAATCGAAACTTTCATATACTAAAGGTATCAGCTTGGTCCTCTTCCCGCCGAATATCATGGCGGAGATCGGCACGCCTTTAGGGTTGTCGGCCTCTTTGGAAAGCGTCGGAGCATTGTACATAGATACTGTGAATCTCGAATTTGGGTGAGCCGCCTTTGTGCCGGAAGTAGAGTCCCATGCTTTGCCCTGCCAGTCTATAAGATTTTTTGGCTGGGCTCCATCGATGCCTTCCCACCAGGGTTCGTTCGTATCCTTGTCGAGCGCCGTGTTCGTGAATAACGTGGGGTAGAATTTATCCGTCTTCAATGTCCTCATCATGTTGGGGTTCGTCTTCATCGAAGTCCCGGGCGCCACACCGAAAAATCCGGCCTCAGGGTTTATCGCCCACATCCGCCCGTCCGGCCCGACGTTCAGCCATGCTATATCGTCTCCGAGCGTCCAGATCTTGTAGCCCGGCAGCGCGGACTCCATCATCGCCAGATTCGTCTTTCCGCAGGCAGATGGCATCGCCGCGGTCACGTATGTTATCTCGCCGTCCGGGCTTTGGATCCCTAGTATGACCATGTGTTCGGCGAGCCAGCCTTCCTGGAGGCCGAGCCACGAAGCCATGCGCAGCGAAAAACATTTTTTTCCCAAAAGAGCATTGCCGCCGTAACCAGATCCTACGCTCCACACTAGATGCTCAAGAGGGAAGTGCATTATAAAACGCTTTTCAGGGTTCAGGTCGCCTATGGAATGCAGCCCCTTTACGAAATCTTCGCTATTTCCTATCTTATCTATAATGGTCTTACTCATCCTCGTCATTATCCGCATGCTGACGGCAACGTAAGATACGTCGGTCAGCTGGATACATGCTTTGGCATACGGTGAATCGGGATGGCCCATCATGTAGGGGAGGACATACATCGTCTTTCCGGTCATGCAGCCATCGGATAGCTTGCGCATCAAAACCTTTGCTTCTGCCGGCGCCATCCAATTGTTATTCGGTCCTGCGGTAAGCCTGTCTGGGTAGCATACGTAAGTCAGGTGCTCAGTGCGCGCTACATCAGTAGGATGGCTTCTGTGAAAGTATGACTTGGGCCATATCTTCTGATTCAGCTCGTGGAATACAGGCTGGCCGTTTATGCGCTCTTCCCGCATGCCTATCTCTATTAATTTACGCGCCTCTTCATCGGAGCCGTTGCACCAATATATTTTGTCGGGCTTCGTAAGCTTTGCCTGCTCTTCAACCCATCTTTCTAGGGGTGTAGCCATAAAATATTACCTATCCTCCCGGTTGATTCGTACTATGCGGTTTGATTGGATAAGAATTTTACCTTATCGATGTAAAATAGGCAAGCAGAATAATAATATTTGAAAGTTGTTGCCTTGTATGTTATCATCTTATCTGCCCGAAGGCATTCAGCGGGTTTTGCTCTTTTAAATTATCACTCCCCTGTAGCTCAGCTGGTAGAGCATGTGGCTGT
>CAYVCD010000132.1:0-2675 GCA_964450115.1 uncultured Planctomycetia bacterium
TATATGGTAGTCGGAAATACCGTCTTTAAAATCGTGTCCTTTGGCTCCGCGAATAAGAGCTTCCTTATGGTCGTCACTCCCTGCAGCTTATGTTTATCGTCCACTACATATATATAAGGTACGGTATCAACCTCACGGGTCTTATTCTTGATATAGTCTATGGCAGCCTCTATAGTCATGGTATCTGGCATAGATACGAACTCCGTGGTCATCAGTCCGCCGGCCGAGTCGCTTGAGTAGCCCAGGAGCGTTGACAGCTTCTTTGCTCTGTCCGACTCCATGAGAGTGAGTATATTTTCCACTGTCCCGCGAGGGAGATTGGCAAGCAAGTCCGTCGCTTCATCAGATGACATGCTGGTGACGATCGATGCGGCCTCTTTTTTGTCGAGTTCCTTCAGTATTGCCTTCTGGTCCTCAAATTCTAGATTTTCGAATATCTTGGCTTTGGTCTTCATATCGAGGGCTCTAAAGAGGGCCATGCGCTGGTTCATATTGAGGTCGAACATGATCTCACCCAGGTCAGCGGCCGGGATGCCCTGAAGCTGTTTTTGCGATACGGACAGCTTCATGGTCATGCTGGCAGGATTTATAGCTACAGGCTGGATGAACTTCCAGGATACGATATCATCTCTTTTTATAAGAAAGCCGAGCGTCTTCTCCCACCCTAGGCGGCGTAAGAGCCCCCGTAAGCCTATATCCACATGGGCCACCATAAGCTCGCGATCTATCCTCAAAAGATGGATATCATTAACACGGATGACCTTGTGATTGAAAGTGTCCACCACCTGCTGATCGAGTATATCGCGGCGCAGAAGAAATTCGTAATCTTTAGGGGCAGAAGCAAATTTAACTTCATCAGATCTGATATTTAAAATCACTTCTCCATCTATTTCTAAAACATTTATAAAAGGAACGCTCGCATAGCTTCTCTTTATAAAACCTTTGGATATTATGAGCTCATCAGATTTCGGATAGACTTCGCTCGTTTTAGCAGAGATGTCCCAAAGTTTCCCAATAAACCTGCGCTCACTATCGAGCACATCCTTCCCTAAAAGGCCTGAGAAGTTCAGGAACATTGCCGCGGCTTTGATCTTTGCTTCTTCGAAATTTAAATTTGCCATTGTCATTATTATAAACTTATCCGCTGAATAGTCAATCTGGAAAAAAAGAAACAGCGGCCATCTTTCTATCCGGCGTTCTGCCTGAATAATGTCCGCTGTCCTTAATTCTCTTGAAGAGCGCTTCTCTTGAGCCGAAGAGCGCCGTTCCTTAGCCTGAGGCTCGTACTGGTTTTCGACAGTTCATCGTCGGCTCTCTTCTTTTGGGCCTCAATACTCTCTATCGTCGCCTTATACGACGCCAGCTTTGCTTCGTAAGTATTGCTCAGATTCTTGGAAGTCGCGTCCAGTTCCCTGGACAGCCTGTCCTGTAACTCTGTATCTTTTCTGGCGATCTCCCGGTCCATGCTCTCCTTCATTCGTATAATATTTGTGTGCGCGTAAAATATTGCGCCAAGGACGGATATTATTATCAGGAATAGAGCCAATACGAATGTCCATATACCGGATACGGACCTGGCGGCCTGGGTCGGTATCTGGGGCGGTGCCGTCTGTGGTTCGGCATACGGTTTTTCGATAGGCGCAGTCTCTGTATTAACTGTCGGTTCTTCAGAAGGCGCAGCCTGAGGCGGCATAGCCGGTTCCTCAATGGGCGCGGGTTGTGGCAGTGCGCATAATCTCTCGATCACCACAGGCTTGTCCAAGATGCTCAGCTCTTCGACAGGCGTCGATCGCGATGCCTCTTCGGGCGCTTCTTTCCCGCGCCGGAGCATTAACTCCACTTTTTTACGAAAATCCTGTGACCCGATAACCTTATCTTTCTCAAGCACCTTAGAGAGCGCTTTGATCTCGCCCGGGGCCATTTCCTGGACAAACTGCCGGTAGCTTTGTTCCTTCAAAGAGTCAAGAACATCGGCTATCTCATGAGTCATATTGAGTTTATCGTATAGCGCGACCTTCGACGCCTTAGCCCCCTGCCTTATGCTCTCCTCAGCCAAATATGGCAAAAAGCTCGAATATTTGTATCTATCCATCTCACCGCTTAGACGAAGCAGCTTAGGCCTCATATGGATATACGAGGTCATCTTTACAAGATTTGGGGCCTTTTCTATAAGGACAACCCGATATCTCTTATTGAAGAGACGCCCCGTCCTGTCATACTTTTTATTGAAGTACTTTGTGTATGCGGGAATAAGGTCATGCATGATCCTGGATATTGTCGCGGTGCCACACGGTTCTATGAGCAGATCGATATCTTTTGGCGTAAGACTGAATGCGTATAGCTTAAATTTATATAAATCCTTGTACTTCGCCAGCAATTCATAGTAAAATTCATAATCATTTTTCTTTACGAATATCGGCTTACTATGCAGTGAAATTGGCGTGACATAATATATGGCACCTTCAACTTCTATGCGCGGCATTCTACCCATTCTTTACCTCCATGTGTGGCACCAATAGACATAGCATATCACATATTTCGAAATGGTCAATACCTATAGTATGATATTGTGTTAGCGATAAAATACTAAGCTCTCAAGCTATTGCCATGATACATATAGTAGTGTATACTTATAATGTAAGTTAAAGCGAAAGACAGCTCTTTAATAAAGCTTA
>CAYVCD010000133.1:0-677 GCA_964450115.1 uncultured Planctomycetia bacterium
AAAGAGCCTATTATATCAGAAATTATATCAAAAATCTCCGGAGATCTTCCCGAAACGAAACGCTGATGGAATTCATCCAAGGCGCCGTATGCGGCCGCTATCAGTATGGATAATAGAAGGATCATCTTGAAATTGGCTTTATCGGAGGAGTTGGCGAACGCTCTGACTAAAAGAGCGCCGAGAATGAAATATTCTACAAAATGGGCCAACTTATCTATATAGGGAATATCGATCTTTGGCATGTCCTCTCCATGGATAGAGGAGGAGAAGTAAATTAGCCCCATCCAGAGAACTACCGGCGTCCAGAACCATAGAATTAAAGCTGTCTTTTTAAACAATTTTATCTTTCTAAAAAGGTGTCAGGCGCCTTTTTTCTTTGACGGGCAGTGTTTGCAATCGGATGGGCAGGATGGTTTAGGACTGGAGTCGGAGCCTTTTTTCTTCTTATAATCGGTCTCGTAAAAACCGGTGCCCTTGAATATTACGCCGCTTCCTCCGCCGATCAGGCGATGGGTCTTGCCGCCGCATTTAGGGCACTTCTGCACTTTGGTGTCGGTCATGCTGTGAAATAGATCGAAATGTTTTTTGCATTTATCGCATTCATATTCGTATGTCGGCATTGCGTCTCCTATCTAAAAAGCCTCTTCATCTTCTCCATAAATGTTTGCGCCAGGGGA
>CAYVCD010000133.1:687-2625 GCA_964450115.1 uncultured Planctomycetia bacterium
TTATCGCATTCGTATTCGTATGTCGGCATCTCTTTAAACTCCTATTTGAATAATCTCTTCATCTTTTCCATAAATGTCTGCGCCAACGGCCCGGGGTTACGCTCGGAAGCCCGGGCGAGCTCTTTCAATATCTTCTTCTGATCCGAAGTAGGATTGGACGGCACATCTATCTGGACCTTTACTAATTGATCTCCCCTGCCATAGTCGTGCAGATGCGCGATACCCTTATTTCTTAATCTGAACGACTTGCCGCCTTGAGTGCCGGCGGGTATCTTCAGCTTTATCTTGCCTTCGAGGGTTGGTGCTTCTACTTCTCCGCCCAATGTGGCAGTCACAAAATCTACGGGAACTTCACAGTATATGTCAGCTCCGTGTCGTTCAAATATCTCATGCGGATGGACATGTATGACGAGATAAAGGTCACCGCGCTTGGCACCTCTTTCTCCCGCCTCACCTTCGCCGTGAACTCTGAGACGGGCACCCGTATCCACTCCGGCCGGTATCTTTACTTTTATATTTCTCTTTGCTTTGACCCTGCCGCGGCCGCCGCAAGCAGAACACGGGGTCTTGATAACGCTACCTTCACCGCCGCATCTGTCGCAAGTCCTTACTACATTGAAGAATCCGCTAGATGAGCTTACCTGCCCTCGTCCTCCGCAGGATGAGCAACGCTCCTTCTTTGAGCCGGGCTTGGCGCCCGTGCCGCCGCAAACTTCGCACGCTTCGTGGCGCGGGATAGTAATAGTCTTCTCAGCGCCGAATGCCGCTTCGTCAAAACTTATCTCTATCTGGAATTCCAGATCCGAGCCGCGTCTGGCTCCGCCTCGTCGGCCTCCACCGCCGCCGAACTGACCGCCGTATACGTCACCGCCGATTCCAAACGACCTGAAAAGGTCGCTGATATCCACTTCGCCAAATATATCTTTGAGATCATCGACATGGTGGAAGTCCTGCCTGAAGTCGAACCCTCCCGGCCCGAACGAACTGTCTACGGCCTCGTGACCGTATTGATCGTACTTCGACTTTTTCTGGGGATCGATGAGAACTTCATAGGCCTCGGACATCTCCTTGAATTTCTCTTCCGCCACTTTCTTATTGTCTGGGGTGACCCTGTCCGGATGATATTTAAGCGCGAGATTCCGGTATGCCTTCTTTATCTCATCAGCCGTAGCGTTCTTTGAGATACCGAGTATCTCGTAATAATCTCTCTTAGTTGTCATTAATGATCTCTCCTGGCAGCATAGTTAAAATGTAAGAAGTACTGCCGCCACGAGGCCTCCGTAGAACCAAACTGATTTGTCCCGGCAAAATAATCTACCATCGCTTCCCGCATGCGCGCGATCTCTTTTAGCCGCGCAAAACCCGAAACATTTTCCAATGTCAGATCCACCAACTCAAGAGCACGCTCAAAAGCGTTTTGGCTATACGCAGCGTTATTTTTTGCATGCCAAGTCAACGCCCGCTCGATCTCACTACCTATGTTTGCCAACTGCTCACAAAACGATAAACTCTTCCATCGTCCGGCCGCAAGCTCTTTATGCTGATAAGCCATCACTTTACCTTTTTTGCAACTATTCCGATAATCTTCGAGCGTAGCGCTTTATCTTCAACACCGCGGCTCCTATTGCCCTGGCTTGGCCGCAGATTGATCATTGAATCGAATTCAACAAACTCATCCTGCCCCTTCTCTGGATAAATATTTATCCCCCACAGGTCCTTCTGTTTTGACCCGTTGTCGAGAAGAAGCGCTTCTATGTCGGAATGCAATTCGGCATCGACAGCAATTATTCCCTTCTCAACATCGACAACCGCCTTCACCATGTCTCCGAACAAGTTCGTGGCCATCTTCTTTATCTCATCAATCGTTATCGTTTCAGTCACTATTTTCATATAATTAATCCCACTGTCCCTCTATAATTAGAAACAGTTTCTTAACAT
>CAYVCD010000134.1:0-2585 GCA_964450115.1 uncultured Planctomycetia bacterium
TGGAAGAGCCTGTCCATCGGTAAGGCTATTGCGACTTGGGCGAACTTTGGCATATCTGATCTCACATCTTCTTTAACTCAGTTACAATGGCTTCTGATAAAACGTTATATCCCCGGCGATTCAGGTGCAGCCAATCGGTCGGGCCATGCAAGAACCCCTCGTGGCTGGCCGCGTTTCGCAGAAATGGCCTGGTATCTATAACATTGATATTTCTCATAGCTGCCATATCATGCATATTTTTGAATATCTTGTCGCTCATCTTAAATACAAAATCAGTATCAATCAGTACTGGATTTCCGCTGCTACTACTGACTACATTTACCTTTCGTGACGAAATAGGGTAAGCGGTAATAACAGCTGGAATATATACGACTGTTATCCTTGAGTTTGGAAAAAATTCTGCCAGAAAGTCCAGGCATTCCCCAATTATATAGAACGATAGTCGCATATCATCTTCGCTGGCCTCAAGAGAGGCCTGTATGGCATTGTAGGGCAGTACCTTCTTTATGCCATCCATTAAAAAAAAGTTTGAATCTGGAGATGATACATGGTGGGTTGTCTGGGTAGATGGATATTTAATAAAAAGTTTCCGCACCGCATCACATAACGTGCGATAGAAAACAAAATTATACTGTAACTTAAATTTTCTCACATCATAGTACAAGGCATCGCTTTTAGGCAGGATATTCCTCACGAAATTTTGAAAATACGACTTATCATATATGCGAGACTTATCTATTTGCCCCTTGAACAGATCGTTCAATCTTTCTAAGTTATCCTGTAAATCGTTACCCTCATAAAAATAAAAAAGTATCTCTTTTGGATCTTCTGGCTTATACAACCACGTCTTCCTAAGGTAGCGAAAACGGTTTATCGGCTTGCGTATTAATGTTTCCATCGGGCTTCCGCCAGCCATCCCGCAATTGACAACATCCTTACCTATCATTTCATGAATTATGTCGTGTGAGGCGTAGGGTTTATTTTTGCTTTGGTTTGCGCTTTGTAACCAATCACCCCAACCGGCGGCGTACGAATCGCCGAGGATCAAAATGTAATCATGAGGCATAGTTGATTTTTTTGATACTTGTGCCAGCATCTGAAAAGATTCGGGCAAGCGTGACTGGTATCTCAAGGAAAGCTTTGGTATCAAAGGCTTAAAAAATACAAATTCAAATAGAGCGTATATTATTAGTATAGGTAGGACGGCTAGCGCCAGATTGATAATGATATCTCTATATTTATTCACCTTATCAGCGTCCCTATGCGAATCTATTTACGCAGTTCCTTCATTATTTTTTTCATATCCTGCCAAACCAATTTCTTGTCGTTCGGATTGCGCAGTAGATACGCAGGGTGGAAAGTGGGCATGAGCTTGATACCATTATACTCTTTGAAATGACCCCTTAAGGCACTTATCGTTACTTCGGTCCTAAGCAATGTCTGACTGGCGAATTTTCCTAGAGTACAGATTATTTTAGGTTCTATTATGTTTATCTGTTTCTTAAGGATATCCTCGCATTCTTCTATCTCATTTGGTTGTGGCGGGCGATTATTAGGAGGTCTGCACTTCAATATATTCGCTATATATACGTCGTTCCTGGTAAGTCCCATCGCCTCGATAATTTTTGTAAGAAGCTGCCCTGCCCTCCCTACAAAAGGAAGCCCCTGTAGATCTTCATCCTCTCCCGGCGCTTCACCTATGAACATAAGTTGAGCTTTCGGGTTGCCCGCTCCAAGCACTATGTTGTGGCGGGTCTTGTGAAGGCTGCAGCGCTTGCAGCTCGAGATCTCATCCTTCAAGGATTCGAGGTTACTACTATTGTAGGTCACCTTTAAAGGTGACCTACTGCTATTGGCAACAAAGAACTCGCTTATACCCGACACTTTGTCGAGCTCAATATACGCCTTAACAGAATCTATTACCTCTTTAAGGTCTCTATTTGTCGTATTCATAAGCAAGCTTGGCTACTTCATAAGCAGAATAAGGTTTCTTGATCAATTTAATAGCTTCCTTCATCTTATCAAGCTTTACGGGATCGGTTATGATACCTTCCAGCGCGGCCTTAAGATCGTCCAACTTATTCACTTTTATCGCCGCGTTATTTCTCACTAAGAAGGCACAGTTTCGGGTCTCCTGGCCAAGTATCGGAGATATTACTACTAGAGGTATCTCCTTAGCTAAGCTCTCGGATACTGTAATACCGCCCGATTTTGATATGAGGATGTCGGAGATATCCATATACTCGTAAACATTATCTATGAATCCCAAAACTTTCATATTTAGCTTATATTCATCCTTCAAGCTCTGTATCTTACGCACCAGATCCTCATTTTTACCGCAAACAACTACAGTCTGCAGTTCCTTAGGGATCTGTGATATCACCTTTACTATACCCTCGATAGGCCCCACTCCGAATCCGCCGCCTATAACGAGTATCGTAAATAGATCATCGCGCAATCCTGTCTCTTTGAATATCTTCGGTTTATCCATGGTCTTAGAGAATACCGGCTCTATGGGAATACCCATCACCCTTATCTTTGCAGGATCGACTCCGCGCTTTTCAAGGTCGCGGCGCATATCTTCA
>CAYVCD010000135.1:0-2546 GCA_964450115.1 uncultured Planctomycetia bacterium
AGCGTGGAGAGCGTCAACCCGCTTATCATAGTTATGCCGAGCGGCTGCCACGTCTCTGAACCTTCACCGCGCGAAAGCGCCATAGGAAGAAGCCCTGCCAGAGTTGTGACAGTCGTCATAAGAACCGGCCTTAGCCTGTCCTTACCGCCCAAAGTCACGGCCTCGATCATCGAATGTCCTCTCTGGCGCAATATCGATATATAGCTTATCAGCACTATGGCGTTATTTACTACTATGCCCATCAACATTACCATACCTAAAAATGTCGTTACGCTGAGAGTGGTGCGGGTAATTAAAAATCCGAGCAATACTCCTGTAAAGGTGAACGGCACGGAGAACATGACTATCAGCGGATCTATCAGCGATTCAAACTGCGCCGCCATGACCATATAGACGAGTATGATGCCCAGCACCAAAAGAAGCATCAGGTCCATGAATGCCTTGCCCTGCTCCTCCGCTTCGCCGCCGAAATTGATGATAACATCGGACGGCAATGTCATCTTTTTTAACCCGGCTTTAATATCCTCTATCACCTTGCCGGGAGACCGCTTGTAGACATTGCTCTCTACCCTCACGACTCTCTCTCTATTCATGCGCTCGATCCGGATGGGCCCTTTTATCTCATAGACCTTGGCGACATTTATCAGCCTTATCTGTTTCCCGGAAAGGGGCGATACTATAGAGAGGCTCTCTATATCTTCTATCTTGGTCCTGGAAGATTCCTGAAGCCTTATGTATATATCATAAGTCTTGCCCTTTTCCCTATATTTGGTGGCGGTGGCGCCCTCGATAAAGGTCTTAACGCTCAAGGCGATCGTATTCATCGTAAGCCCGAGCGACGTGGCCTTCTCCCTATCGACCTCTATCTTCAGCTCCGGAAGGCTTATATCCCTCGAGACGCTGGCATCGACGACCCCAGGGATAGTCTCCATCATGGCCTTTAATTTCTCAGCAAAAGCATTGGTATCTTCGAAAGAGTGTCCTATTATCTCGACCTGGATGGCTTTGCCACCGCCCCCGGTGATAATTCTTCCTATGGGATTACCGGTCGAGACGTCGGCTTTTATGACTCCGGGTATCTTCTTTATCTCTTTTCTGAGCGCCTGGCCGACTTCTGTGACGGAGCGCTTTCTTTCATTCTTAGGGATAAGCTTGGCGCCGGAGGTCACCACATGCGTTCCTGATGTGCCTCCGAATATGCGGCCCAATCCGCGCGTAGACTCTCCGCTTCTTACATACATAGTCTTGGTTTCGGGAGCCGTCCGCTCGAAGATATCCTCCACTTTTCTCGATACCTTTTCCGTCTCTTCCACTCTCGTTCCCACGGCAAGCTCGACGGTAATACGTATATCTCCGGAATCCTCATCCGGCATAAACTCGGTGCCTATAAACCGTATCGAAAAAAGACTCAATATAAAGACGGAGAGGAACCCGAATATTATTATCTTTTTATGTTTCAAGCTCCACGCAAGGGACTTCGCGTACCAATCTTCCCAGGACCTGAACCAACTCTCCGATATATCGTAGAACTTATTTATAAGATTGCTTCGCTTCGCCTGCAATGACGATCCTGCCAAAAAGCTTCTATCTTTAATACGCAGCCATTTGGCGCAGAGCATCGGCGTGAATGTCGCCGCCGTGAAGAGAGACGCGAGCAATGTAACCGTCACTATCGTGGCGAGCTCCCCAAACATGATGCCGACTACGCCTGTAACAAATAACATCGGTAAAAATACGACTATCGTGGTAAGCGTGGACGCTCCTATCGAAAGGAATATCTCCTGAGTTCCGAAAATGGCCGCCTCTTTGGGCCTCTGCCCTCTCTCCAGATGCCTGTAAATATTGTCAGCTACCACTATGACGTTATCCACTACCATGCCACAGGCAATGGCCAGCGATGAAAGGCTCATTATATTTATCGTCTTCCCGGCCATAAAGAGGTATATGAAAGCTATTAAGAGCGAGAACGGTATCGAGAGCGCTATGATGAGGCTTCCGGATAATTGCCTCAAGAAGAACCAGACGACCAGTATTACCAATATTATGCCGATCCACAAAGACATTTTAAGCGAGTTCAGGGCGTTTATAATATCTAAGGAGGTGTCGAAGATCGTATACATCTTTATGTCCGAAGGAAGCGTCTTTTGTATCTCTTTCAGCCTCTTCTTCACGGCTTTAGCTACTTCAACCGTATTGGTCCCGGCTTGTTTCTGGACCATCATCATCATGGCGGGATTTCTGTTCATCCTAATTATGGTCGTTATCTCTCTAAAACCATCCTCGACCCTGGCCACGTCCTTCAGGTATACAAATTTATTATCGCGTTGTCCCAGTATTACAAGATTCATCTCTTCGGGATCCGCGAATTCGCCCGGAAGCCTCAACATATAATCGGTAAGTCCGCTCTTTATACTGCCTAAGGGCTGAGTTACATTCTCCTGCTTCAGCGTATTCTGTATATCCATGATAGAGAAGCCGTAGCCCTCAAGACGCTCTCTGTCTATCCATACATTTATCTGGCGCTCCATACCGCCTATTAGCTGAAC
>CAYVCD010000136.1:0-262 GCA_964450115.1 uncultured Planctomycetia bacterium
CGAGCAAATTCACATGCCCAATGTGAATTTGCGCCCGCGGAAGGCGGCCACCGCAAGGTTCGCCTTCCCGTTTGAAGCGAAAAAATTACTTTTTCACGGCTCAAGTATATCGGACTCGTCTTCTTTCCTGACGGTGGTATCGTAAAATGCCGCGCTGGCCCCGCCCAGCATCATATACATGCTCGCCTGTTCGTATGGATTGAAATCCACATCATCACGGTATCTTCTGGCTATGAGCCTGCCGGACTCGCTGTACATCTTC
>CAYVCD010000136.1:272-2532 GCA_964450115.1 uncultured Planctomycetia bacterium
CATAAGAGCATTCCAGTTAGCCCGGCCCGTTTCGTTCTCTTTGATCCACTCGCGGGCGAACTTGCCCGTCTTTATCTCTTTGAGCATCTTCTGCATCACTTTGCGCGTCTTGCCGGTGATGATCCTGGGGCCGCGCGTAATATCGCCGTAACAGGCTGTATTGGAAACTCCACGCCTCATGCCCGCTATACCTCTCTCCTGTATCAGATCGGTGATAAGCTTCAACTCATGCAGAACTTCAAAGTACGCTATCTCCGGCTGGTATCCGGCATCGATCAACGTATCGAATCCCGCCTTGATCAGCTCGCTAACTCCGCCGCAGAGTACCGCCTGCTCTCCGAAGAGGTCCGTCTCGGTCTCTTCATCGAATGTCGTTTCAATGACACCGGCCTTCGTGCCGCCTATACCCTTGGCATAAGCTAGCGCCATCTTCATGGCGTTGCCGGATGCGTCCTGATAAATAGCCACCAAACAAGGAACGCCCTTGCCCTCTTCGTACATCTTTCTCACCAACGCGCCCGGCCCTTTAGGGGCTATCATGACGACGTCGATCTTCTTTGAAGGCTTTATCTGTTTAAACCTTATATTGAAACCGTGCGAGAATATGAGCACCTTGCCCTTCGTCATATTTTCGGCGATCTGTTCCTTGTAAACCTTCGCCTGCACGTGATCTTCGGTCAATATCTGTATGAGGTCCGCCGCGGCCGACGCCTCTTTGGCTGAAACGGGATTAAAACCATCTGTTTTTGCCTGCTCGTAATTCTTCGTCCCCGGCAGCTCGCTTACGATAACATCGAGTCCCGAATCCCTCAAATTTAAACTCTGCCCACGCCCTTGAATGCCATATCCTATAACAGCTATCTTCTTACCCTTCAGGATATTGATATCGGCATCCTTGTCATAATAGATCTTCGCCATTTTCCTACTCCTCCTTTTTATTTACTCATTGACTTCCGGTTTTCCGTCAGCCTTCATACCCATTTGGCCCGTTCCGAGCGCTATTCTTCCGGTCCTGACCACTTCGATTATCCCAAATGGCTTCAAAAGTTCGATCAGTCCGTTTATCTTATTCGAATCGCCGGCAACTTCTGCGCTTACAGAACTCGGCAATGCGCTTACTACCCTGCCCCCGACGGATTCAACCGCTTCCAGTATATCCTTCTGGTTCTTCGCGTTGACAGCCACCTTTATCAACATGAGCTCCCTGTCGACAAATTCACCCTCTTTAAAGTCTACGACCTTGATGACGTCGATCAGTTTATTCAGCTGCTTCTTTATCTGTTCGAGCGTCTTATCGTCGCCTTTTGAAATGATCGTCATCCTCGACACGGTAGGATCTTCAGTCTCACCCACCGCCAGGGAGTCGATATTGAAACCGCGGGCGCTGAACAGGCCCGCTATGCGCGCTAGAACGCCGAACTTATTCTCAACCAGTACTGAAATGGTATGTTTCACATTCTTCTCTCTTTTATAGCTTAAAGCTTACGGCTTAAAGCTGAATCTATGCCAGACCGCCGCTTATCATCTTATTTATAGCCTCGCCCGCGGGAACCATCGGGAAGACGTTCTCCTCCTGCTCAACGCGGAAATCTATTACGACCGTATTATTTATCTTCAACGCCTTATCTATGGCCTTCCTCACATCCTTCTTCTTCGTTATCCTCATACCGACGGCCCCGTAGCTCTCGGCCAGTTTGACAAAATCCGGAGTGTCCGCGCAAAGTTTCGTGTATGAATATCTCTTCTTGTAAAAGAGTTCCTGCCATTGTCTGACCATTCCAAGACAGGAGTTGTTCAATATGATTATCTTGACCGGTGTCTTTTCTATGACGGCAGTGGCGAGCTCCTGTATATTCATCTGGATCGAACCGTCTCCCGCCACATCGAAGACCGGCATCTTTGGTTTGCCAAGCTTGGCGCCGATGGCCGCCGGAAAACCGTATCCCATAGTCCCTAGCCCGCCGGAAGATACTATCGTCCGGGGCTTGATGAATTTAAAGTATTGAGCGGCCCACATCTGGTTCTGCCCGACCTCTGTGCAGATAATAGCATTGCCTTTTGTCGCTTCATATATCTGTTCGACAACGTATTGCGGGCGCAGCTTATTATCATCCTTGTATTTCATCGGATAGGTCTTCTTCCACCCGTCTATGGTCTTGAGCCAATCTTTCGTATCCGGCTTCTTGACCATCTTATTGAGCTGCTTCAAAACGATTGCGGCATCTCCGACTATCGGTATATCCACATCGACCGTCTTCGA
>CAYVCD010000137.1:0-2482 GCA_964450115.1 uncultured Planctomycetia bacterium
AGCTCCCCCATAAGATATGGAGCGAATGCATAAGGTGCATGTACTTTCCTAATTGCAAAGAGATAGCCATGGTGAAGGAAATATAATATGGGACATACGATAACAGAGAAGATCCTGCTGAAACATACGAAGCTAAAAGATATACATCCCGGCGAATTTATAAAAGCGAAGGTCGATCTCTGCCTGGGTAACGATATCACTGCACCCCTTGCGATAGAAGAGTTTGAGGCCTTAGGGGTCAAGAAGGTATTCGATAATAAAAGAATAGTTTTGGTCCCCGACCACTTCGCTCCGGCTAAAGATATGAAGAGCGCCAACCAGTGTAAAGTGCTCGCGAACTTCGCCAAGAAACACGGCATAAAGAACTATTTCGAAGTAGGCAGAATGGGTATAGAGCACGTGCTTCTGCCTGAGATGGGACTGGTGGTGCCGGGAGATCTCGTGATAGGCGCCGATTCACATACCTGCACTTATGGCGCGCTTGGCGCTTTCTCGACAGGAATAGGCTCAACCGACCTTGCTGCCGCATATGCGACCGGCGAGTGCTGGTTCAAAGTGCCGGAGTCGATGAAATTCGTATTCTCCGGGCGTCTCAATAGATGGGTAGGCGGCAAGGACCTGATATTGCATCTTATAGGCGATATAGGGGTAGACGGCGCTCTTTACAGGGCCATGGAATTCACCGGACCGGTCATTGGGAACCTGCCCATAGATGACAGGCTTACTATGTGCAACATGGCGATCGAAGCGGGCGGGAAGAACGGTATTATAGCCGCCGATAAGATAACGAAAAAATATGTGAGCGAGGCTTTAAGGTTCGGCAAGAAGTCCGGAATAGCCCAGAAGAGGAGCGGCAAGTTTTATTCAAGCGACGCGGACGCCAAATATGTTGAAGTGCGTGAATATGACGCGCGCAAGATAGAGCCTGTAGTTGCCTGCCCGAATTTGCCGAGCAACGTAAAGCCAGTGACTGCGTTAAAGAATATTTCCATAGATCAGGTAGTGATAGGCTCCTGCACCAATGGCAGGATGTCGGACTTAAGGTTGGCGGCAAAGATACTGCGTGGTAAAAAAGTAAGTTCGACGATAAGATTGATAGTGATACCGGGAACGCAGAACGTATATCTGCAGGCTGTAAGAGAAGGCTTGGCCAGGATATTTGTGGAGGCGGGAGGACTATTCTCGACCCCTACCTGCGGCCCATGTCTCGGAGGCCATGTTGGAATATTGGCCGAAGGCGAGAGAGCCATATCGACCACCAACAGGAATTTTGTAGGCAGGATGGGGCATGTTAAGAGCGAGGTCTACTTGTCTAATCCGGCGGTTGCCGCGGCTAGCGCCATCAAAGGCAGGATCGCTCATCCGGAAGAGGTAATATAAATATGTCATATAAAGGAAAAGTCCACAGATTTGCGGACGACGTCAATACCGATGAGATAATACCGGCGCGTTATTTGAATACGACGAATAAGGCGGAGCTTGCCAGCCACTGTATGGAAGACGCCGATAAAGACTTTGCAAAAAAAGTAAAACCGGGCGATATCATAGTGGCAGGAAGAAATTTCGGATGCGGCTCATCCAGAGAGCACGCGCCCATAGCCATTAAGGCTGCCGGAGTCTCATGTGTGATAGCCCAAAGCTTTGCCAGGATATTTTCACGGAACAGTATCAATATAGGGCTGCCAATAGTGGAGTCGTCTGAAGCTTCAAAAGATATTAAAAAGGGCGATACCGTTTCTGTAGATACGATCAAGGGCGTCATAAAGAATGTCACCAAAAAGAAGAGCTATAAGTTCGAGAAGTATCCGCCATTTATGCAGAAGATAATCTCTGCAGGCGGATTGATGCAGCAGTTGAAAAAAAGATAAGGAAAGGAAAGTTGTTGTGACGAAAGAGAGAGAGTATAAGATAGCAGTAATAGGCGGAGACGGCACTGGTCCTGAGGTGGTGCGCGAAGGATTGAAGGTCATGGCTGCCGCGTCAAAGAAATTCGGATTCAAATATTCTCTGACGATGCTCGATTACGGCGGAGAGAGATATCTCAAGACCGGAAAGATAATATCTGATAAAGAGATAAAGGACTTAAAGAAGTTCGATGCTATATATTTGGGGGCCATAGGGCATCCCGATGTAAAGCCAGGCATACTGGAGACGGGGCTATTACTTAAGCTTAGATTTGGTCTGGACCAATATATAAACTTGAGGCCGGTGAAACTCTATAACGCCAACTTCTGCCCGATAAAAGATAAGAAGCCGGAAGATATAGATTTTGTTGTGGTAAGAGAGAATTCCGAGGGCCTCTATAAGGGCATGGGCAAGTTCCTCAATAAGGGTAAGAAGAATGAAGTCGCCACCCAGATATCGTATAACACGCGTAAGGGCGTCGAGCGCTGTATACGTTACGCGTTCGAATATTGCAGAAAACGTAACAAGAGAAAGAAGCTGACGCTTTGCGGCAAGACGAACGTCCTGACATATGCAT
>CAYVCD010000138.1:0-2383 GCA_964450115.1 uncultured Planctomycetia bacterium
GCACTTCCGCGTTTTCCGGCATTTCTATAAGCATGATAATCCCGCTCATAGATAACGTCATAACCGGCAAAAAGATGGTTATACCGGCAGGCGTGGTGATCCCGGATCAGATCAGATCTGTTATAGACCTCGTGAATTCAATGTCTCCTATGGATATCCTGAACTGGATGATCGTGATCGTCATGATATTTTGGCTTTTCAGGAACTTATTTGAGTTCTTCCAGACATATCTGATGAGCGATGCCTCCCAGCGCGTGATCAGGGATGTGAAGAATATCATCTATGATAAATTACTGAGCCTTCCCATGGAATTTTATTCAAAGAACCCCACAGGTAAGCTCATGAGCCGCATCACTAACGATGCCGCTGTCATAAGAGACTCCATCTCCACCGGGCTTACCGATATGCTGTATCAACCCATACAATTGATAGTCTATATCGGCCTGGTCTTTACGATAAGAGCTTATTTTTCGATATCCTGGACCCTGATACTCATAAGCTTGATACTATTCCCGCTGGTCATCTATCCCGTTGTGAAGATAGGCAAACGGCTTAAATCTATCTCGAGGCAGTCCCAGGAGAGCATGTCCGATATCACGACGACTTTGCATGAGACGATATCCGGCATCCGCATGGTCAAAGCTTTTTCGATGGAGCGCCGGGAGTCGGAGCGCTTCAAAAACCAGAACCAGCAATTTTACAGGCTAGCCATGAAGTCGGTGAAGAGGGTAAGCGTCGTCAGCCCCATCACCGAATTCGTAGGGATGTTCTGCATAGCCATTATCCTGTGGGTTGCCGGCAAAGAGATAGTATCCGGAGCGTTGTCGGCGGGAGCGTTCGTCACTTTTCTGGCAAGCATTTTGTCCTTGATGAAGCCTATCAAGCGACTGACTAATGTGTACAGCATAAACCAACAGGCGCTTGCCGCGGCGTCCAGGATATTCGAGGTGCTCGATACCAAAGATACGGTCATAGAGAAACCGGGTGCCGGAGAGCTGCCCAAATTTAAAAATTCCGTAAAGTTCAATAACGTCTCATTTGGTTACGATGACAAGATGGTATTAAACGGTATCAATCTGGAGGTCAAGGCCGGCGAGATAGCTGCTTTTGTGGGCCCCTCAGGTGTTGGCAAGACGACGCTCGTAAACTTGTTACCTCGTTTCTATGACGTAACGAAGGGCGCAGTTACCATAGATGGTGTAGATATACGAGATTATACTTTGAAATCCTTAAGGTCTCAAATAAGCATCGTGACGCAGGAGACGATCCTTTTTAATGAGACTGTAGCGTACAATATATCCTACGGCAATGATAATCCGGACAAGAAGGATATTATCAGGGCTGCCCAGATAGCCAATGCGCACTCTTTTATAATGAAGATGCCCCAGGGTTATGAAACGATAGTGGGAGAGCGCGGTTTCAGGCTTTCCGGCGGAGAGAAACAGCGCCTATCCATAGCCAGGGCGGTATTTAAGAATTCACCTATACTTATATTGGATGAGGCCACGTCGCAGCTCGATACCGAATCGGAGGTATTGGTCCAAGAAGCCATAGACAGGATGATGAAGGGTAGGACCGTATTTGCCATAGCTCACCGATTGAGCACGATAAAGCATGCCACCAGGATATACGTACTGGATGCTGGCCATGTGGTGGATACGGGAGCGCATGATGCCCTGATACAGAAAGAAGGCCTCTATAAGAGGCTGTATGACATGCAGTTCGGCGCTAGCATGATAAGGTAGAAGTATAGGGTAGATTTAGGTTGAAAATATGGAAGTTGTTGGTATAATGTAAAGTTCACTTAACGATGAAAGGTAGGTAACGGAAGAGATGGTAGAATCAGCATTGATGAAAAGTCTGCTTGAAGCAGGGGTGCACTTCGGGCATGAGACTAAGCGTTGGAACCCCAAGATGAAGAAGTACATCTTCGGCGAAAAGAACAAGATCTATATTATAGACCTTGAAAAGACTCAAGGCGCTATCCTTAAAGCGTGCGACTTCTTAAGTAAGGTAGCATCCGAGGGTGGCAACATACTTTTCGTGGGCACGAAGAAGCAGGCTCAGGAGATAGTCAAGGAAGAGGCCTTGAAGTGCGGCATGTTCTATGTCAATCAGCGATGGCTCGGCGGCATGCTCACAAATTTCCAGACGATCAAAAAGAGCATAAAGCGCCTGGAAGATATCGAAGCCATGAGAGAAGACGGCAGGTTCGATAAGATATCGAAAAAAGAAGTATCTCAGCTCAACAAAGAAGCTTTTAAGCTCAACAAGAACCTTGAGGGGATACGCGCGATGGGCAAGCCCCCAAAGGCTATGTTCGTCGTAGATTCCAAAAAAGAGGATATAGCGGTAAAGGAAGCCAGAAAGATCGGCATACCTA
>CAYVCD010000139.1:0-2363 GCA_964450115.1 uncultured Planctomycetia bacterium
GCGAATACAAGAGGAGACAGGCTCCTCCCGGGATAAAGATAACGCCTAAGGCTTTTGGCAAAGACAGAAGGATGCCGATAACGAACAGATACAAATAACCCGCCTATTCTAACCTGGTTAGAATCGTCAGGTTAAAGCAAAAGGACGATGACGCCCTTTATAGAGCAAAGAAAGCTCATAAAGGGCTATTTTATTGAGCACATGATTTATGGAATGAAATGACATAAATCATAGGTGCGAAATAATCCGCCGAAGCCCTACCAGCACTTAGCTGGTTATAGGGCGTAGGCGGACAAGAAAGGAGGATATATGAGAGAAAACTTTGAGGATATGATCGGGAAGCTTTCGCCGACACTGCGAAGGATAACGCATAAATTGAACGGCCATTTCTCGTTCTTTGACGAGGACGACCTTTTTCAAGAGGCGCTCGAGCATCTATGGACGAACTTTAATGAGGGTAAGCTGGATTCCAAGACGGACAGCTATGTGCTTCAAGGGTGCTACTTTCATCTGAAGAACTATCTTCGAAAGACTCTCGATAAGACCCGGTCTCTCAGTCTTGAACAACTGATGAGTGAAGAAGACGGACGGATAGAGCGCTCACTAGGCAAGGAAGACCCCGCGATCGAGGATGCGCTCGACAAAAGCGATATATCGGAAGCGGCGGAAAAAAGCAATCTGTCGAAGAGGGAGCTTGAAGTAATGAGGCTGGGAATTGAAGGCCGCACCACAAGAGAGATAGGCTCGAAACTCGGGGTATCACATGTTATGATCGTCAAAATCAGGAGAAATATAAAAACCAAACTTCGGACTTCAAAATATTTCACCGGGACAGGTTACCAAAACTAAAGTATTATTACTTGTATCAGTGTAGTAAGAACACATAGATGTGTTTGTAAACAAGGGCGTTCCTTTAAAAGGAGCGCTTTCTCTATTTAGACATAGACGTCTTTTGATCCCACGGCAGGGAATATGAAAGGCGTCTTTTTATTTACAAAACAACAACAGGGGGGTAAGATGAATAAGATGTATATGAAAATATGTTTCACGACTTTAATAGGTTGTTTATTTTGTACCGGTGTTGCCCACGCAACCGCATCGACACACGTATGGGCACCATCAACCGACACTCAAGACTACGGCACAGGCCATGTCACGGCAGACGTGTATATACCGGTCAATAAAAATTCGGATGGTACTCAAGCAAACACTATAACCAATACCGGCCTTACTTTCGGGATCCTTCCTTTTAATAAGCTGAGGGCAGAAGCGGGGATAGACTATAAGACCGGATATGGCAATCTGGACAGTTACCCTGTGTACTTTAACGCTAAAGTCGCTATACCGGAAGACTCGTACGGCGCGTATTTCCCGGCTCTCGCAGTCGGGCTGTATGATATAGGAACCAAGGCTGGCCAGACCGATGTCAATATAGTCTACGGAAAGGCCGCAAAGACAATAAAGATAAAGGACCTGTCTTTAGGCAGATTCTCGATAGGTTACTTCTGGGGGAATGGAGACCTCCTTTTAAATGGAGATGGCGACAGGGATAATAATGGCATCCTCGCGGCATGGGAAAGAACCATGACAGAAATAAACGATAAATTATGGGTATGCGTGGAGTATCAGGGAACCCAGTCCGGTTACGGCTCCACCAACCTTGGTTGTTCATGGCAGCTTACCAAGAGTACTGCCGTACTTTTAGGTTACGAATTCTATAACAACCGTAATTTTGCGGATACGGTAACAATACAGATCGATATAAACTACTAAAAAGGGAGGTGCGTGATGATGAATTCAGGGGATATAGCGTGGATGCTTATTTCGACAGCGCTAGTCATGCTAATGACGGCGCCGGGCCTGGCGTTCTTCTATGGAGGGTTGGTGAGAAGGAAGAACGTGCTGGCGACGATGATGCAATCGTTCTTCGTATTGTGCCTTTTGAGCCTGCAATGGATACTATGGGGGTACAGCCTTTCTTTCGGACCGGATAAAGGCCACTTTATAGGAAGCTTGGCGTGGGCTGGATTAAGAGGCGTTGGAATGGCTCCTAATCCGGATTATGCGTCAACAATTCCTCACCTCCTATTCATGGCGTACCAAATGATGTTCGCGATCATAACACCGGCTCTTATAACAGGAGCTTTTGCTGAGCGCATGAAGTTCTCAACATATGTGGTCTTCACGCTTCTATGGGCTACGCTCGTCTATGATCCCGTTTGCCATTGGGTATGGGGAACCGGTGGCTGGTTAAGGAATATGGGCGCTCTGGATTTTGCCGGAGGCACGGTCGTCCATGTCTCATCCGGGATCGCGGCGCTGGTTTGCGCTCTTGTCTTGGGAAAGAGAAGAGGATATGGCAG
>CAYVCD010000140.1:0-2278 GCA_964450115.1 uncultured Planctomycetia bacterium
CAGCCACAACCACATTAAAAGTGTGGTGCTCTACCAGATGAGCTAGCGGCCCAAAAATTAACCTTGTATCTCTTTTTCCTTGCTCGCAAGGAAAGTGTCTATATCTTTGATGAACTTATCGGTAAGCTTCTGTATCTCTTCTTTAGAATGAAAGCTCTCGTCTTCGGTGACCGCCTTCTCTTTCTCAAGTTTTCTGATATGCTCTACTGCCGAGTGACGGCACGTTCTTAGAGAGACCCTGCCATCCTCCGCGATCTTCTTTAATACTTTATCGAGCTCATCGCGTCTTTCATCGGTCAAAGAAGGTATTGATAATCTTATCGATTTGCCGTCATTGGTCGGGGATATGCCAAGATCCGACTTAAGGATCGCCTTCTCTATCTCCGGCAGGACATTCTTATCCCACGGCTGTATCATGACGAGCCTTGCATCCGGAGTGGTTATGCTGGCTACCTGACGAAGCGGTGTGGGCGCTCCATAGTAATCCACCTTCAAAGTCTCGACTATTGCCGTCGAAGCTCTCCCGGTCCTTACCATAGAGAACTCCCTCTGCGTAGCTTCCAGGGTCTTCTTCATCTTGATCTCTGTATCTTTTATGACTTCCTTGGCGTTCATATCGCTGCCCTCACTTCTTTATGGTTGTACCGATCTTCTCGCCCATTATGACTCTTTTAATATTCCCGGCTTTCATCATACTGAATACTATTATTGGAAGCTCATTGTCCATGCACAGGCTCGTCGCGGTGGCATCCATCGCCTTCAGGCCTTTCTTAAGGACATCTATATAACGCAGTGTCGTATATCTTTTGGCATTCTTATTCTTTACCGGATCGGATGAATAGACGCCATCCACTTTTGTGGCTTTCAGAATTACTTCGGCGCCGATCTCTATGGCCCTTAACGCTGCGGTAGTATCTGTAGTAAAATAGGGATTACCGGTGCCTCCGGCAAATATTACGACCCTGCCTTTTTCCAGATGTCTTATGGCGCGACGCCTGATATAAGGCTCCGCGAGCGCTTCCATCTCTATGGCCGACTGGACTCTCGTAAATACGCCGTTCTTCTCGAGAGCATCCTGTAAAGCCAGGGCATTCAGCACCGTGGCAAGCATACCCATGTAATCCGCGCTCGCCCTGTCCATGCCCTTGGTCGATCCGGCTATGCCCCTGAAGATATTGCCGCCGCCGATGACTATGGCCATCTCTATGCCGAGAGATTTCACATCTTTGATCTGCCGGGCTATCGAAATGAGGACATTGTAATCTATGCCGTACCCAAGATTACCCTGGAGGGCTTCGCCGCTTAATTTCAGTACGATGCGCTTAAATGCCGGTCTCTTCATTTAATTAATTATTCTTCACCGAGGTTCCAACGAACGAACCTCTTTATCACTATATTCTCGCCGATCTTGGCGACCATCGAGGTCAGCATATCCTTCACCTTGAGGTTCGAATCTTTTATGAAGGGCTGCTCCAAAAGACAGGCGTCTTCGAAGAATTTATTAAGTTTGCCTTCGGTTATCTTCTCTAAAGCGGCCGCCGGCTTGTCCTTGATCTGCGCCTTTATTATCTCGGTCTCTTTCGCTATATCTGACGCGGGGACATCGGACTTATTCAAATAGAGCGGGCTTGCCGCCGCTATCTGCATCGCTACGTCTTTAACGAACGCTTTGAAACCATCGTTCCTCGCCACAAAGTCCGATTCGCAATTCACTTCCACCATAACGCCTATCTTGCCGCCCAGATGTATATAGCTCTCTATGCATCCCTGCTTCGTCGTCCGCCCGGCTTTCTTTGATGCCAGAGCCGCGCCCTGCTTTCTCAATACCTCTATGGCCTTCTCTATATCTCCGCCGGACTCTTTTAACGCCTTCTTGCAGTCCACGACACCGGCGCTCGTCTTATCTCTAAGCTTCTTTATTGCGTCCATCATTTGAATACGTCTCCTCGATATGGTTCTATCGGTTATTTTATAGGTTTCTTCTTGGGGCCCTTCTTTATCGGCTCGTCTTTAGGCAGGCCTTCTCCCTCTTTCAGCTTCAGATCGCCCTCTACAAGCTCTTCCACTTCCTCATCGATGACCTTTATCCCTTCACCGCTGGCTGCTACCGCTTCGGCCTTTTGATCCTCTTCTTCCTTAGCTTTGCCGGCCGCAAATTTCTGCCGGCCTCCCATAATGCTGTCGGCTATAATGGAGATTATCAGTTTTAGTGATCGTATAGCATCATCATTGCCCGGGATAGGATAATCTATAACATCCGGATCGCAGTTGGTATCGA
>CAYVCD010000141.1:0-2265 GCA_964450115.1 uncultured Planctomycetia bacterium
CAAAGCTATTATTCCCGTTCACCTATTCGGTCAATGCGCCGATATGGATAAGATCCTGGAGATAGCGAAATTAAATAATCTAAAGGTCATCGAAGACACGGCTCAGGCAATGGGCGCTATCTATAAGGGCAAGCCCGCCTGCCTCGATGGAAATAGCGAGCAGTCGGGCAGGCAGGCAGGCTCCATGGGGGATATAGGCTGTTTAAGTTTCTTCCCGAGTAAGAACCTGGGCGGATTTGGCGATGGTGGCATGATCATTACCAATAATAAAGAACTTGCCGATAAGATCAGGATGCTGCGTGTTCACGGTAGTACGATAAGGTATATCCACTCAGCCATTGGCACTAATTCGAGGCTGGATGCCCTCCAGGCCGCTATTCTAAGGGTAAAGCTCAGGCACCTTGACAAATGGCTCGACGCCCGCCGCAAAGTAGCTAAATATTATGATGAGAATCTGAAAGGCCTGGCAATAACCACGCCATATGTCCCGTCTTACAATGTCCACACATACCATTTGTATGTACTGCGCGTTAAGCCAAGCCCTGAAAAGCTGGCCAAGGCCCTCAACGACGCCGGCATAGAGGCCAGAACCTACTATCCCGTTTCGCTTCATCTACAGGAGTGCTATAAGAGCCTGAGCTATAAAAAAGGAGCGTTCCCTGAGTCCGAATCCGCCTCACCCGAAACTCTCGCCATCCCAATATATCCTGAGCTGGACACCGAGAAACTCAGCATTATTGTAAAAAAGATCACAGATAGTTGTAGGATCTGACCCTTAGGTGCTTAGCCTATGTTTAGTTTATTAAACATGTGTTTAGCATGCTGAACAATGAAACGCAAATTTTCTCTTGACATTTAACTAAAATGTAGTATACTACATTTTAGTAATACTAATTTGGAGGCTAGTATAAAGTGAAAAATATAAAAAGAATGTTGAATATGAAACTTCCTATTCATCAGTCCGCGTTTTTGTGGGGCGCTAGAAAGACAGGTAAGACTACATATCTTAAGGAAAAGTTTCCGAAGAGCATAGTATATGATTTTCTGAAGTCAGACTTATTCTTTGAAATCTCAAAGGATCCATCACGTTTGCGCGAACAATTGCTTGCTCAAGAAGATGAAGCGCTTACGGAGCCGGTGATACTTGATGAAGTGCAAAAAATTCCGCAGGTGCTGGATGAAGTGCATTGGCTGATAGAGAATAAGGGATTAAGGTTTATATTATGCGGTTCGAGCGCGAGAAAGCTTAAAAAGGGGCATGCGAACCTGTTGGGCGGAAGGGCGTGGAGGTATGAGCTCTTTCCGCTTGTAAGCCGGGAAATCGAGGAATTTAATTTACAGCGCGCTCTGAATCATGGCTTGATTCCGAGTCATTATTTACAAAATTACGAAGACTGTAAAAAATCTCAGGAAGCTTATGTGCGGGATTATTTAAAAGAGGAGATTTTTGCGGAAGGCCTGACACGCAATATCCCGGCGTTTTCAAGGTTCTTTGATGCTTTCGGATATTCGCATGGCGAGTTGACGAACTATTGCAATATTGCCCGTGACTGCGGTGTCAATTCCAAGACGGTCAAGGAGTATTATCAGATACTTGTGGATACGCTTTTGGCATTAAGGGTGGAGCCTTATAAAAAACGACAATCGCGACAGGTCATAACGAAGGCTTCAAAATACTATATGTTTGATGTCGGCATTGCCGGTTATCTGACAAAAAGACACATAGCCGAACTTAAAGGCGAGGGGTTCGGGAAGGCATTCGAGCATTTTTTGCTAATGGAGATAGTAGCCTACAGATCTTACTCGGGTAAAGATTTTGCGATAAACTTCTGGAGGACGAAATCAGGCCTTGAAGTGGATTTTGTATTAGGTACGGGAGAAGTTGCTTTAGAGATAAAAGGGTCCGGGCATGTTGATAAAAGTGATATGCACGGGCTGGATGCTTTTACAGAGGCATATTCTCCTAAAAAAAGTATTTTAGTCTGTAATGAAAAAGAGAAGCGGCTGCACGGAAAGATAGAGATACTGCCCTGGGAAACATTTTTGCGTGAATTATGGTCCGGGAAAGTATTGTGAAATGAACCACCGCCTCTTTCGTCATTGCGGCACGAAGTGCCCGAAGCAATCTCGTTATTTTTTAGCAATCATTATTCCCGCCCCCGCTTTCGCGGGGGTAAACTCCACTCGGGAATCTAATTATTAATAACATTCCCTATAGGGTATGTTCTATTAATAATATGTCCCAATAAGGTATAATAATTGATA
>CAYVCD010000142.1:0-2243 GCA_964450115.1 uncultured Planctomycetia bacterium
CGTAGGCGCGGGGGTAGTAACCGAGATAATAGAGTAAAACGATGGCACAACAACAGAAGATACGGATAAAATTGATGGCCTATGACCATAGGCTATTGGACCTGTCTGCAGAGGAGATAGTTGAGACCGCTAAGCGCACTGGCGCTATGGTCGCAGGACCGATCCCGCTTCCTACGAGGCGAGAAGTATTCACGGTTCTACGGTCTCCGCATGTCGATAAGAAGTCGAGAGAGCAGTTCCAGATCAAGACCCATAAGAGGATACTTGATATAGTGAACCCGACCTCGAAGACTATCGATGCGCTGAAAAAACTTGATCTGCCTGCAGGCGTATACGTAGAGATTAAATAATCCGTAGATAGGCTCAGGATCATTCCTGAGCTGTCGAATGAAAGGTAGCTTAGAAATAAAATGGTAGGAATATTAGGCAAAAAGATAGGGATGACTCATATCTTCGATGAGAGCGGCAAAGTAGTGCCGGTTACTATGATCGAAGCCGGTCCATGCTATATCGTTCAGATCAAGACCAAAGAGACGGACGGCTACAATGCGATACAGATGGGCTTCGACGAGAAGCAGGCAAGGCTTGTTAAAAGAGTGGATTCCGGACGTTTTAAGAAAGCCGGCGTGAACGCGTTGAGATTCGTAAAGGAACTGAGGATCAAAGACGTATCTAATTACAAAGTCGGGCAGAAGATAGAAGCGGACCTTTTCGCTAAAGGCGATTTTGTAGATGCGATAGGCACTTCGATAGGCAAAGGGTTTCAGGGTGGTATGAAGAGATGGAACTGGAAGGGCGGACCCGGAGGCCACGGCTCGATGTTCCACCGCGCGATCGGTTCGATACAGTCGGGAGCGCGTCTTGGCAGAGTAACTAAAGGGCATCACATGCCCGGCCATATGGGTGCGGCAAG
Organism: uncultured Planctomycetia bacterium; assembly: GCA_964450115.1. Taxonomy (GTDB): domain Bacteria; phylum Omnitrophota; class Gorgyraeia; order 2-01-FULL-45-10; family 2-01-FULL-45-10; genus 2-01-FULL-45-10. The sequence continues at coordinate 914 of CAYVCD010000142.1, forward strand.
GATCACCACGCAGAACCTCGAAGTTATGAAGGTAGACAAAGAGAATAATCTTATTGCCATAAAAGGCGCGGTGCCGGGACATAAGAACGCCTATGTAATGCTGAATGAAGCAAAGAAGATGCCGAAGGGTTACATTAAACATAAAGTGGTTGTGCAGAAACTCAAGAAGGGCGCTAAAGGACCGGGTCAGGCAGCTAAACCGGCGGCACCCAAAAAATAGAAATTGGAAATTAGAATGACTACGAAGAAAACTAAGAAGACTAAGAAGGCTAAGAAGACAGTAGCGAAGATAGTAGTGGCAAAGAAGGCTCCGACGAAATTCACAGGCGCTCTTCCCATGTATAATTCCAAGGGTAAGGAAGTGGGTAAGTTCGAGCTCGACAAGGAGCTCTTTACCGGCGTCGTGAATAAGGGCGTCATATATCAGTTCCTCATGATGTACAACGCTAACCAGCGCCGCGGTACGGCTTCCACTAAGACCAGAGCCAATGTTTCCGGAGGCGGAAAGAAGCCTTTTAAGCAGAAAGGGACAGGAAGGGCGCGAGCGGGCTCCACGCGTTCACCTCTGTGGAGACACGGCGGTATAGTTTTCGGGCCGCATCCGAGAGATTTCCATTATGATATACCTAAAAAGGTAAAGAAGCTGGCTCTTGTTTCCAGCTTGAACTCAAAGATCGCGGACGATAAGTGGATAGGGATAGATTCGATCGATCTGCCGGAATTAAAGACGAAGCATTTCCAGGCTATAGTAGATGCTCTGAAGCTTGAGGGCAAGAGCCTCTTCGTGATCGAAGGGGTGGACGATAAGATAAAGAGAGTTTCCAGGAACATAGAGAATGTAACGATCAAAAATTACAGAGACTTCAATACCAAGGATGTCATGGTATGTGATACGGTAATAATGTCCAAGGCTGCTTTGGAGAAGATGCCCGAAAGGCTTAAGGATCAATAATGAAGAATCCGCACGATATAGTAAAAGGGTTACTGAGGACCGAGAAGGGTGCCGATATGATGCCCTCGAATAAATACCTCTTCTGGGTGGAGACTAATGCAAACAAAGTAGAGATACGCAATGCAGTAGAGAATATATATAAAGTGAAGGTCGGCAAGGTAAACACGATCAATGTAAAAGGTAAGCCCAAGAGGGTCCGCTACACCGTAGGCATGACTTCCGGCTGGAAGAAGGCGGTAGTTACCTTAAAAGAAGGAAATAAAATAGACGTAGTCTAACATGAGAGAGCTATGGGAATAAAAAAATACAAACCAACAACACCCGGATCAAGATGGAAGTCGCTTTCGGACTTTAAAGAGATTACAAAGAGCACTCCCG
>CAYVCD010000143.1:0-2237 GCA_964450115.1 uncultured Planctomycetia bacterium
TTCTTATTCAGGAACTCCACGAACGATACTATGCCCCCGGCAAACTTGAACTCTACTTCTCTGCCCTTGGCGCGCTCGTCTTTCAGCACTATCCTCAGGTCTTTATTTAAGAAGGCCAGCTCTCTCAGGCGGTTGGACAAAATATCGAAGCTGTAGTTTATGCCGGCGAGGAATATCTCTTTATCGGCTTTAAAGGTTACTTTCGTACCCGTGTTCTTGGCCGAGCCTATGACTTTTAATTTCGATGCCGTCTTGCCGCATTTGAATTCCTGATGATATATCTTGCCGTCGCGCCTTACCTCGACCTCGAGCCACTCGGATAACGCGTTTACCACGCTCACTCCTACGCCGTGCAGCCCGCCGGAGACCCTGTAGGCTTTGTGGTCGAACTTTCCCCCCGCGTGCAGCGTGGTCAGCACCACTTCCAGGGCGGGCTTGTTCATAGTTTTGTGTATGTCGACGGGGATGCCGCGTCCGTCGTCTATTACCGTCACAGAATTATCGGCGTGGACTATCACCTCTATCGATGTGGCATAGCCGCCCATACATTCATCGATCGAATTATCCACGACCTCATAGACCATGTGGTGTAGGCCGCGCGAAGTCGTGTCGCCTATATACATCGCGGGCCGCTTCCTGACGGCATCTACACCTTCGAGAACCTGTATCGTGGTCGCGTCATACTTCTTGACCGCCGCGGCCTTCTCTTTGCCGCTATCCTCTTTAACCTTTTTGCCCTTTATTTCCTTGTCGCTCATCTTAAGTCACCTATCCTGAATGTTATGTCCTTTAACTTTTTACCTTTTAGTTCCGATGATAAATTATTCAATATATACTTCTTCCTCGTCGTTAGCTCGTAGAGCCAGCTTGAGTCGTCGACGTGCACTATCAGCCTGGAATCCGTAAAAGAGCGCGGCCTCGAGTGCTTAGCCGCCTGTTCTCCGACCACGGCGCTCCACTTCGAGAGGATCTCCTCCTCCGTCAGCTTCTCTTTGCCGGCAAAGTTACCTATTATACTCTTTACCAGGTCCTCTAACGGCTTCTTAGCTTCATCCGTCACAAGAAAATCGCTCCGCGTAAACTATATCTGCATCGGCAGGACAACATATACGTATTCGCTGCCTATGCGTATGACACCCGGCTTTTCCGCATCCGCGACTTCGAACGGGACCACCTCGTCATTTATATTCTTCAGCGCATCTATCAAATAGTCCGGATTGAACCCTATCGCCAGGTCCTTGCCTTTATAATCTACCCCTATCTCTTCGCGCGCCTCTCCTATATAAGGAGCGTTCTTCGACAACACCATCTTATCCTTCGCCAGTTCCACCTTTACTGCCAACGAGTCCGGATTGGTGAAGAGGGCCGCTCTTTTCGTTGCGGATAAAAACCTTGCCCTGGTGATCAATATCTTATCTTTGACCTCTTTCGGTATCACCTGTTCATAATTCGGGAATTCCCCCTCGATCAGTCGCGACACCACCTTTGTGTTGCCCATATCGAACAAGACCTGGTTGTTGCCAAAACATATCCTGACCTCACCCTCATCTCCCAACAGCTTCACCAGTTCCGTTATTGTCTTCGCCGGTATTATGACCTTCTTTTCGTGGGTCTTCGGGGATTGGTTCTTCTCTTCCACCATCGCGAGCCGCCTTCCGTCCGTGGCGACTATCCTTACATATGTGGGCTTTATCACAAATAGCACCCCATTAAGAACATATCTCGTCTCATCACGGCTTATGGCAAAGCTTGTCATCGACAGCATCTTTTTAAGCCTTGCGCGCTGCATAGTTATTGAATCTTTGTCTTTAAAGTCCGGTAGTTGCGGGAATTCGTCTTTTGGCAGGCCCATTATCTTAAAGACGCAGCTTGTGCACTCTATATATACAAGATTATTCTTCTTTACTGATATCGACACCTCGCCATCGGGTAATTCTTTGATTATATCAAAGAATTTTTTGGCCGGGACCGTAATGACCCCCTCCGACCCGGTCTTTACCGATATTGTTGAGACTATGCCTATGTCTAGATCGGTGGCTGTCAGCGATACGGTCTCTTTTCCGGTCTCAATTAATATGTTTGAGAGTATCGGCAGTGTTGTCTTTGGGTTTATTGCGTTTTGTACTTCCTGTATACCTTTTATAAGGATCTCTTTTGTTGTATCAAACTTCATATTTTCAATTTCCCTTCTTTTATTATATTAATTAAAGCTAGAAGCAACCGTAGTAGCGCTGTTG
>CAYVCD010000144.1:0-2235 GCA_964450115.1 uncultured Planctomycetia bacterium
TTCTCTTTTATCCACTCGCGAGCGAACTTGCCGCTCTTTATCTCTTTCAGCATCTTCTGCATCGCTTTACGGGTCTTTTCGGTGATTATCTTTTTGCCTCGCGTCACGTCGCCGTAACATGCTGTATTGGAAACCCTCGACCTCATGCCGTCTATGCCTTTTTCCTGAATAAGGTCTGTTATAAGTTTCAGCTCATGCAGAACTTCAAAGTACGCTATCTCAGGCTGGTATCCCGCATTGACTAGCGTATCAAAACCGGCTTTAATGAGCTCCGTAGCTCCGCCGCACAATACCGCCTGCTCGCCAAAGAGATCCGTCTCTGTCTCCTCTTCGAACGTCGTTTCTATTACGCCTGCTCGGGTGCCGCCTATGCCTTTGGCGTACGCTAAAGCTATGCTCTTGGCATTGCCGGTTGCGTCCTGGTGAACGGCGACTAGGCACGGAACGCCTTTCCCTTCCTCGTACATACGTCTCACCAGAGCTCCGGGTCCTTTCGGCGCTATCATGATGACATCTATCTTCTTCGAAGGCTTTATCTGCTTGAAACGTATGTTAAAGCCGTGAGAGAAGAGCAGCGCCTTGCCCTTCGTCATATTCTTGGCTATCAGATCTTTGTATACCTTAGCCTGCACATGGTCCTCGGTCAATATCTGGACTATATCGGCCTGCTTGGATGCCTCGTCCGCCGATATAGGATTGAACCCATCCTTTTTTGCCTGTTCGAAATTCTTCGATGTCGGGATCTCGCTCACAATAACATCCAGCCCCGAGTCTCTCAAATTAAGGCTCTGGCTGCGGCCCTGTATGCCGTATCCTATAACGGCTATCTTCTTGCCCTTTAATAAATTTAAATCTGCATCCTTATCATAATAGATCTTTGCCACTTGCCCCTCCTGGTTATGTTGTGCCTACTCGTTAACTTCCGGTTTTCCGTCTGCCTTCAATACTCTCTCATCCATCCCCATAGCAATCCGCCCGGTTCTCACTACCTCGAGTATACCGAAAGGCTCTAGAAGTTCCAAAAGCTTTATTGTGCTTTTCTCATCTCCAGCGGCCTCTATCGATACCGAATTAGATCCGGTGTTGGCTACTCTTGCTCCTGAAACGCCTATAACTTCGAGAACTTCTTTGCGGTTCTTTGCGCTTACGGCCACCCTTACCAGCACGAGCTCCCTATCAATAAATTCCCCTTCTTTAAAATCAACCACTTTTATAACGTCTATGAGTTTATTGAGCTGCTTCTTTATCTGCTCTAAAGTCTTATCATCGCCCCGAGAAACGATAGTCATACGCGAAACGCTAGGATCTTCGGTCGGACCGACCGCCAGCGAATCTATATTGAAACCTCGAGCGCTGAATAGCCCCGCTATACGCGCAAGCACTCCGAATTTATTTTCTACTAAGACCGATATCGTATGTTTCATAAGTTTATGCCAACCCATCTACACCGAGCATCTTGTTTATAACGCCGCCCGCGGGCACCATCGGAAAAACGTTTTCATCCGTGACGACACGAAAATCCATCACAACTACATTCTTCGTCTTTATGGCCTTGTCTATCGCGGCTCTGACGTCTTTCTTCTTCGTTATCCTCATACCGACCGCCCCGTAACTTTCGGCAAGCTTCACGAAATCCGGCGAATCGTAACACAAGCCCGTATAAGAATATCTCTTCTTATAGAATAGCTCCTGCCACTGTCTCACCATGCCTAGACAGGAGTTGTTAAGTATCGCTATCTTGATCGGCAGCTTATTAATAACTGCAGTTGCAAGCTCCTGTATATTCATCTGGATCGATCCATCGCCGGCTATGTCAAACACGACTTCATCCGGACATCCGACCTGCGCTCCTATCGCCGCAGGAAAACCATAGCCCATCGTGCCGAGGCCGCCTGACGATATCATAGTGCGCGGCTTCATGAATTTATAGAACTGCGCGGCCCACATCTGATTCTGACCGACCTCAGTAGTTATTATGGCGTCTCCCTTTGTAGCCTCATATATCTGTTCAACGACATACTGCGGCCTTAAATCTTCATCATCTTTATACTTAAGAGGATGTTTTTTGCGCCAGTCCTCGACCCTCGCTATCCACTCTTTGGTGTCCGGCTTCTTTACAGACTTATTCAATTCTTTCAATATAGTCTTCACGTCGCCGACTATTGGTATCTCGACATCGACGTTCTTCGAGACGCTGGCCGGGTCTATATCTATATGTATGACCTTAGCGTGCGG
>CAYVCD010000145.1:0-2133 GCA_964450115.1 uncultured Planctomycetia bacterium
AATAGGCGTTATTGCACTGGCCTATATCTATAAGCCTGGGCACACCGTCGATAGACCCAAAATCGAGTTTATTGAAGCGGTATTTACCGCAGGCCAGCGTCAATATGACACAATCTTTCGGCACTCTTTCGGCGAATTCCGTATAATAGTTCCTTCCGGGTTTGGCGCCGTCGCATCCACCTATAAGGAAGAAGCGCTTTATCTTACCGGACTTAACTAGAGCTACTATCTTATCCGCCAGTCCCAATATTGCCGTATGGTGAAAACCCGTCAGTATCTTCTTTCCCGGAGCTTCGGGAAGAGCCGGCAGTTCTTTAGCCCTCTTTATAACAGCGGAAAAGTCATTGCGATTCACATGCTTTGCGCCGGGGACTCCTGTAACGCCGGTAGTAAAGAGTCTATCCAGATAAGATCCAGAAGGAGGTATCAACACGCAATTCGTTGTGGCAAGTATCGCTCCGCTGAATTCTTTGAATTCCTTTTTCTGCTCCTGCCACGCTCCGCCGTAATTTCCGGCAAGGTGTTTAAACTTTTTCAGCGCAGGATACGCGTGCGCTGGGAGCATTTCACTGTGAGTATAGATATTGATCCCGGTGCCTTCGGTCTGGCGCAGCAGCTCATACAGGTCGAGCAGGTCATGTCCGGTAATCAGTATGCCGGGGCCCTTTCGCGTACCGGTATCGACCTCGGTCGGCACAGGATTGCCAAATCGATCGGTATGCGCTTTATCCAGAAGCTCCATCACCTTAAGGTTAACTTCTCCGCATTTTAAGGCCATTCCTATATGCTGATCGAGATCAAAGCTAACATTTGTGACCGTCTTAAAGAGCGCCTCATGCATAAAAGCATCAACCTCTTCACTCTTAGCCCCCAACTCGCGAGCATGATAAGCGTATGCCGCTATGCCTTTCAATCCAAATAAAAGTATATCCTGCAGGCTCTGTATATCCTCATTCTTACCGCATACGCCCGATTTTACGCAACCCGTGCCGCCTAAAGTCTGTTCGCATTGATAACAAAACATAGTCTTCCCCCTTTTTATACTACTTTATTTTTTCGCCGCGGATGCTTATAACGGTATCTTTAAAAGGAATATTTTTCCCCGAATTCGCTATAGCATCTTCAATTACCACTATAAGCCCGGAACAACACGGCACTTCCATATGGGCGTAAGTTACTGAGCGAATATCGTTATCCTTCACTATATTAGAGATCTTCTCTCTGTACGCTTCTATATCGTCCAGTTTTGGACATCCCACAAGTAGGATCTTTCCTTTAAGAAGATCGTCGTGAAACCCCGCGTAAGCGAACGGCACGCAATCGGCCGCTACCAGAATATCGGCTCCTTTAAAATATGGCGCTTTTTCATTAACAAGCGTTATCTGAACCGGCCACTGACCAAGAGCTGAAACACCGCTTGATTTAACAGAGCTGATCGTAGCGGTGCTCTTGGCGTTTCTAAAATCATGCGCCGCCGATCCGGGACATCCCCCTGAGTGCGCGTGATGCTTAACTATATGCTCCTTAGCCTTACGCTCGTCAAAAGGCTCAGCTTGCCTCTCTTCTATTGTTATAGCTCCTTCGGGGCAATGGCCAAGGCACGCGCCAAGCCCGTCACAGAAGATATCGTTTACCAGACGTGCCTTGCCATCTATTATTTGTATCGCACCTTCCCGACAATTCGGTATGCATTGTCCGCATCCGGTGCACTTATCTTCATCTATCTTTATGATCTTACGCTTATTCATATTTCTCCCATTAATTTATAAGGCTGGCCAGCGTTATGCTCCCCACCTCACCGGCCACGTACCTCTCTATTTTATCGATCTTCTTCTTAAGAAGACACGCGCCCCTGTTTGGGCATAGGCTCTTCTTAAACAGGCATTCATTCAATCTCAAGGGGCCCTGGAAGACTCCTATTACATCGGATATGTATATATAGGAAGGTTTCTTTGCCAGGGTAAATCCGCCTCCTATTCCTTTGTATGATTTCACAAACCCCTTCGAACCGAGCATTTGAAGTATTCGCCTTAAGAACGGCCTCGGTATGCCGGAGTCTTTCGCAAGTTCCAGCGCTGAGACCCTTTCATTCTTCCGGCCGGCTATATTCGCCAGCGCCCTTATCGCGTAGTC
>CAYVCD010000146.1:0-2131 GCA_964450115.1 uncultured Planctomycetia bacterium
TAAGGATCTTTTTCTAGACACAAGAAAATCGCTTTCTGATAACTTCATAAGATTTTCAGTGGTTAGGAAAGTATTTTATACTTTCCTATACCAAAAGAAATAAAGGGTCCTATGATCGAAAGAAGAAGATTCGTGCGGTTCGATACAATTATGAATGCGATCTGCGAGTTGGGGCGTGGTATAAAAAGAAACTACGAGATCAGCAATATCAGTAAGGAAGGGGCGCTTCTTCTTCTGGATACTCCGCTCAGCCAGGGTTCCGAGCTGAACCTGTCTGTGGATGTGCCGGGCGATAATGTTCCGATATTCGTATCGTGCAGTGTGGCCTGGCAGAAAGAGTCGATCATGGAACCGAAGAGAAAAGTTTACGAAACGGGTGTGAAGTTTACCAAGATAGACAGTTTTGATAAAGGCAGATTCTTAGAATACATCTACTCCCAGTGGCTTAAATTACTTGAAAGGACATAATGAGCGAAGAAAATAAAGAGAAGGCCCAGGCGCCGAAGCCCGAAGAGCCTAAACAAGAACCGGTAAAAGTCGAAGTTCCGAAACCCGAAGCACCCAAGCAGGAGCCGGTAAAAGTCGAAGCTCCGAAGGTCGAAGAGCCTAAGCAGGAAGCTCCTAAGGCAGAAGCCGTAAAAGCTGAGACACCGAAGCCGGAAGAGAAGACGAAAGAGAAGCCGTCAAATTGCGCAGCCTGTAAAAAATCTATAAAGAAGAAACGATATTACTACAGGAACGGCAAATATTTCTGCACTCAAAGATGCTTCAAGACTACCATAGTAAAGGCGAGTCCGGAAGCCAAGGATGCGCCGACTGAAACAGGAACGAAGTAATAAGTTATAAAAGCATGCCAAGGCTTGAATTACCGCCAAGCGAAGCTCTCTATCCTGTCCCCGTAGCCCTTGTAAGCTGCGCAAGCCAGGGGCGGGCCAATATAATAACGATAGCGTGGTGTGGAGTGGCCTGCTCAAAACCGCCCATCCTGACCATCTCGATAAGGCCTTCGAGATATTCCAGCAATATCATAAAAGAGTCCGGCGATTTTGTATTAAATATCCCCTCGCAAGAGATCTTGAAAGAGGTCGATATCTGCGGCACTGTATCTGGTGTCGATAAAGACAAATTTGAGCTTTGCAACTTTACAAAGATTGATCCTTCCGTAGTAAGGTCTCCCATGATAGAAGAATGCCCCGCTAACATTGAATGCAGAGTGACAAAGATATTAAGCCTGGGCGTCCATGACATGTTCATGGGGGAGGTGGTTAAAGTCCACCATGACAGATCCGTCCTTGATAAAGATGGCAAGATCGATTATTCCAAGGCCGCGCCGATAGTCTATAATCAGGGCGAATACTGGTCACTCGGCAAAAGAGTAGGCCGTTATGGATTCTCGGCTAAGTAAAATATGTCTGGTAAGCGCCTGCCTGGCAGGGATCAACTGTACCTTCCGCGGTGTAAATAATCTTAATGGTAAAATAAAAAAAGCTGTTGATAGTGGCAGATCTATAGCCTTATGCCCGGAAGTATTGGCTTCTCTTGGCGTGCCAAGAGAAAGAATAGAACTGTCCGGCGGCGATGGTAATGACGTTCTCGATGGAAAGGCCAAGGCCATAAGTTCAAGCGGCACGGATGTCACAAAGGATGTCATAGCTGGGGCATATAAGGTATTAGAGGCCGTGAAGAGATTCGGCATAAGGAGTGCTATATTAAAATCGAAAAGCCCCACATGCGGTGTCGGCCGCATATATGACGGAACATTCTCCGGCAGATTAAAAGATGGCGATGGCGTATTGGCTGCGCTTCTAAAAAGGAACGGCGTAATAGTCTCTACCGAGAAAGAGGTGTAATATGGCAAGCGATGTATTTATGGTCAATGTCAAGAACGGTGATCCGGATAACGTAATAGCCCAGAAACTTAACAAGCTCATCGATGCTTCCGGAGTGCTCGGGTTTCTCCAAAAAGGAGATTATACCGGCATAAAGATACATTTCGGTGAAGAAGGGAATACAGGGCACATAAAGGCCGCCTGGCTCAATGGTCTTATTGAGCGCCTGCGGTCCGTTACAAACAATATATTTTTCACCGATACGAACGTGCTTTATAAGCAGAGCAAGAGGACAAATGCTG
>CAYVCD010000147.1:0-2052 GCA_964450115.1 uncultured Planctomycetia bacterium
TGGTGCTTATAAAGACCTGGACCTTGCAGCCGGAGAGCATCTCTATATCCTCGGCCGCCTGTATATTGAGGGGGTTCGACATCGATATGGTGAGAAGGTTCCCTATCTTATCTATTGCGATAAGGTTGTACTGCCTGGCTACGTTCTCCGGGATAAGTTTTATCATATCGGCGCTTATCTCGTAACTCTCCAAAGGCAGATAGGGAAAACCATACTGAACCGTCAGCACCTGGGCTATCTCTTCTTCCTTAATATAGCCGAGCATGACGAAGATCTGACCTATGAGCCCGCCCTTCTCTTTCTGTATCTTGACGGCCTTATCGAGCTGCGCCTGGTTTATGAGCCCCTTCTCGAGAAGTAGCTCTCCAAGCTGTTTCGTTATCAATCTTCTTGGCTGTGTCATTTAATACCTTTAGACCTTATTTTTTGAATAACCTTGCGAGGTCGTCGGGATCCGTGGTCCTTGCGAAGGCGTCCTCATAGCTAATCATCTTCTTCTGATATAATTCATAAAGAGCCTGGTTCATCGTCTTCATGCCATCTTTTTGAGACGTCTGCATTACCGAATATATCTGGTGGATCTTCGATTCTCTGATCAGGCTCCTGACGGCGGGATTGGAGAGAAGTATCTCCATAGCAAGGATCCTGCCCTTACCTTCCGGCTTCGGTATCAACTGCTGGGAGAGCACTCCCGTCAGGACGAATGAGAGCTGAGTCCGTATCTGCTGCTGCTGATGCGCGGGAAAAACGTCCACGATCCTGTTTATGGTCTGTACGCAATCCGAAGTGTGAAGCGTCGCAAACACCAGATGTCCGGTTTCAGCTATCATGAGAGCGGACTCTATCGTCTCGAGGTCCCTCATCTCTCCTATAAGTATCACGTCGGGATCCTGCCTTAAGACATGTTTGAGGGCCTCAGGAAAAGAATGCGTGTCGGTATAGACTTCTCTCTGTTCTACGACAGCTTTTTTATTTTTATGCACAAATTCTATAGGATCCTCGATCGTTATTATATGGCATGGCCTGTCGGCGTTTATCCAGTCCACCATAGAGGCCAAAGATGTGGATTTACCGCTGCCCGTGGCCCCCGTGACCAGGACCAGGCCTTTGATCTTTTTGCACAGGCTAGTGGCCACATCTACCGGCAGGCCGCACTCCTGGAAAGACCATATCTTGTAGGGTATGAGCCTTATTGCCGCGCCGACGGTCCCTCTCTGTTTAAAGACGTTTATCCTGTATCGGCTGATATTCGCCAGCTCAAACGAAATATCCAGCTCAAGGTCGCGCTCAAATTTTTCTATCTGCGCTTTTGAAAGAAAACTGTAAACGAGATCATTGGCCTCATCGGGTGAAAGTATATGATCGTCCACTGCGATAAGTTTTTCATCTATCCTGATGGTCACGGGACAGTTGGCCGTGATATGCAGGTCGGAAGCGTTCTTTTCAACCATCATCTTGAGTAAATTATTGATCTCTTTTGGCATCTATTTTCTCCGGTTATTTACTAAGCGACGACTCTATTCTTACCCATGTTATTGGCATTGTTCAAAAGCTCCGTAGCCTTCTTAAATAGCTCTTCCTGCGTCGAACCGTCTATAGGGTTCTCGCTCACACCGCCGGAAACCGTTATCTTAAGACTGCCTTCGCGCGAAAAATTCGCCGCCTCTATCTGTTTACGCACTTCCTCCGCTATGTGTGCCGCCTCCCTCTTATTCTTTTCTGGCAGGAGCATGCCGAATTCATTACCGCTCATACGCGCGGACTTGCCGACAGGGGTCGTGTTATCCTTAATGAACTTGGCGACCCTCTTTATGACATCCTCCGCGACAAGCTCGCCCCTTGTTTCGCGCAGGCCCTTAAAATTATCTATGCTGAATAGTATGAAAGAGCACGGCCTCTGGTAGAATATGGCGCGGCGGATCTCTTCATCGAGCCTGGAGAGAACGTAGCTCTTGGAATAAAGGTCAGTAAGGTCATCCCTGATCGAAAGCTCTTCGCTCTTCTTTATCCAGATATCGTTCTCTATGGCTATGGTGATCTGTTTTGCGAATA
>CAYVCD010000148.1:0-2041 GCA_964450115.1 uncultured Planctomycetia bacterium
TCATAGATCTAGATTTAACTCCTTAAACATCAGGGCGAGCCACAGTGCGACTAATGGCACAAAATGAAGAAATAATCTACTTCCTGACGTGCTTAGATGCCAACCGATACCCTGAGGCGAGCATGAGATCATATAAACGCCCGTATAGCCCAGCAATACCAGGATAATGGATGCGGTCACCGGCATCAAATTTTTTGAGAATATCTTCCTGAAGCCTATGATGAGGCCAGCTATAAAGAGTATCCATATTAAATTCCATCTCTTAGGGCCAAAAAACTGTATTTGATATTCATATAGTATCGCGGGGATCCTTTCGAATCCCGTTGTTAATCTTGTCAGTATGGAAGCTTTTGAAGATACAAAATCAGAGTTAACCGCGAGCCCCAATGATCGCCCTATAAAAAGATACGCCCCGACCATTAGCACGGAGAGCGCGGCGTAAGCATATCCCATAGTTGCGGAAGATCTCTCTTTAACAGAATAAATTACCGCAATCACGGCATTGATAAGCGCGAAGATCAACCCTTCCGTCTTTGTCCACATAGCAAGGATGGATAATATAAATGAGAGGATAATAAATGATTTCTGTTTTTCTCGCATCCACAGATATAGATAAAATATGGCCGATGAGCAATAAAACGCGAATGGAAGATCCGCGTATCCGTTAGTGGCAAAATCCGTCACCTGGGGGAGCGTCGCGAGCAAAAATGTGAATAGTAAAGATTGCTTCCTATTTAAAAATCTTTTTAAAACAGAATAAAAGACCACTAATAGCGACAGATAGTATAAGGGGAATATGACCTTGACCGCCAGATCATTTAAAGAGCCTAAAAATGTATAGAATGATGTTTCTGCTAATGGGATTAATAGCGGATACTCTATATGCGGCACAAATCCCTTAAGCGCGGTAAGAAAATCATGCGGGATAGCCCCAGCGAGATAGAATATCTTTGCCTTCAAGGCATAGATAGCTATGGCATCATACCCCTCCATGGGCATTATCAGCGTCCTGAAAAAAGCATAGAGAACCTCGAAGGCAATCGCGCCTATGAAAAACTTTTCGATAACTGAGAAGGGCTTTGGAGAATCCCACCTACGAGGTGGGATTAAGACGGCCGCCGCGATAATCGGCACTATGCATACGGAGAGCGAGAATACGCTGAACTTTATCCCTATCAACGAAAGCACGGCCATCTCCATAGTCAATAGACCGAGGCCTACACAGTAAATAAGCGCTGCCTTCTCCGCTAGAAAAAATGTTCTCATGTTTTTTTATCTGTCTTCCTTAAGATATATGTTTCAGAATTCATCCGGCTGAATACTTTATAGCCATCCTGCGGGAGATGCTTGGTTTTGTAAATGAAGATATACTCTGGGTTCTTAGCTTCGATATCGGGATACATATAATATCCGAAACGCCTGTGCTCAATAGAATCTTTCTCTAATCCCTCTACCTGGTAGGTCGCTCGCTCTTTTATGGACTCTTTGCAGAATTTTATAAAAGCGTACAAGTCCTCTCCTGTCACAAAAGCCCTCTTAGCTTCTGTGGAAAGTTTTATAAGAGAGCTGTATCTATCCAACAGGTCTTTTTTAAAATAAGGCCTTATTAAAAATATAGCCCAGATGATAACCCAGGCCGCCAATATTAGTCTTACGACTATTCTTCTCATTCTTAATCTACAAATCTATATTTTAAGAGCGCCCACAGAGCGCCAAAGCCGTGTGTCCAATTGATCTTCTTGCCTTCAGCATAATTACGCCCATAATACGATATAGGCATCTCATATATCCTCAAAGACTTATTCTTTAATATCTTGGCTGTAAGCTCCGGCTCTACGGAGAAATCATTTGATCGTATATTTATTTTGGATATGACTTCCCTTTTAAACATTTTGTAGCAGGTCTCCATATCGCTAAGCGTCGTGTTGTAGAGAAGATTGGTCAAAAATGTCAGGAAATCATTGCCGACCCTGTGCCAGAATAGATGCACACGCTGTGGCTTACCTCCGGACAACCTGGAGCCATAGACCACGTCCGCCAC
>CAYVCD010000149.1:0-1948 GCA_964450115.1 uncultured Planctomycetia bacterium
GCATCATTTGCGCCTATCGACCAGCCGACAGCCAGGCCCATGAGGATCGTTAATACTATTATTGCGAGCATCGCCAATGATTATATGTATAACCGTTGATCGTGTCAAGAGAAGACTGTTAGTTTTTGAAGATTTTTATACTATTCGGTTGGCTGGTACGGAGAATATCTTACCGCCCAGATGATGAAGAAGTTTTGGCCCTTTTTTCTCAGGATGCCATCTATCGGTGAATATGCTTTTTTCGGCTTCGGCATAGACTACGTCACCTAAAATCACGCTATATTTTTTTAATAACCCCTCTTCCCTGCGCAATTTGCACTCCATTATGCCTATAGCGGATTTTAAACGCGGGGATCTCACTCTTTTGCTTTTCTCTTTTATCAGCCCGAACTCTTCGAATTTATCTATCTTTTTGCCAGAGACGCTCCCGAGCTTGCGCACAGTCTCTGCCATATCGCTGGAAGGAATATTAATGACAAAGTCGCCGGTTTCCAGAATAGCCTTATGTATGAAGTGGTCTTTCCATATCTCAAGCGCCACTATTGGAGGGTCGTCCGATACGGGCATGTGCCATGCTATTGGAGTAAGCCCTGCCCTACCCTTCAACAGCGAGCTCACCAACACCACAGGCCCTGAACCGATAAGTCTATATGCGATAGTCAGATCAACAGACTTTCTCATATCATCTCACCAATATATGATAACCATACGATATGGCGATCGCGAATAATGCAACAACGACGAAAGAAAGCACCACATTGCCTTGTTGGGATATTACCTTTTTGTCCAATGACGGCGCAAGAAGATGTTTTGTTTTTGTTGCGTAGAGCCATTGAATATACAATACCAGGAAGACTATAAGCATATTTAATTCGAACGCAACTACCGGCGCGAAATAATTAAAATTATCTCCGAGCATCATCGTCGTAAAAGGTATAAGGCAGATGAACATGAACCATATTATATTTATGAATACCAGGATCGGGTCAATATAAGAGATGTAATGGAATTGCCAATGGTGCAAGAGCCAAAGTGCCCCCAACAGCATAAAGCTCATAGCGTATGAAGCAAAATCATCCCAGAGACTTATGTATAATATGTGGTAATCGGCCTCCTTAGAAAAGACACTTGGTTTAAGTAGTTCGCTCATGCTTACTATCATGATCGTCATGACGATGGCGAATATGCCGTCAGTGAGCGCTTCTATCCGGTTCGTTTTTAGTTTCATATGTATATAGAGTAGCATAAAACCGTAAAAAGACAAGCTCTCTCCGTTTTATCTTGACAGGTGAACGAATGTTCACTATAATCCGGATCGGAGGTTTTCCTAATGGAAAGAAGAGATCTGCAAGCTTATGGCCGCGAAATATCAGTATTCTACAGAAAGAATAAAAGAATGCCCAGCTATTCGGAGATGCTGGGCATCTTCAGGCTGAAGTCAAAGAACGCTATCTACAAAAGGGTCCTGTATCTGATCAGGGCCGGATATCTTAATAAAGACTCATCCGGAAGATTGACACCCGGCAGGTTGCTGAAGCCGGCGAAGATCTTGGGCGTTGTAGCTGCCGGATTTCCAAGTCCTGCCGAAGAGGAGCTTGCGGATACTATGAGCCTCGATGAATATCTTATATCCAACCCGCAGGCCACGTACCTGTTGAATGTAGACGGCGACTCTATGATCGATGCGGGGATACATCCAGGAGACCTTGTGCTCGTGCAAAAGAACCTCGCGCCAAAGAACGGCGACATCGTAGTGGCTCAGGTCGATGGTGACTGGACGCTGAAGTATTTCGAAAAGAAAGGCGCGATCGTCTCCCTTAGGGCCGCCAATAAAAAATACCCTCTCATAATCCCGAAACAGGAGCTCGTCATCGCCGGAGTGGTAATAGCAAATGTCAGGAAGTATAGATAGTATAATCACCCTCTCTTCTTATCCTCGCGCGATAGC
>CAYVCD010000150.1:0-1948 GCA_964450115.1 uncultured Planctomycetia bacterium
TTAAAGCCTCACTCTATTCCCAGGATCGGATCATCGCAAGGATCATCAGGCCCTCATGTCGATTATAAGGTTAAAGATGAAAAGATGCGTCTGCTTAAAAGTTTATACAATAAAGAAAAACTGTTCGCTTCAAATAAAGAGTTTATTCTTTTCGCGCAAGAGAACCATTACTGGATAGACGACTATTGTCTCTTCAAAGCTCTGAAGGGCTATCACAACCACGCTCCATGGTACGAATGGGGCGACGGATATAAGAACCGCGATAGCTTCCTGCTGGGGCAGTTCGAAAAGGAGCATAAGGAGGAGCTATCCTTTTATAAATGGACCCAGTGGGTGCTCTTCAAGCAATTCAAAGAAGCCAAAAGGTATGCCGCCTCGAAAAAGATCTTGATCAAAGGAGACCTGCCCATACTCGTTTCACGCGATAGCGCTGATGTATGGGCGCATCCGGAATTTTTCAAGCTGGAGTTTGCCGCGGGGGCACCCCCCGACATGTACTGCGCCAAAGGCCAGCGCTGGGGCATGCCTACCTATAATTGGGAACGTATAAGAAGTGATGACTTCACATATATTAAGGAGAAGCTTAAGGTCGCGGAAAATTTTTATGATCTATTAAGGATAGACCACGTAGTGGGGTTGTTCCGTATATGGTCCATCCCCTGCAATGAGCCCATGGAGAACCAGGGCCTTAACGGTTCCTTCGATCCTCAGGATGAGAAGATGTGGGGCCCTCAAGGAAAAGATCTGTTGTCGGTACTGCAAAATAGCACGTCATTATCTTTATGCGCCGAGGATCTGGGCGTAATACCAAAAGTATGCCGCGATTCTCTCGGGGATATGGGTATTCCCGGAAATGATGTGCAGAGGTGGATGAAGGACTGGCAAATCAAGCACGACTTTCTCTCCCCCGATGAATACAGAAAGTTGTCGGTAGCGATGCTCTCAACGCATGACACTACCAACTGGTCCGCATGGTGGGAGAACGAGGCCGGGACGGTAGATGAGGAGCTCTTCATAAGAAAATGTAATGACCGCGGGATCGATCATGATAACGCAAAAGAAAGATTGTTTGATCCTGGACGTTCGAAGCATGGAAGGCTGCGCTGGAAAGAAGATATCGATTCCGTAGATATATATATAGAGGTCCTCGGTAAGGGCGCCGAACAATTAAAAGATTTTATCGAGCTCTACGAGAATACATATCTTGAAAAAGAGAAGCTCTGGAAGCGTCTGAAGCTTAAGGGCCCGATGAGGGAGAAGTCTGACTTAAAAATAGTCCGCGCCGCGCTCGACATAACGGCTTCGTCCGATTCCATATTTTGTATAGAGCTGATATTCGATCTCCTGGATCTGGCCGGCCTCTGTAAGGGCGACCCTTACAAATACAGGGTGAATCTTCCCGGCACAGTGAGCGCGAATAACTGGTCATTAAAGATACCAATATCGCTCGAGAAGCTACTGGCGCATAAAGTCAATAAAGAATTGAAACGAATAGTCACCGCGTCGGATAGAGCATGAAGAAGATACTGATAATATCATCGGACGGGAAGCTCAAAGAGGTGCTGAAGTTCTGCTTTGACGGATGGGGATACGAGGTATTCCTGGAAGATGCCGGATTCAAGGACCTGACCCCCATAAAGAAGATCTCGCCCGATGTCGTAGTCGTGGACGTATATTCCGCGAGCAAAGAGAGGCTCGAGATATGCCGTACGCTGAAGGATGACTTCATCACCGCGTTCATACCGATAGTCGCTCTCATCGATAAGAGACAGTTGAGAGATCAGCTCCTCGAGATAAAGCAGGGCATAGACGACTATCTGATAAAGCCTCCGGACCCGCTAGACTTAAGGGTCCGCATAGAGATGGCTATCAAAAGATCCCAGTACAGTTTTTACTCGAGCCCGCTTACGGGCCTGCCGAGCGGCCGTATCATAGAAGAGACGCTTAA
>CAYVCD010000151.1:0-1946 GCA_964450115.1 uncultured Planctomycetia bacterium
AATATCTCCATGAGACGGCCGCGGTCGTCGGGAATGATCTTTAATTTTTTTACGTTGACGCCTTTAATCATAAGTACCTATAGATTCCCGCTTTCGCGGGAATGACACGAGACGGGAATGACATTCACCCTCTTCCAATACCTACGTATTTAAAGCCGAGCTTCTTCATCTCTTTAGGATCGTAGATGTTCCTGCCGTCGACGATTATGGGCTGTCTCATCAGCTTCTTTATTCTTTTAAAATCCAGTTCTTTAAATTCATTCCATTCGGTTACTACTAGAAGACAGTCACTGTCCTTCGCAACCTCATAAGCATCCTTACAGAATTTTACACCCTCGCCCAACGTATCCTTGGCCTTACTCATGGCCACGGGATCGAACACTTTTACATGAACTCCCTCATTTCGGAGCATCCCGATGATCTCTATGGATGGCGCTTCTCTCAAGTCATCTGTCCCGGGCTTAAAGGAAAGCCCCAGAACTCCTACGGTCTTTTTAGGAAGGTTCCACAGAAGTTCTTCTATCCTTTTTATAACGGATCTCTTCTGCGCCCTATTAACTTTCTGGACTTCTTTCAATATCCCAAAATCATAACCATTCTTTTCCGCTATATGGACAAAAGCAGCCAGGTCTTTGGGAAAACATGACCCTCCGAAACCAATGCCGGCGCTTAAGAAGTCTTTCGATATCCTCTTATCAAGCCCCATCCCCCTGGCAACATCGACGACATCTGCGCCAACCCTGTCGCATATATTGGCAACCGAATTTATAAACGATATCTTTGTTGCAAGGAATGAATTTGAGGCGTGCTTTATTATTTCGGCTGACTTTATATCGGTAACGACGATCGGAGCCTTCAAAGGCTTATATAATTCCGTGAGGATATCGGCCGCTCGCCTACTCTTCACGCCGACGACTACCCTATCAGGATTCATGAAATCCTCGATAGCGGAGCCTTCCTTTAAGAATTCGGGATTTGACGCGACGTCGAACTTTATCTTACGCTTATTGTACACATTTATGGTGTGCTCGACCCATTCACCGGTATTCACGGGGACGGTGGATTTTTCTACTATAAGACGATAGGAAGGCATTGAAAGAGCGATCTCTTTGGAGACTGCCTCTACATACGATAGGTCCGCGTCGCCGTTGTCTTTAGGAGGCGTAGGTACGCAAACGAAGATTACTTCGGACTTCTTAACTCCATCTTTTAAATTATTGGTGAATGATAGCCTGCCTTCTTTAACATTGCGCTTAACGAGCTCTTCGAGGCCGGGCTCATAGATGGGTATTAAGCCTTTCTTTAATGCGGCAACCTTGCTTTTGTTGTTATCAACGCAGATAACATTATTGCCGAGGTCCGCAAAACAGGAACCGGTGACAAGGCCTACATATCCTGAGCCTATAACACATATATTCATGGTTTATCCTTATATTGATGAGGGATTATTATAGCAAAGATGACTTAAGAGGTCTATAGAAAAAGGGTTATCGTGAGACGCCGACAGACTGGCGCTCCACGAAGCCGGGATCGCCGGGACGTCCTGCCCTGGTCCTGGAGTAGGACCTTCGCAAGCCTAGAGGCTGATCGGGGAATGCCTTAAGGCGCAGAGCGACCCAGAATATCTGGTCAGCTATGGTGCCATTATTCTGGTATGGCCTTATATCGTATGTAAATTCCAGTATCCAGCAGTGGAGATCCCGGGATATCGTATACTCCTGCTCGTCTAGATAGCCTTTATTCATGTTAAACCGCCAGTAAACGCGCGCCTTCCAGAATTCATTAAGTCTGTATATAAGGTCGCTCGTGAAATAGTTAACTATATTACCGTTCGTGGTTGGATCGGCGGCGATATTAGGATCGAAAGAACGCTCATATCTATACCCGAAGGCGAGTGATCTGTCGACCTCTTTACCTCCGACAAAATCTATGCTTGCCCACTCCGG
>CAYVCD010000152.1:0-1898 GCA_964450115.1 uncultured Planctomycetia bacterium
TTTCGGGAAGATCTCCGGAGATTTTTGATATAATTTCTGATATAATAGGCTCTTTGTTTGGGGCCCTCGTATCATTACATAAGGAGAAGGGTAGCCGTGCCATCGATAATACCGTTTAAAGCCGTAGTCTATAATAATAAGAAGATAAAGAATATCTCTAAAGTTGTCGCGCCTCCATATGACATCATCCCGCCATCTATGCAGGATGAGTTGTACAGGATGCATGATAATAACGTCGTAAGGCTGATCCTTGGTAAGTTGCGTGATAACGATACCGATACCAATAACCGTTATACGCGCGCCGCATCGGATTTCAGGCACTGGTTAAAAGAGAAGATCCTGATAGAAGATAGCGCCCCAGCCATATATATCTATACTCAAACCTACACGTATGACGGTAAATCGATAGACAGGATAGGATTCATAAGTCTTATGGAGCTCGATCTCGAGGATAAGAAAGTATTGCCTCATGAAAAGACATTGAAGGCGCCGAAAGAGGACAGGCTTCGTTTAGTGCGGGAGATCAAGGCTAACTTAAGCCCGATATTTATGCTTTACGAAGACGCCAAGCATAAGGTGAGCAGCATATTAAAAACATTCTCCAAAAAGACAGAACCTTTTATCGACGTGACTATCGATAGCGTCAGACATAGGGTGTGGGCCCTTACAGACAAGGCCGCAATAAGTAAGATTGAAGGCCTGATGGGCAAAAAGGATATCTTCATTGCGGACGGCCACCACCGTTATGAGACATCAAAGAATTACGCGCGTGAACTGATTGAGAAGGGCGCACCGCAAAGCTTAATAGATAATTCCAAGTCCTTCATGGCATATTTTGTGGAGCTTGAAGAGAAGTCGCTCCTGATCATGCCTACGCATAGGCTCATAAAAGACGTGGGTGGATTGAACAAAGAAGATATATTGGAAAAATTGGGTAAATATTTTACAATAGAAAAATTACCCAACGCCAAGAAGTTATTGTCGAGATTGGGTGCACTAAAGGCCAGCCACGCGTTCGGGATGTATCTGGGTGAGGCGGGACACTATGCGCTAAAGCTCAAAGATTTCGAAAAGGCCAAGACTTTTATGGGCGAGGGTTCCGCGGACTGGAAGAGCCTCGACGTCTCAATACTACATCTATTCATACTTAAATATGTATTGGGGATAAGCGATGAAGATGATAATATAGAGTTCGTCAAAGATCCGGACGACGCCTTTAAGGGTATAGACAAAGACGGTTTCAAAATGGCAATATTATTGAATCCTACAAAAGTTACTCAAGTCAAGAAAGTTGCCGAACACGGCGAGAAGATGCCAAGGAAGGCGACATATTTTTATCCCAAGCCGCTTTCGGGGCTTGTGATCAGGAAGATGTAGCAGTAGGGCACCTTTAAAGGTGCCCTACTATAAGTCAGAAAGGTTGTATCGATGTCGGATGATATCTTAAATAATATTCAGGCCACACTCGCTAAGGGTGACAGGGTCGGCGTAGCTAAACTGACCAAGGAAGCTCTCGATAAGGGCTTGAGCGTAAAATCGATCCTCGAAGACGGTCTTATAAAGAGCATGAACGCTATCGGCGAAAAGTTCAAGGCCAACGAGATATTCATACCCGAGGTCCTGATAGCCGCTAAAGCCATGCATGCGGGTATCGCTGTACTCGAGCCCCTATTCGCCGCATCCGGAATAAAGCCGGCCGGTAGGGTAGTTATAGGTACCGTTAAGGGTGACCTCCATGACATAGGTAAGAATATAGTGAGCATGATGCTAAAAGGGGCCTGCTTCGAAGTGGTGGATCTAGGCATCGATGTCCCGCCAGGTAAATTCCTGGAGATAGTGCAGACAAAATCACCCGATATAATAGCGATGTCATCGTTACTTACGACCTCTATGGGCGC
>CAYVCD010000153.1:0-1883 GCA_964450115.1 uncultured Planctomycetia bacterium
CTCCTAATGGTATAGCCAGAGCAGATTCTCCCAACCCCTCATTGATAAGTTTTACGAGAGTCTGAGGATCCATAGTTCCCGTGGCCGGACCGGCCATCGTCTCCTTGTTAACAAGCAATCCTTTGAATATATTCGTAAGATCATCACCGGTCATGGTATTCTCATATTTTCCGCCTAAAGAGAGTATCCGATCAAAATTACCCTGACTGAACGCGTTTTCATATGCGCCGCCTTTATTGATATCAGATGCTGCCAAATTCGTGCTGGTCGCAGACATGGTGAATGCCGTGGCCTTCACGGTGTAATCGCGCTCATAGGTCTTGCTGGTGGAGTCAAAAAATCCTTTAGAAAAACCCGAACGTTCAACAAACTCGTTATTATCGTAGTAGAATTTTGAATTAAAGCCCATAACATTCTCCATCTTTATCTTATCCTCTCCAAAATACACTTGATTGGTAAAATTATTTCTGGCAAGGTATATATTGGAATTGTTTCCCCACACGCCATAACTTTGAAAATCGTTGTCTTCCGATATAACGGTCGAGTCCCATGCTACCATGCCGAATACTTTATTCTCGAAAATCGTATTGGAAACCTTTAGCGATTTACAGTTTCTGATCAGTACGCCGGGTGCTTGATAAGATGGCCCAATTATCTCTATCCCGTTTATCTCCGTTGGTCTATCCAGGTTCACAGCAAAGATGCTGCCCGAAAGATGTTCAATAGAATTATCGAAAACATCATATATTCTGGTAGCGGCCCCCGCGATATCCCTCACACCATCATCCCTGTACCCGCCGTATAGCGTCACACCGTTCGCCATATTGAATGCATTGTAGTCTCCGCCTCTTACTATTATCATGTCACCAACATTGGCTATATCCATCGCCCCTTGGATCGTGCTCTTGCCGGCGTTGGCGAATCCTACATATACGTGCCGGGTCCCATCTATGGTCTCTGATATGAGTTTTCCGCCTTCCCAGACCTGAGCGGTTCCGCTGCCTATATTGACGTTATAGTTCACAGAGCTTCCATCGATGACCGCCTTCCCGGAGGCGCTTGCCGCTTCCTGCGTTCCCTTCTTCTGTTTTAGTTCAGGCGCAACTCTTTCTTGCGCCTTATCGGTAATATCTCCGGCCAGTTCCTTCTGCCAGTAGTCTTCGGCGTTTTCATGCAGGCCTTTGCCCGAGCCTACCTGGTTGATTATCTCTCTGGTTTTTTGCGAGGTCATGTTGATATAGCCCGGGGAGAATACGTTGGACTGTTCGTTAGACAGTCTATCGCTCTTGTCATCCATGTCTGCGTAGGCAGGGATCACGAATAAGGCCAGAGCGATTATGAGGAGCAGCAATGTTAATCTCTTCATTTCTTGGTCCCTTCCAGTATCCCGGAGAGCCTCTGGGTGAATTCCTTCATCATAGTCTTCATCTTCTCTTCCAATACCCTCTTATTGGGTTCTATGTAAGCTTTACGATACTTTGCTTCCTGCTGGAGGATATACTCTTCTTCGAATGATCTATTTGAAGCCTTACGCAGCTTATCGAAGATCTTGTCGATTTCACTGGGTTCGAGCTTGTTCAGCTCTTCCGCTATCATAGCTTTGGATAGTATATTGTTCAGCTGAAGGAGCGCTATATTCTTAGATAACAGCTTCTTTACCTCCGAATAGTATGGCTTTATCAACTGCTGGTATTCGGAGATTATCCTCATCTTTTCGCTATTTAGAGCCAAAAATGTGCTCTTTAGCATTGTTGCATCCCCTTCTTTTAATAGATCCGGCATCGCCTGAGCTATCAATACAGCGGCCACCATCTGAAGGAGGTCATCGCTTGCTTTCTTGAGCTCAGGCGAATCGGATTGGTTTTCATTTTGGATAATACCTT
>CAYVCD010000154.1:0-1839 GCA_964450115.1 uncultured Planctomycetia bacterium
ACCAGAGGGTTTCCCACGAAGCGCTCATCGAACAGGACAGCGCCGTTAGATGTAGGTATGCCCATCCTGTTGCCATAATCTCTTACGCCCGCTACTACGCCTTTCATAATCCTCTTTGGATGAAGCACGCCTTTAGGTAGTTTATTATATGGATAATCCGAAGGGCCGAAACAGAATACATCTGTGTTTATTATAGGTTTTGCGCCAAGCCCGGTCCCTAAGGGGTCTCTTATGCACCCGCCCAAGCCTGTGCCGGCGCCTCCGTAAGGTTCCAGGGCCGACGGATGATTATGGGTCTCGACTTTAAAGCAGACATTATGTTTTTCATCAAAGCGGATCACCCCGGAATTATCTTTGAATACCGAGACGCACCAGGGTTTTTTGAGCTCATCAGTGACTTTCATCACGGTAGACTTCAAAAGGTTAGTGATATTTAATCGCTTATCTTTGTCGCGGTACTCAATTCTCCCTCTGAACGTCTTATGTTTGCAGTGCTCCGACCACGTCTGGGCGATCGTCTCAAGTTCGCAGTCGGTCGGATCCCTCTTTAATTTTCTGAAGTAGCCGCGAATGGTGCGCATCTCGTCTATATTTAGGAAGAGCTGGCCCTTCTTGGATAGCTCTTTCAGTTTTTTGTCGCCAGCTTTCAGGATATCTATATGTGTGAGTTTAAATTGGTATGCGGGAGGCTCCGGATATATGGTGGACTTGCCTTTTACGGTATGCTGGATGACTTTATTGAAGAGTATCTTTTCGGATATCGAGAGGATCTCTTTTTTGGAGAAGTTGCCTTTGATAAGATATTTCTTGGCGGTCTTTACCTGTGTTACGCCTTCTATGCCGAGGTCTCTTATGGCTTTTTTGCCGCTATCTTCTACAGGGTCCATGACTCCGGGATTATAAGCGATCTCAACTCTCTTATACTCTTCTTCATCCGAGACGCTTCCCCGGTAGCTGTAACCTTGAGTCACCGGATCTATGAGGAGCTCTTCGCATATCCTTCTGATGTCGGATTCCTGGTCAGGAGCCTCTATCAGATATACATAAACGAACTTCACCTCTTTGATCTTATTCTTGAAGCCGAGGTCCGATATATCCTTCTTTACGCTCTCGCCGACGGCGTCGTAGAAGCCGTCCTTCTCCCTGATCTCTACTCTCCAGAGCATCTCACTCCCATTCAATAGTTGCCGGAGGCTTCGAACTTATATCGTACGCCACCCTGTTCACGCCCTTGACCTCGTTAATTATCCTGTTTGACATCTTTGCCAGTATCTCCTGCGGTATCCTCGCCCAGTCGGCGGTCATCCCGTCCACGCTCGTGACAGCCCTTAATGCGACCACGTTCTCGTATGTCCTTTCATCGCCCATTACGCCGACCGATTTTATCGGAAGAAGGACCGCGAAGGCCTGCCATATCTCGTCGTATAGACCTTCGTTAGTAATGGAGGAGATAAATCTATCATCAACTTCTCTCAATATATCGCACCGTTCTTTCGTGACTTCCCCTATTATCCTGACCGCCAATCCGGGTCCCGGGAAAGGATGCCGTCCCAGCACATCCTGGTGCATACCTAGTTCCCTTCCGACCTTCCTCACCTCGTCTTTGAAGAGGTATTTTAAAGGTTCGACCAGTTTCAGGCGCATTTTTTTTGGCAACCCCCCGACATTATGATGAGTCTTTATGGTAGCGCTAGGCCCTCCGAAAGCTGAACGCGATTCGATCAGATCAGGATAGAGCGTCCCCTGAGCCAGATAATCGACCGACCCGATCCTTTTGGCTTCTCGGTCGAATACTTTTATGAAGGTCTTTCCTATTATCTTTCTCTTCTTCTCCGGATC
>CAYVCD010000155.1:0-1836 GCA_964450115.1 uncultured Planctomycetia bacterium
CCTCTTCGCCTATGGGCGCGTTGAGGCTCGAGATCCCGGTCATCATCTTATGCAACAACTTCACCCTTTTCATGGGAAGACGCATCTTTTTCGATATCTCGCTAAGCCTGGGCTTTCTCTTTAACGCGCTTGTAAGGTGTTCGGTAGTCTTCTTAAAACGCGACATCATCTCGGTGATATAGACGGGGATCCTGACGGTCTTGCCCTGATTGGCAATGGAACGCGATATATACTGCCGTATCCACCAGGCGGCGTAGGTAGAGAATCTGTAGCCTCTCTTGTGGTTGAATTTTTCAACCGCCTTCATGAGGCCCATGTTCCCTTCTTCGATCAGGTCGAGTATATTGACGCCGAGGCCGGAATACCGCTTGGCTATATTTATGACGAGCCTGAGATTTGACTGGATCATCTTAGCCCGCGCCAGCTTATCGCCCCTCTTTATCTTCTTGGCGAGATCTACCTCTTCTTCAGCAGTGAGAAGAGCGATATTTTTGATATCTTTTAAATACGACCTTATCGGATCCATGCGAACCTCTTATTTCTTTTTCTCTTCCAGCGCCGCTTGAGCCGCCGCCAGACGGGCGATCGGCACTCGAAAAGGAGAACAGCTCACGTAGTTCATCCCCACACGGTGGCAGAACTTAACGCTGTCCGGATCTCCGCCGTGCTCTCCGCATATGCCGATCTTTAGGTCTTTGCGTACAGAGCGTCCGCGGTCTATACCTATCTTTATCAGCTCGCCTATTCCGTCCTGGTCTATCGTCTGGAACGGATCTGCGGGCAGTATCTTTGAATTAATGTAATCCGGCAGGAAGCTCCCTATATCGTCGCGGCTGAAGCCAAACCCCATCTGTGTGAGGTCATTGGTGCCGAACGAAAAGAACTCCGCCGTCTTTGCCATCTCGCCCGCCTGTAGTGCGGCGCGCGGTATCTCTATCATCGTACCATACATGAAGTCCAGCTTCTTCAGTCCGAACTTCGCGAGGACCTCTTTATATACTCTATCTACTATCGCCTTCTGGTGATCGAGCTCCGTCTTGGCGCAGGTTACAGGCACCATTATCTCAGGTTTCGCTTTACCGCCGGCTTTGATTATTTCGGCGGAAGCTTCCAGTATGGCCCTCACCTGCATCTCCGTGATCTCCGGATACGTGACTCCTAAACGTACACCACGGTGTCCCAACATCGGGTTATTTTCGCTGAGAGATTCCGCGCGCTTATGAAGCTCGCCCATATCTACACCGAGCTCTTCGGCGAGAGCTTTAAGTTTCTCTTCGCTATGCGGAACGAACTCGTGCAGCGGCGGATCGAGTAATCTTATCGTTACCGGATAGCCCTTCATCGCCTCGATGGTAGCCTTCATATCGCTCTTGACGAACGGAAAGAGCTCGTCCAGCGCCTTGCGGCGCTCTTCGACGGTCTTCGACATGATCATCTTGCGCAAAAGAAAGAGCGGCTGTTCACTGCCCTCTCCGTAGAACATATGCTCCGTCCTGAATAGCCCTATACCTTCGGCGCCGAACTTCAGAGCCTGCGCGGCGTCCTTCGGAGTGTCGGCATTTGTGCGGACATTCATCGTCCGCACTTTATCTACGAGCTTCATGAGCTCGGTATAAGATTTATTCTCTGCTATATTTATATCGACCAGCGGAAGCTTGCCCTGATAGACAAAGCCCGTAGTCCCATTAAGACATATCCAGTCGCCCTCTTTAACAGTGGCGCCCGACTTAGTCGTAAGCGACTTTTCGTCATCACCTATCTCCATATCGCTGCAACCGACTATACAGCACTTGCCCCATCCCCGCGCGACGAGCGCGGCGTGAGACGTCATGCCGC
>CAYVCD010000156.1:0-1785 GCA_964450115.1 uncultured Planctomycetia bacterium
AGACGGCCCTCCAGAAAGCGGAGGCGAGGAAGAGCGAACTTATAATAGTTAAAGACGAGAACGGGAATATCCTGGGGGTAGTCAACCCGATAGATTTTCTCGTATTCTTAAGAGGAGAGAATAATGCCTGAGCTGAGGAAAGACCCCGTCATAGGCAGGTGGGTGATAATAGCTACGGAGAGGGCGAGGCGCCCGGATCAGTTCGCTTCAGGGGTTGAGAAAGAGGAGCTGGCTCCCGGAGAAAAATGCCCGTTCTGTCAGGGTAACGAAAGCATGACCCCTCCAGAGATATCCGCTTTAAGAAAGCCCGGCACGAAACCCAACACGCCCGGCTGGGAAGTGCGCGTTGTACCCTACATGTTCCCGCTCCTGCATCCAGAGGGTGATCTCAACCGGCGCGGCCACGGAATGTATGACCTCATGGACGCGATAGGCGCTCACGAGATAGTGGTAGAGACACCGGACCACCAAATGGAAGGCGCGCCTCCGGCGGCACAGCTTGCTAAAGTTTATAGCGTAATAATCGACCGCATTAAAGACCTGGAGAAAGATCCAAGAATAAAATATGTCCTGATGGTCAAGAACTATGGCCGCGCCGCGGGCGGCGGGCATATAAAACATCAGAGGGTCCAGTTGGTGGGTACGCCGGTCAATTTAAAAAGAGTAAAAGAGGAACTTGCCGGAGCCAAACAGTATTACGGTTATAAAGAGAGATGTGTATTCTGCGATATAATAAAACAGGAAGTTGAGGCACAGAAGCGCGTAGTCATGGAATCGAAATATTTCATAGCGATCATGCCTTTCGCTTCCCGTTTTCCGTTCGAGACATGGATAATGCCCAAAGCGCATTCATGCGATTTTTACAAGACACCTAAAGATATGGCCGCGGACCTGGGCCAGATAAACGGTGACCTCTTCGCCAAGATGAAGAAAGTGATAGGGGATTTTCCTTACAACACAGTCCTTCATACGGCGCCCTTTAGAAGGCAGATGAATAAGAGGGGATATTGGGAGACGATAGAGAACGATTATCATTGGCATCTCGAGATACTTCCGATATTAACGCGCGTAGCCGGGTTTGAATGGGGCAGCGGCTTCTATATAAATCCGCTCCCGCCCGAAGATGCCTGTAAGAGCGTCAGGGAGGCTAAAATATGAACGAGCTAAGAAGAGAGCCGGTTACAGGGCGCTGGATAGTGACGTATTTAGACAGGATCCCTACGGTCAAAGATTTCAAGATCGAATCAAATGAGAAGAAGGGCGAAGCGACGTGCCCTTTCTGCTGGGGCAAAGAGGATCAGACGCCGCCTGAGATATTGGTCCACAGGAAGTACGGTCCGCCGAACAGCCCGGGCTGGACCTTGAGGGTCGTCTCCAATAAGTTCCCGGCGCTACGAATAGAAGGAGAGCTGAATAAAGAGGGCGTAGGCGTATTCGATATGATGAACGGTATAGGCGCTCACGAAGTCATCATCGAAGCGCATGAGCATAACAGGGATACCGCTGATCTAAGCTATGCCGAAGCCGAGCAGGTCATCTGGGCTTATGTATCGCGTTCGGTAGACTTAAGGCGCGACAAGAGATTTAAATATATCCTGATATTCAAAAATTACGGCAAGATAGCCGGCGCATCGCTTGAACACGGCCATAGCCAATTGATAGCTCTTCCCATTGTGCCAAAGAGAGTGCAGGAGGAGCTTGAGGGAGCGGCCACGTACTTTAGCTATAAAGAGAGATGCGTATTCTGCGACATGATACGCGAAGAGCGCGATGAGAAAGAGCGCA
>CAYVCD010000157.1:0-1777 GCA_964450115.1 uncultured Planctomycetia bacterium
ACTTAAAATTGGCCTTTGGATCTTCGGCGCTGTAACCCGAGAACCTGAAATCGCTGGTGGCATCATCTACTATCAGCGGGATGCCGTGCTTCACTACCCACCGGTCGAAGATATCGCCCTTCTTGCCCTTTACCTTCACAGCACCATGCGACGCCGAAAGCATGAGCTCCTGTTTATCCGCATCCGCCAGGAAGAGAAGGACGCGGCCTTGTTTCTTGATGGTGCCGGCCGTCCTCTCTATGATGAGTTTTGCTATATCTTCTAATAGAAGTGTCGTGGTGAATGCTTCAGTAACGTCTTTCAGTACCAGATAACGCAGAAGCTTCCCGTCCAGATATCTTATCTCTGTCTTCTGTTTATTGTGGGTATCTGAAAGTATATTGATATCTTCTTCGAGTTTTTCCGAGGTGAGGCCGGAGGAGCTCTCCATCAACTTCGTGAGGCGCCAGTGGCTATATCCTAATAGACTTGAGACGACGAAGCTCCATGCGTAGTAACCCGCTTCATAACATCCGATCTTTAAGACTCCGATGAGAGATACGATGAAGGAGAGTATTGTGAGCATTATTCCGAAGGCAAGTCCGAAACCTATCCACGAAAGCAATATGGCTATATTGTAACTAAGAACTATCCCCGCGAGTAAAAAGCATGCGGGACTTGTATGGGGACTTATCTTTTGAGGAGATGCGAATAGAAGGTACGAGACGGCGAGGAATAACGCCATCGAAATGATACCCAGGCGAAGGCGATTCTTAAACGATCGTATTGTCAGTGTCCTTACTTAAAAGTAAGTTAATATCTTTGAAAGGGTCTCTTTCATCGTCTTTCTATGAACTATCATATCTATGAGGCCGTGGTCGAGCAGGAACTCGGACTTCTGGAATCCCGGAGGAAGCTTCTGCCGGATGGTCTGCTCTATTACGCGCGGGCCTGTAAATCCTATCAATGCTTTAGGCTCGGCTATTATGAGATCTCCTAGTGACGCGAAGCTCGCCATGATACCGGCCATAGTGGGGTTAGTTAATATTGACAGGAAAAGGCATCCCGCCTTATTGTGTTTGCTCAATGCCGCCGAGGTCTTCGCCATCTGCATCAGCGAATATAACCCCTCATACATGCGCGCACCTCCGCCCGAACCTGAAATTATTATCAAGGGATTCTTCGTCTCTATCGAACGCTCTATAGCGCGCGTAAGCTTCTCTCCCACGACGGAGCCCATCGAGCCCATGATGAAACGCGAATCGGTGACGCCTATAACCACTTTGCGCCCGTTTATGGCGCCTTCGCCAGTGATCACGGCATCTTTAAGCCCTGTAAGATCCTGGTCCTGCTTCAGCTTCTCTTTATATGTCTTTGGCCCGGAGAACGATATGGGGTCGAGCGACACCATATCCGGGTCCATCTCTTTAAAAGTCCCTTCATCAATAGTCGCCTTCACCCTCTCCCTGGCATCGAGCGTAAAATGATAACTGCATTTAGGGCAGACGCGCATATTCTCATCGAGTTTCTTATTATAGATGAGCTCTTTGCACTCTTCGCAGCGCGTCCAGAGGTCGCTCGGTATATCTTGGCGCCTCTTGGCGACCTTTACTATGGTATATTTGGGTTTTTTATGGAATAGGGGCATAGCGTGCTTACTTTTTCAAAAGCTCCTTAGCTTTGTCGACTGCCGTTGCGGCATCTTTGGCGTAACTATCTGCGCCGATGGAATCGGCAAAGACCTGAGTGATCGGCGCTCCGCCTACGATTATCTTAACTTTATCACGAAGGCCCGATT
>CAYVCD010000158.1:0-1705 GCA_964450115.1 uncultured Planctomycetia bacterium
ATATGCCAAAGTTCGCCCAAGTCGCAATAGCCTTACCGATGGACAGGCTCTTCCACTACAGGATCCCGGAAAATCTCTCAGGTGAAATAGCCATAGGCCAGCGTGTCTTCGTACCCTTCACTAATAGGCGAGTGGTGGGATATGTCGTGGGTTTTAGTGAAGAGGCCGAGGTGAAAGAGGTTAAAGATATAGAGGGCATAATAGATAAAGACCCGCTCCTCACCGAAGAGATGCTCAAACTCACCAAATGGATAAAGGATACCTACTTCTGCTCTTGGGGCGAAGCGATAGAGGCCGCTATACCTAGCGGTATAAAGAAGGGTAAGAAAGAGTTGGGGACGAGAATAAAGGGTCTCCATATGGAAGCGGAAGATTTTCTTATTCAAGGAAAACATAAGCCCACCGAAGAACAGTCAAAAGCCCTAAAAAGCGTAATCGATACGATAGATAAAAAAGAGTATGTGACGTTCCTCTTACACGGCATTACGTCCAGCGGTAAGACCGAGGTTTATCTTCAGGCCATAGACCACGCTCTGAATAAAGGCAGACAGGCTATAATGCTTGTCCCGGAAATATCGCTTACGCCACAGACGGTCGAAAGATTTGTCGCGAGATTCGGGGAGAAGGTAGCGGTCATCCATTCCAAACTCACTCCTGCGAAAAAATTCTTAGAATGGAAGAGGATCAAAGAAGGAAAAGCGAGCATCGTTGTAGGAGCCCGCTCCGCTATATTCAGTCCTATGAATAATCTGGGCGTTATAATAATAGATGAAGAGCACGAGACGACATATAAACAAGACGATGTGCCCAGATATCATGCGCGTGATGTGGCGGAGGAGAGGGCCAAGCTAAATAATTGCCCTCTGATACTAGGGACCGCGACGCCTTCGTTGGAAGCTTTCTATAAAGCCAAGCATGGTGAATATAAGCTTGTGAGATTGACCAAGCGGATAGATGACAGGCTTCTTCCAAAGGTGAAGATCGTGGATATGAGGATGGAGCTTGCTACGAAAAAAAGAATAGCGATATTCTCCAAAGTGCTTTTGGATGCCATAGATAATACCTTAAAGAAGGGGAAGCAGGCGATAATATTCTTGAATAGGAGAGGCTTCTCGACCTTCATCAACTGTAAGTCCTGCGGCCTTGTGTTAAAATGTAAAAGATGCGATACGGTGCTCGTCTATCATTTCGAAGAGAAGAAGCTTATATGCCATTATTGCGGCTATACACAGGAGCCTCCGGATATCTGTCCGAAATGTAAGAGCGGCTACATCAAATACGCCGGTCTAGGTACTGAAAGAGTGGAGTCGGAGATAAGCCGTCAGTTTGCCCAGGCGCATATATCGAGGATGGACTCGGATACCACGACAAAAGCCGGTTCACATGATAAGATATTGGGCGCATTTAAGTCGGGCGAGACGAGCCTCCTGGTCGGAACGCAGATGATAGCCAAGGGGTTGGATTTTCCGGAGGTTACACTGGTGGGAGTAGTCTCGGCGGATGTGACGCTGAATATACCGGATTTCAGGTCGAGCGAGAGAACATTCAACCTATTGACTCAAGTGGCCGGAAGGGCCGGGCGTGGCGAGCACGCGGGGGAAGTGATAGTCCAGACTTACGCGCCGAGCCACTATTCGATCCTCACGGCCGCAAAGCATGATTATGAGAAGTTCTATGAGGAAGAGATAAAATCGAGAAAAGAGCT